>NZ_FUWU01000027.1 GCF_900167415.1 Fibrobacter intestinalis | reverse complement strand
GGCTGCGGACTTTTTCTTGGACAGATTAGTTAGATTAAATTTAGACTTTTTCTGTAATCATCGGGGCTCATTCCGCCAAGACTCATCTTTATTCTATCCTTGCAGAACCACTCCAAATATTCATTCAGTTCCTTTTTGAATTCGTTTTTGGTGACGCCAGCCAGGTCACGATTGTAGAACAATTCGTTCTTTACGATGCCGAAGAAGCCCTCGCAGGCGGAGTTGTCGGGAGAGCAGCCTTTCTTCGACATTGACCGTTTCAGCTCCGCATCGTTCATCCGCTTTATCCATCCCGGCCATCTGTAATGGCATCCCCGGTCCGTATGCACGATCGGCTTTTCTCCGTCGTGGAGCTGCCCTAAGGCCTTGTCCAGCATTCGGTTCACTAGCCTCGAATCGGGGCTTTCGCCTATAGTCCAGCATACGGGTTTTCCGTCGAAGCAGTCTATCATCGGAGACAGGTACAACTTGCCGTCGGAAAGGGGGAACTCCGTGATGTCCGTAAGCCATTTCTCATTGGGCCTGTCGGCATGGAAATCGCGGTTTATCAGATTGGGCACCGCGGGCGAAATTTCGCCCCTGTACGAGCTGTACTTCCGTTTTCTGGGACGGTAGGCCGCAAGTCCGTTCTCGCGCATCACCCTCCGGATGACTTTTTCAGACAAGGTCCTTCCCTCGTCTTTCAATACCTTTCGGATCCTTCTGTAACCGTACCTCTTCTTGGATGCCTGGAAGGCTATCTGTACAAATTCAAGGGAATCCCTGTCCTTAATCGCCCTGTCGTTTGCGTGCTTCAGGTTGTAATAGAATACGCTGCGGGGCAGGTCAAGCCTGGCAAGTAGTTCAAGGCGGAAACGTCAACGCCGGGGTCTTTTTTTAATATGTTCAAAGTCTCCTTCAGGATGGCCACTTCCATCTCCAGGTCGCGGACTTTCCTGTTCAGTGCGGAAACTTCGGCGGAGGAAAAATCGTCCTTCCCCTCTTCAAGAGGTCCTCTTGGTTTTTTACGGTTGCAACTTTGCAAGGCCAGGGTTCCTTTTGTCAGATACAGGCGTCTCCATTTATAGATGCAGGCAGTCGAATACCCGAGTCCTTCGGCGACATCTACAACTTTCTCGCCATTTTCGAAACATCTTCGAATCGCCTCCAATTTAATATTTGCCGGAGGATTCCTTGGGTGCTCCCAAGTGTTTTTATAGCTGCATTTCCGCTTTCTTGTCCTGACCTTTCCTTCCTCGTGAATCCAGGAATAAAGGCGGGCTCTTGTCGGATAGCCTAGCACCTGGACCGTTCGGGAGACCGATCTCAAATCGTGATATGTTTTCAGTGCCTTGGCAATCTGTGATAAGGAGTAATAGGGCATGTACGGACCTCAATTGTGTCCAACTTTTTGTCCGCAGGCCCGGTTATGGCAGGGCGTTTTTTATAGTCTTCCCTTTACAAGTTCGACACGGCTTTCGCCCAAATGGACTAAAATACAAAAAGTACAAAACACGATATAGTACATTTAGAGAATTATGTCACAAAAAAAAGCACTTATCTCTATTGATGAGGCTATTTCTCTTACGGTTTTAGTGCCGTTATAGGTACAACGAAAACTCCGTCCGGGCGGCGGTAGGCGGCGTTACTCAGTCCACAAATCATGCAGAGGTTTGCGGGGGGATTGCCCTGCGGGTCTTTCGCAATAGCATCACGAACTTTCAACAAATTTGCGGCGGCTTCGTCAATTTGGTTGGCGCCGAGCTTTATTTCAAAAGCATTCCAGCTGCCGTCAGGCATTTCTACAACGGCATCAATTTCGTTATTGCCGTAATCCTGATAGTGGTACAGTTTCCCTCCGAAACTGCGCGCGTAAACATCCAAATCCCTTTCGCATAGGGCCTCGAAAAGGAATCCAAGAGTGTTCAAATCCTGAATCAACTTCGCAGGTGTTGCACCTAGCAAGGCTGCGGCAAGCGAAGGGTCTGCTAAATGGCGTTTTTCGGCCTGTTTGATCCGCATGCTCGAGCGAATCCTGTTGCAGAATGGCGGCTGATTTTCAACAAGGAACAAACGCTTCAATACGTCCAGATAACTCGCTATCGTATCTAGGTCAATGTCGTCGTCATCGATTGATTTGATGTCGTTTTTCAACACCTTGTTTGTTGCAGTCGTAGATTCATTGCGGGCAAGACTTTTCAACAAAAGCCGCATTTTGCTCTTATTGCGCTTGATTCCGTCAAGGCGGTCAATGTCGTCTTCAATGACGGCATCGATATAGGCTTTAGGAACGGTCATCGCCTGCTGTGTAGAAAGTCCGAGGCTTCCGGGCCAGCCTCCCCGTACAATCAAATCAATAATCGTTTGCAAACCAACTTCGCCCGTCATCGCCTGTGGAGCGCATCCACTGCAAATGTCCAGCAAAGAAATTTTTCCGCTAGAAATCCCTATTTCAAACAAGGTCATCGGGCGCATGCGAAGTCTTGCGATACGGCCGGCGCCGCTATGCAGGATTCCTTTTCGAGCGGGAGTTGATGAACCTGTCAAAATGAACTGCCCTTTTTCGGTACGTTTGTCAACTTCGAAACGGACTGCATCCCATATAGGCGGAACTTCTTGCCATTCATCAACGAGTCTTGGGGTATCACCTTCCAAAACCAGTTTCGGGTCCATTTCCGCAAGCCTTCGGTTCTGAAAATTTCCACTAGGGTCGCCCAGTTCTATTTCGCTGGCGGAGTGATATTTGGATGTCCAGGTCTTTCCGCACCATTTTGGACCTTCCACACATAATGCTCCAAAAGTTGACAGGGATGACTTTATCTGATCATCCACAATTCTTGGCATGTAATCCTGTTTTTTCATACCCATAATATATACAATCGGTGAGATTTCGCCAATTCATTCCGTAAGATTTCGAGTTTTTAATCCGTGAGATTTGGATATTTCAATCGGTATGATTTTGAGAAAATAGCAATTTTCGTTCAAAAAAAAGACGATTTTGAGTTCCTATAAGCATGGCGATGCTTATGTAAACATATCCGCAGTATTCGCCTCGAAGCCTTGCATCGCGTTCGCAAACCGACTTTTTAAGGGAAGACTATTTTACCGTTTTCCGCAATCTTGCCGGTAAAATGCGCAGTTCCTCGCGGTATTTGGCGACCGTCCGGCGGGCGACTTTCATGCCCATGCGCATAAGGGCGTCGGTTATCGCCTGGTCCGAAAGCGGTGCAGTGCCATCTTCGTTTGCCACCAGATTCCTGATGGAATCCAAAATTTTTGCTGAACCGACAGCACTGCCGTCTTCTTGAGGGACGCCCGAACTAAAGAACTGCTTTAATTCATAGACTCCAAACGGCGTGTCCACGTATTTTCCGTTTGTCGCCCGATTCACCGTACTCGGATCGCGATGCACTTCGTCGGCGATGTCCTGCAAAATCATCGGCTTCAAATTTTCGGGTCCCTTGGCAAAAAAATCGTGCTGTTTTTTGAGAATCGCGTTCATGACCAGCTCTATCGTGCTGCGCCGATTGTCCACGCTTTTGATAAAGGAATTTGCCGCATTCAATTTTTCCCGGACAAAATTTTTGTCTTGCTTGGATGCGGTCGGGCTCAAGAGCAACTTCCGATACGTTTCATTGATGCGCAAACGCGGGATATGCTCGCGACGCATGACCACTTTGAAATTTCCCGGCTCCGTTTCCACCACTTCCATGTCGGGGGTAATCGTCTGCGTCGGCGTATTGTTTATTTGGGAGCCGGGATGCGGCGAAAGAACGGCCAGTTCCCGAACCGCTTTCTGTACTTCTTCGGAAGAAACCCCCAACGCCTTGGCGATGGACGCATAGCGCAAATCTTTCAACGCGTCAAATTCTTTTTCGAGAATCCGAATCGCGAGCGGCGAAAAATCGGGAATCCGATACGCCTGAATCAAAAAGCATTCCCGCAAATTTCGCGCGCCAATTCCCGGCGGCGTAAAGGATTGCAAAACATGGAAAGCTTCCTGAACAGGATACGAGGCGTCTTCCAATCTTTTTTTCTGCTGCAAAACCTCTTCGACTTCGGCAATATCGGGATCCTGCTGGATTTGTTCCGTTTCCGCATCCAATAAATTCTTGTCTGCCGGCGAAAGAAATCCGTCGTCCCCGACGCAGTCTATCAGATATTCCACAATTTTCACAATGCGGGCCGGGCGTTTCCATTCACGCAGCTGATTCCGCAAAACCTCTTGCATACTAAGCCCGCGCGTGGGTTCCGGTCGCCATTCTTCGTCGGGATCCCTGCCGCCCAAATCCTTGAACGGCGCTTCGGCGTTGCGAAAACCGTCTTCCATATACTGCGCCCAGTCCATGGTATTTTCCATTCCCGGTTCCATGAGATCATGGCTGTTGTCGTAGCCATCCTGACGCGAACTTTCCCGAGTCGGGGCGTCGATGGATTCCAAGCGGCTGTCCGGAGTCTCGTCCATTTCCAAAAGGGGATTCGCTTCCAGTTCTTGCGAAATGGTCGTTTCCAGTTCCATGGAGTTCATCTGGAGAAGTTTTATCGACTGGAGCATTTGCGGAGACAAATTCTGCTCCAGTTTCATCCCTTGCTTTAATTGAATGCCTAAATCCATTTTACGCCCTTTCTAATCCAAGCGAAAAGATTCGCCCAAATAAATTCGTTTTGCCTCTTCGTTGTTCGCGAGAAAATCCGACGAGCCTTCGGTAAGGACCTGGCTTTTATACATGATGTAAGCCCTGTCCGTAATGGAAAGCGTTTCGCGCACGTTGTGGTCCGTAATCAAAATGCCCATTCCCTTTTCCCGCAAGCTGGAAATAATCGCCTGGATGTCGCCCACGGCAATGGGGTCGATTCCTGCAAAAGGTTCGTCCAAAAGCAGAAAATCCGGATTGGCCGCAAGAGCCCGGGCAATTTCCAAACGCCTGCGCTCGCCGCCGGAACAGCTCATCGCTTTCGTCTTTCGGATATGGGTGATTTTGAACTCTTCCAAAAGCTGCTCCAACCGTTCTTTGCGCTCGGAACGTTTGTAGTTCTGCGTTTCCAGAATCGCCATAATGTTGTCCTGAACGCTCAACTTTCGAAAAATCGACGCTTCCTGCGGCAAATAGCCGACACCCAATCGCGCCCGGCGAAACATCGGCTTTTCCGTCATTTCCACGTCGTCCAAAAAAATATGGCCGGAATCAGGACGCACCATGCCGACAATCATATAAAAGGATGTCGTTTTTCCGGCTCCGTTCGGTCCCAGAAGCCCGACGATTTCCCCTTGCGAAACGCTGATGGAAACATTATTGACCACTTTGCGGCCATTGTAGATTTTGCAGATTTTATCTGTACGAATCGTGCGGATAAGGCTTTTCATTTGCGGCCTTCCTTTTTGTCCCGGGCGCTTTTGCCCTTTGGCTGCGCCTGTTGTTTTACCTGTTTTTCTCTTTCTTCTTTTATCTTTTCCAACGACTGCTTGGTAAAATTTTTAATCGTCGTATCCTTGGAAATTTGCGGCAAGATATTTTCCTTGGTCAGGTCGATATAACGCCCGCTGGCAAGAGTCTTTTTGCCCGAAAGTTTTAAATGCTTCACTTTGCCGTCGTCAAACGCAATGCGAATCGTATCGCCCGCCGCTTCGTTCTTTCCTTCGATCTGCCGCTTTTTTTCCATCACGTGAAAATAAGTGCTTTGCGCATCTCCCGAAATCAGCGCCCCTTTCAGCTTGCCGTTTTTAAATGTCAAGTCCAAACGCCCGCCTTCCATTTTGTTTTTATAATCGACAAAATCGCCTTCGTAAAAAAAACCGTTCGCATTCAAATTCACATAAAGGCTCTGGATTTTGTCCTTGTTAAATTCGGCGTAAAGGGTGTCCCCTCGGGCTTCGGTAAACTGATCCGGCTTGCCGCGCTTTCCCTTTTCGTATTGCTTGCCTTGGGCGTTCCGAATCACCAGCGCGCTTTTCAGGGTCCGCTCGTCGGCGTCAATCGTCAGGTAGATGGAATCTCCGGTCAGCTCGTAGCCATCCATCGTAAATTTGGGGGAACCTTTCAAAGCGACCCAATTATTTTTTTTGTCCAAGTATCCCGAATCGCAAGTGACGACCATATTTCCCTGCGTGATGACGACATTTTGAAACGCCTTGGCGAATTCCGCGTTCTGGTCAAAATAAATGTATTCCGCGCGAACTGCCGTCGTGTCGATTTTCCCGTTTTTTTGAACCTGGTACTGGTGCAGCAGGGGATTTTGGGTCAAAGTCAAAATTTTTTCTTTTTTATTGTAAACGAGATGGTTCCCAAAAAAGGCGTAGGTCCCCGCCGAATCCTTTGCCTCCACAGAGCCGACAGCGATAGCGATTTCCGTTTTGCGCTGGTAGCTCCCCGATTTCGCTTTCATATAGCCGTCGGGATGCCGAAAAAGAAAATTCCCTTCGCAATCCACTTTATCCAGATTTTTGTTCCAGGTCGCGCGCCCCGTCCGAAACTCGATGGAATCGTGCGTAAAGCGAACACGCCCGTGCAAAAGGAGAAATCCCGATTTTCGCATAGCGGCAAGGCTGTCGGCATGGCGCATCACCAGCGGCGACGTTTGCGCATACGCCTGCTGAAAAAAGATTCCCAAAAGGCAAAGCCAGATGCCGAGCCGCGTCATCGGGAATTCCTCGTGGGCGGTCTGTGCGGCGTTACCGATTCCACCTGTTCCGCGTTCTGTTTTTCGTCTTCTTCTTTCAGGCGTTTTGCCGCATCCTGAAAAATTCCCGTCACCTCCGACAGAATGTGCCAATTATCCATTTTGGCATCGCTGACAAAACCCTTTCCTTGCAGAACATCGCCGTCTTCGCTCACCACGCGGACATAGCTTTCCGTCTTTACCAGATCGTCTTTTTTATTCCACAACAAAGAATCCGCACGAACGGATGCTCCCTTCGGCGTTATCGCATAGACATGGCCGTAGGCATAGACGTAATTCATGCGTCCGTCCAAAGTTCCCGAATCCGCGCGCAAAAAAGCGGACCGTTCGCCAAGGGAATCGAAAATATCGACCAGGATCGGCTTCGCGAAAATTTTTTCCTTGCCTCCCCAACGTTCCAGATAGGCGGTCTTGACTTTCCACGACAGGCGTTCCTTTTCGTAAAAATCCAGCAAGGTCGTATCGGTAAACAGCATCATCGGGCGCTCGGCGATTTCCCCGTCGAAAGGTGGCTCTTCGCTCGATTCGCTACAGGCTACAAGAAAAAGCCCACAAAAACAGGCGAAAAGAACCGCCCGATAAAAACGCCTTCCGATGTGTAGCAAAAAATATGCCATCGGAACTAAAAATACAATAATTCACGGAAAAGGGAGTAGGGGAACAAATAGTGATTCGTGGATAATGGCCTTTTGAAAAGTGGAACTTCGCCACAGCGTTCCTCGCCATGACATTTTCATTTAGAACGATTCTCTAACCTATCCCGCAAAATTCTCCCATAAATTCTACCTTTTCCATTATGGATAGAGACCGCCGTCGCCGTTTCGGGCAAAACTTTTTGGACAAGGAAACCGCCCATCTTCTCGCTGCCGACATTCCGCTTTCCGGCGATAGCGCTATTCTGGAAATCGGGCCTGGACACGGAGCGCTTACAGAACCTCTGCTTTCGCGAGGAGTGCCCGTCACCGCCGTGGAAATCGATGAAGAATGCGTCAAGGTCCTTCAAGAAAAATTCGCTTCCCGTTCCAATTTTCATATAGTAAACCAGGACTTCTTGCGTTTTTCCATCGACGACTGGCTAAAAGAAAATCCCAAACCCTGGCTAGCGGGGAATCTACCTTACAACGTATCGACAGGCATCGTTGCCAAAGTCATGCCGCTTTTGAAAAAAACGCACGGATTCATGTGCATGGTACAAAAAGAAGTCGCGGAACGTTTTTGCGCAGAACCGCACACGCGCCATTATGGCAGCCTTACCGTCTGGATTCGCGCCCACGCCACCTGCAAAATGCTTCGAAAAATCGGGCCGGAACATTTTACACCGCGCCCAAACGTAGAAAGCGCGACCGTCCTATTCACTCCGCTTTCCGAACCGCTCAATGCGCCTCCCAAATTCTTTGAATTTGTCCAAGCCGCTTTTTCCCAAAAGCGCAAGGTCATCACCAATTCGCTAGCATCCAAATACGACAAAATCGACGTTGTCCACGCTCTCGACGCCTGCGGCCTTTCCCCGAACACGCGGGCAGAAGAACTATTCCCCGAAGAATTGCTCGCCATTTACCAAATCCTTGAAGAAAAATAAAAATCGGTTTCCGGGCGTTCCCCGCCTTTGAAAAGGCGTGGCGTTCCCTAGCGTTATCGCCGCGCATTCTGCACGGCGTCCGTTCAGCCTCGCCTACGTCGAGTCCGAACCCATCCGGGCGGCGGTCACTAACGCGGATTCTTTCAAACAAACGAAGTCATACGAATCGTCACACATAAATGGAATATTTTCCGTTAAATTTTTTCTAATTGTCGTAATAGCGGTTTCGGATTGATCGACTCCAATCCATTTGCGATTCAACCTGTTTGCTTCCACAAGAGTTCCACCCGATCCAGCAAAGCAGTCCATTACAATAGAATTTTCATCCGAAGATGCTTTGATTATAGTCCGCAGCATCTCATGATTTTTCTCCGTAGGGTAAATCGGATTCATGGGATCTTTAAATGTCCAAACGTCCTGAAGTTTTTTCGTCAAATGTTCATCCGCATAATTTATCTTGCGAGGATTTCCTTTCGAAGACCATTCTATCAAGCCTTGACGATCTAATTCTTCCAATTCTTCTACACTACAACGCCAATGGCGTCCTGGTGGAGGGTACATCTCCTTGAATTTTTGAGAAGATAAACCGTCCTTAGTCTCTCCCGGAGCGTGGATAGGAACTGTCGTGTAACGCCGTCCATTTTTATCTACTTTAGAATAAAGTTTACTCATTTCCTCTTCGGACATGGAAATTCTTGGTTCATGCCAAATGGGATTTTTTCCTTTTGTATAAAATAGAATCATATCTTTAATATTGCCATAGCCTACTCTAGCGAAATTTTTCGGATTGCATTTTATGCGAGTGATATCATTCCTAAAATACTCTATTCCAAAAATGCCATCGAGCATCACTTTTACATAATGACCAATTTTGTAATCAATATGCAAATAGAAAGACCCCCTATCGGAGAGTAAATCATAAATCACGGTAATGCGTTCTCGAAGAAACTCTATAAAATCGGCTCCTTTCAATTTGTCAGAATAAGCAACAATTCCTTTAGCCGAACTGCTGATTGTAGCTACTCTACCATTGCCATCCGTTCTAAATTCGCCACCCGTTGCAAATGGCGGATCAATGTAAACAAGATCAATCTTTCCTGCCATTCCCCGTTTATCACGAAGAAAAATCAAAGCATCGAGGTTATTTCCTTGAATCAAAAGATTTTTCATAGAGCCTCCAGAAAATCTTTCAAAACAAGAGCGGACATGATATTGTGTTCTGTATTTATCAGATTCTGGAATAGCTTTCCCTTATTCCTGATGTAAGGGACTCCGTCAATAATTCCGATTTTTACAACGCTTTTATCTGCTAGTTCGGATTCAACTGTAGCCATAGCATCCACGAACTGATCGTTCTGATGACCTCCAAAATCCGAGATAAATTTGGCTTCGCCAATAACATATCTGCCTTTGTAACGGGCAATAAAATCCAAGCCTTTATTGCGATTATATCCAAACTTGCGCCTTGCAAAGTCCATCATAGAACTATCAGACCCGTCCAATATCGCGTTGGCATTGCTGCGCATAAATAATGATTCGGAAACAGGCTTTATGCCAAGTGCCCCGGACTTAATCCAATTTCGAAACATGGGACCCATTTGGCGATTAGCTTCTTTTGGCTCCGTACAGCGTTTGTAAAGTTCACGATAGCCCATTTCATATAGGTCTTCGCAAATTCTTTTGACTATTTTCGGATTATTTTTAATTGCAGATTCGGATTTTCTGAGATAAGGGACATAACTGTCTTTTACCGGAAAAAGATCAAGTTCTAACAAAGCTTTGATAAGATTGTAATTGTCCTGTTCGTTGAAATAACGTTCAACACGGGACATAACTTTTTCATCGATATTTCGAACATTGTCGTGGATTACTGGGTAAACCGCATAGAGATCATCTAGGTACGCTCGATTTGCCGCATATTCTATGCTTTTTTGCGTCCATTCATTTTTTGCTCGTTCTGCCAATACGGACATTTTTTGTTCCTCGAAATGAAGGTGAACGAGTTCACCCTCAATCGGGAGCAAGAAACCGCGAAGTCAAAACAAGCAAAGAAAACGCCCGAAAACGTACGTGCAGATACACGTACGAATCCCTGGAAACTGAATGGCAGTATCCTAGGTACAACGACCTATGCAGTCATAGGCCTACGAACGTTTGTCTTATTCTATGGTTTTGAAAAGTGTCGAAGTTTTCAGCTGTCGAACAAGAGCAAACCCAACAAGAGTTTCTCTTATAGTCATTCTTCCACTTCGATTTACATGAAAAAGGCGTGGGGCTGAATGCGCTTACCCAACTGAAGGCCTTCGACTGCCTAAACCAAGTAAACACAAACAACCCACGCCCCGTAAAGGGTCGTTTGCGTATAAGCAGATCTACTAAATATGCATATAGCAACGATGCCACTGAAAAAATCCAGCAGCTAGCGTGAGCGTTCGTCTTGTACCGGGTTTTGAAAAGTGTCGAAGTTTTCAGTTCGGAACAAGAGCAAAACTCTTTATATGTAGCGAATATAGAATATTCGCTAGATGATGTCAAAAGTTGCTCTTTTAATTATCTATAACGACATTTAAAACTTTAAAAAAATAACTCTAGGGGTTTACCCTTTCTTTGCTATATTTTCACCGTTAGAATTTCGCAATGGTGCGAAATTTTTCCGGAAGTCATTGTCTAACCTTCCTAAAAAAACAAATGAAACAGAATCTTTCTGCCTTTATTCTTCGCGAATGGAACGACTTCATCCTCCTTCTGCGAAACGTCCCTTCCCTTGTCGTCAGTATTTTTATCCTTTCCGTGGTCTGCATGAATTTGCTGGCCAACAAGGAATTGTTTTCATTCCAATATCTCGCACTGGATTGCGGATTCTCCCTTAGCTGGATTTCCTTCCTTTGCATGGATATGATTTGCAAACGGTTCGGCCCGAAAGCGGCGATGAAAATTTCCATTTTGGCTTTGTTTGTTAATTTATGTACATTTTCCCTTTTCAACCTGCTTTCCCGAACGCCGGGAATGTGGGGAGAATTTTATACTCTTTTGGAAACAAATCCCGATGCCGCAGCCATCGCCAACGACGCACTAAATGCAACCTTTGGCGGAAGCTGGTATGTTTTATTCGGATCCGCCATCGCCATGTTTTCTTCTTCTCTCGTCAATGCTATCACAAATCATTGGATTTCCAAATTCATCTCTTTTCAAGGATTCAAAAATTTTGCCATTCGATCTTACGCTTCGACAATGATCGCTCAATTTATAGACAACCTTGTTTTTGCAAGAATCGTCAGCTATGTATTTTTTGGTTGGAGCATGACGCAGGTCATTCTTTGTTCGCTAACGGGAGCTCTTATGGAATTGCTTTGCGAAATTGTCTTCAGTCCCCTCGGTTATAAAATATGTCGATACTGGGAAAAAAATGGAATTGGCAATCCATACATCCAATTTAAAGCAGAGGCAAAATGAATATTTTTATCAGTGGGAGCAGTCGGGGAATCGGAAAGGCCGTCGCAGAACGTTTTTTGAAAGATGGCCATCGAGTTGTCGGTTTCGACATTTTAAAATCCAGCATCCAACATCCAGATTATGAACATCACGTTGTCGATATAGCCGACAGAGCGGCGCTTCCCAAAATGCAGCTTCCCGCCCATATCGTCATTAGCAACGCGGGAGTTCAAAATTCCGGCAAGGACATTGAAGTGAATTTGAAAGGTTCCATCTATTTCGTGGAAAAATACGCCTTTCAGCCCAGCATTCAATCCGTTCTGCTGATATCTTCGGCAAGCGCTCATTCCGGCGCGGAATTTCCTGAATATTCCGCTTCCAAAGGCGGACTTCTGGCCTATATGAAAAATGCGGCTCTGCGGCTCGCTCGTTTTGGAGCGACTTGCAATAGCATTTCTCCAGGCGGCGTAACCACCGATTTGAACAAGCCCGTAATGGAAAATCCGGATTTATGGAATCAAATCATGCAAGTGACTCCTCTCAAGCGATGGGCAAGTCCGGAAGACATTGCGGAATGGGTCTGGTTTTTAACCGTCGTCAATAAAAATTGTACAGGGCAAGACATCCTCATTGATAACGGCGAAAAGGATTTGAATAGCCATTTTATTTGGCCAGATTCAAAATTTCTCTAAAACCGCATCCAGTGAACTCGACAAATTTAAAATTCGCAGAACAGCGGCCATTTCACCAATAACCGTTGTCCGCTAAAGCAATTTGATGAATCGTCAATTTTCTACTTCATAAAAACGCGAAGAACCGTTTCCGCTGTCGAACCTTCTGCAAAACGAATTTCGCTTATCGGATGATATTCAAAATCGACATATTGCGAAAGCTGTAAAGCGACAAATTGCCTGTCTTTGGAAAAACAAATCGCCAACCGATAATGCCCATTTGGACAGTCGTCAGGAGCTTTTTCATTTTTCAAATTTTTCCATTCCGCAGAAACCAACTGCTTTATTTGGTTTCCTACATCGGAATCATATTCCAAATAAAGCCCGACAACGGGAGAATTCGTCGGGACATAAGACACTTTTGTTTTCAATCCAAAGAATGCCTTTTCCACTTTAATGCAGTTTTTTTGAAAGAGAGCTTCTGCCAACTCCATGCTTTTCACATTTTCCATAAATTTCTCTTCTGTTTTTAAAATGGGAAGCACTTTTTCCATTTCTGTTTTGGAAAAATTCGGTGCCAAAAAGATCAAAGACGATTTCTAAAAATAGCTGTGCTGAAAATCGAAGGAAACCGCGATCGCCTCCGATTTTGCATTTTTAGAAATTGTCCAAAACAAATTGAAGAGACGATTAACAGAGAATGCGTTTTAAAGTAAAAACGTAATATTCTTTAGGATAACAGAAAAAATGGGGAGAAAGCGATTCGTCAACGCCTTTTCCCAAAGAAAAAATTTTCGATTCTAAAAATTTTGGCCGATGTAAAAAACCGGAATCTCGACCGCCAAATTCAAAAACAGAACCTTCTCTTTCGCTTCTAAAAAAGGCAGGTAAACAAGGTCTTTTCCAAGCAAAAATAGGAAGAGCAGGAACATTATCCTGTGCATGAATAAATTGTTCCGCCGCAATGGAATCCGAGGAAAGTTCTAAAACGAATTTTTTTTGCTGAAAAAACGAGCTGAAAAATGAACCAGCAAAAATTCCCGCCGCTAGAATGCAAAGCGGAAAAATGAAAAAGGCAACTGTTTTGCTTTTTCCTATCACAATCCAAATATAATTTTTTTGTCTTCGAAATTTTTAAAATATTTTCATTCGCTTCATAAAAAACAATCATGCGAATTTTATGGATTTTCTTCTTTTGAAAATTTTTACTTTTATCAAAGCAATCCACTCTTTTCCTTTTATACAATGCCCATTTATACAGTTATTCTTCAGAAAATTCTATACCGCATTCTGCTTATTTCCGGGTGGAAAAGAAAAGTCCTATTTTTCAATCTGGATTATATTTATCCAAAAATTTCTCTGCATCAAAAACGGACTTTCCGAAAAAAACTCCTCCAAAATCTGAGTTTCGATGTTGCCGATTTTTTAACTCGGAATTGTATTTATTCTTCAAACGATAAACGATTTCAAATAGATTCGCAAAGCATACCTGTTCTAGAAAAAATGAAAAATGGGGGATTGATGCTTACCGCTCATTTTGGCAATTATGAAGCCATCGGTCCCTGGCTCGTTCGCCTTGGAATTCCCCTTACAGCCAGCTATGCAAAATTGCACCCTGAATGTCTCAATCGGTGGGTTTACAAACATCTTCGTTCTATTGATAATTTTAATTATTCACATTTTATAAACAACCCGCGCGATATTCTTCAATTCCTAAATGAAAAAAAATTATTTTGTTTGATTGCCGATCAGGATTTTCGAAAAAATCGCTTTATTTTGGGAAAATTGCTGAAAAAACCGGTTTACTGCAATCCTATTCCACAATTTATTTTAAATCATCGTCCCAAATTGCCCATATTTATTTGCTGGATTTATCCACAAAATCACAAGCATATTTTATTTGCTAAAGAAATTTATCCACAAAATGGACAAGAACTTTTTGAAATGTACCACCAATGGCTAGAATTTCAAATTCAAATCGCTCCGGAAAGATGGTACGGATGGTTGCACCGGAGATATTTATCCGCTTTAAATGACGAGAGTAAAAAATAGTGGGCACAGAAAAAGGATTAGCGACTAGTGCCCTTCGGCTAGTTCGACAAGCGGCTGCTGAACTTGTCGAAGTACACTAACCGGCGGTTCCTGAGTTTATCGAAGGGCAGGGACCGCCCTTCGATTAGTTCGACAAGAAATGTTTCACGTGAAACAATTTTATCTATTCTAATAAGGCAACTAGTTAGTGATTAGCGATCAGTGGGTAGTTGGAAAGTTAGGAGAAACAGCTAATCAGAATGCAAAACATCTCACAGTCTGCGAAAAAAATTCACCGTGTGAAAAAGATGTTTGCACTTTAAAAAATTAAATTGCGACTACTTAATAGAAGTATATAATTTCAAAAATCAAAAACAAATAATCCTAAATGAATTAGCTATTTTAAAAGCAAAACAGCACAATATGTGCGAATGAATTTACTGAAATTCATTATTTACGAAAGGATTGAAAAAAAATGCAAATTAGAAAGTTTACATCCAATGACATTCCTTCTATGCGAAGCATTTGGAATGAAATTGTCAAAGAAGGAAACGCGTTTCCTCAAGAGACCGAATTTGAAAATGACGAGGAAGCATTTCAATTTTTCAAAAATCAAACTTATACTGCCGTTGCCGAAGAAAAAAAAATTATTTTAGGTCTTTATATTTTACACCCAAACAATATCGGTCGCTGCTCTTCAATCGCTAATGCAAGTTATGCCGTTTCACAAAAACACAGAGGAAAAGGAATAGGCGAAAAGCTTGTCCAAGACAGCTTACAGCAGGGAACTCTTCAAGGTTTTCATATTTTGCAATTCAACGCAGTTGTTAAATCCAATATCGGCGCTATACACTTGTATCAAAAACTCGGGTTTAAAACTCTTGGAGAAATTCCGAAATGCTATCGCCAAAAAGATGGAACATTCGAAAATTTGCTTTTATTTTTTCATGAATTATAAAATACACATTCGCAGATTGTTTCACCCGATTTGCACGCATTAGCGACTAGCGGCGAGCGGTTGGTGAGCTTGCCGAACCATGGTTAGAGGGGAATGTAGGAGAAACGACTAGCCAGAATGCAAAATACTTTGAGATCTGCGAAAATAAATTGGGATTTATATACAAAATTCCACCCGATTTATTTGTAAGTAGTTAGTGATTAGGGGTTAGTTGAAAGTTGGGAGTTGGAACTGATAATTGAGTTCCCCTTGTGAAAGAAAAAGCCCCGCTTGAAAAGAAGTTCACCCTCTCGCAACGTAACACACCTTATTCCGCCCTAGAATCCAAAATTTCCCACAGCAAAGCGTGGCGGGGGATAGGGTGAAGGGAAAAGGGGCTGCCCATGAGTCTTAAGAGTTTTACTCTTTTAGACGAATTGTCCCTGGAAGGGAGCCTTTGCTAAAGCGAGCACCTCGCACTCTGCAAGAAGAAATTTTCCTTGTGAAAAAGAAATTCTCGTTTTAAAGAAAAAAATTTAATTGAGAGTATTTGGTGGAAGATAGTATATAATTCCCCCAAAAAAAAAGTTCTGCTTTTGAAAAATTTTTAAGTTCTATAGGACAAAAGCGTGTATTTGGTTAAAAATGGACATATTAGATAATACCAGAATACTACGGAAGTACCATAGCCCCTGTAAAATCCACAATGTCAAAGTTATCGTCGGAGCCTAGCCTTATAAGCAAGTCCTTGTTGGCGATGACGAATTTCTTTACTGCATTTACGTCCGAAGCGGATAATTCCATTTTAGGGTTATCTACCAATATACGGGGGTTGTCGTCTATGGACATCGGAATCATCCCGTGTGTATTTGGGTGGTCGCCTTTATTGCATTGTATTTTGATTCTGTTAGCATGCCTCATTTTTTCCAAGTACCACTATCATCTACATAGATATTTACGGGCAGACCCGTTCGTTTCTTCCGCAAACTTGAATATGTTTGCCAGCATTTTGTGTTCTGTTATGCAACTTGATTTTTAATGTCATAATAAATCTCCGTTTATGTGGCTATATCTATAGCAAGACAACTATAAACTTAATATAACCACATATCAGGGTGTGCCAAGGTTGTTTGCGTATTTAGGAACGTTTACAAATACTATGGTAATAATGTATATTCCCTTTTTTATCTATGCGTACACACTTTTAGCCTACAGAGCCAATTTTTAATTGCGAGTATTTGTTGGAAGATTGTAGGTATCTTCGATAAACTCAGCAACCGTCTGCTGAACCACTTTACAAAGCAATTTTTAGAACCTCCTATATTCATTTTGAAATTGCACTTTCATCCTAAATTATTCACATTTTGAATTATTCACATCCAATTAACGGCGATATTTCATTTTCATTTTTCATATTCATCAAATAGAATTGCCTATATTATTTTCCATCTGATTTATTCACATTCATCACTCAAACAGAAAACTTTCATTCTCCGTTTAAAGAAAATTGTGAATACTATGTTCAAATTTTATATTACCACAAGAGGTTTAACCCAAAATTATTCACATTTCAATAAAAACAGTTTTATTGAAATTCACATTATTTTTTTTCATTTTTTAGAATAAAAATGTTTCACGTGAAACATTTTTACTTTTATTCACAATTTATCCTATACAAAATGAAAATTTTTCTTTTATCGTATTTTATTTTCTATTTAGTTTTTTAAATTGTTTCACGTGAAACACTACTTTGACTCTGTACAAGAAAACCTTCTTTTACAATTTCTTTCGGATAAAGGAATTACTTTATCCGATGATAAATTGGAAAAATTGTATGAATACGCCAATCTGGTTATTCAAGGTAATACGCAAGTCAATTTAATTTCTAAAAACGATATTTCAAAATTTTTATCCCGCCATATTGCAGATTCTTTAGTGCCCTTTATTGTTCTTTCTCAAAAACAATATTTAAAATCAGGAATGATTTGGGCAGATATGGGTGCCGGTGGTGGATGTCCCGTTTTTCCATTATCTATTGTTTGTCCTGAACTTCAATTTTTCGCTTCGGAACCTCGCCACAAAAGAGTTCTTTTTTTAGAAGAGGCCAAAAAAACTTTAAAATTGGATAATTTGACCATCGTGGGAAAACGTTTTGAAACTTCGGAAATAACCAATTGTGATATTATTTCTTGTCGGGCTCTTTCCCGTTTTGAAGCCGATTACGATCGCGCTCAACTCGGACTCAAAAAAAATGGTCTTTTTATCACCTTTAAAAGCAAAGAAATGACCAAAGATTTAATGAATCTTTCCGACATTCATTTTATCGATTATCATCTTCCTCTGGAAACTCAAGAATACTCATTAGTCATTAAGGGAATCTATGGGTAAAATTATCGCTATTTGCAACCAAAAAGGTGGAGTAGGCAAAACAACAACGGCAATAAATCTTGCTGCAAACTTTGCCGCTTTAGAAAAGAAAACTCTTCTTATCGACATGGATCCTCAGGGAAATGCTTCTCAAGGTCTGGGTTATCTGGAAAGCCAAGAAGAAGATATTCATGAAGCGTTGAAACTAGCAGAAAGCCCAGATTCCATTACAAAGGATTCTCTTCAAAAATTCATTTTGAAAACGGAACTGGACTATTTAAAAGTGATTACCGCCGGTCCGGATCTTTCCGCTATGGAATTGGAATTGGTCAATGCCATGAGTCGGGAACATCGCCTCAGAAGAATCACCAATGTTTTAAAAGAAGACTTCGACTATATTATTATAGACGCTCCTCCTAGCTTGAACCTTTTGACATTGAATGTCCTCACGGCAGCCGATAGCGTACTCATTCCCGTCCAATGCGAATATTACGCTCTTCAAGGACTCGCCGAATTATTCAACACCATCCGGCTGATTCAAAAAAACTTGAACAGTTCCTTGAATATCGAAGGTGCCCTTTTGACCATGTACGATGCCAGACTCAGCTTGTCCAGACAAGTCGCCGAAGAAGTCCGAAATGTCATTCCGGAAAGGGTCTTTAAAATCATGATTCCAAGAAATGTGACTTTGAGCGAAGCACCTTCTCATGGAAAACCGGTTATTCTTTATAACGTCAAAAGTCCAGGCTCGCAAGCCTATATGAAACTCGCAGAAGAAATCATCAACGGGGCAAAATAATATGGGAAAAAAATCTAACGCACTCGGAATCGGTCTCAACTCCATTATCAGCAATCATTCCACTCCTTTAGACGAATCCATTTCCAAAGATGAAAATGGAAACAGCATTCAAATTGAAAAAATCAATTTGGATTTGATTGACGCGAACCCATACCAGCCCCGAACAGAATTCAACGAAAAAGAACTCCTGGAATTGGCGGAAACCATTCAAGAACAGGGTTTAATTCAACCCATTACCGTTCGCAAATTCAATGGGCGCTATCAAATCGTCAGTGGGGAACGCCGAACCCGCGCTGCCAGACTCGCCGGATGGAAAACCATCGACGCCTACGTCCACGAACTTCTTTCCGACAAAAAAATGGCGGAATGGTCGCTCATCGAAAATATTCAGCGCGTGGATTTAAACGCCATCGAAGTTGCCAAATCCTATACGCAACTTTTGGAAAATTACGGCTATACCCATGATGATCTAGCCAAAAGCGTCGGCAAATCCCGCGCAGTCATCACGAACTCCCTTCGGCTTTTGAAACTCCCCGAACAAGTACAAACCTGGATTATCGAAGGAAAAATTTCTCAAAGCGCAGCCCGTGCCCTCCTCAGCCCTGGTATTTCCGATCCGGAAGCCGTCGCCCGAGACATCATCGAAAAAGGGTTGAACGTCCGCGATATTGAAAATCTGGCTAAAAATAACGAACCTAAAGAACAGAATCCGGAAAAAACTAAAAAGGAAATCAAACCTTTGGATGCCAACATTCAGGCTTTCATCCAGAAAATGGAAGAATTTTTTGGCACCAAAGTCAAATTGCAGCAAACCGCAGACGATTCTTCTAAAGGAAAATTGATTATCGATTACTATTCTTTTGAAGATTTGACCCGAATTCAGGAAAAAATGGAAGGGCTGAATTGAAAAATCGCTATCATATCATTCAAATCATCCCATCGGATTCGGGACGGACAGTTTCCATTAAAGTCAATTCCATTCTTTGGAAATTATTCTGGATACTGTGGATTGTTATTTTAGCATTAGGCGGATTTATTTTTTATAAATTCACTTTAATCAATTCCATTATCGTCAGCTCGCGTCAAGTCCAAAAGCAAAACGAAGTTCTTCTCAAAAAACAGCAAGAATATGAATTGTTCTTTTCCGAATTGGATTCCATATCCACCATGGAAAGGCAAATCCGGAATATACTTCACACCTTTTATGAAACGGATTCTTTAAAATTGGCGGCTGTTATTGAAAAAAATCGTTTCGACTTCCAGCCCAGTTCCAAAAATAGATTTACCGCCGAGTTGAAAGGTTACTTTACAGAGGAAAAAAGGCAGAACTGGGAAAACATACCCAGCATCATTCCCACCATCGGCATTGTCAGTAAAAATTTTTCAAAGGAAGACAATCATCTGGGCATCGACATTTCTGCGAAATTGGACGAACCTGTTTTTGCTACTGCCGATGGAAAAGTGCTTTCTGTTTCCAAAAGTAAAGACCGCGGTTTGCACATCGTCATTGATCATGGAAATAAATATGTGACCAGTTATTCCCATTTGCAAAAACAATATGTGCAAAAAGGGAAAAGCGTAAAAAAAGGCGAAGCCATCGGAACTGTTGGTTCCAGCGGAAAAACGACAGGGCCGCATATCCATTACGAAATTTTGAAAAACAACGAACCCATCGATCCAGAACTTTTTATCGAGGAATAAAAATATGGCAAAAGAAAACGACGGCCAGTTTACACAAATCAGTTCATCCATGAATCTGACTGGCGATATATCCGGTTCCAGCGATATTCGCATTGCCGGAAAAATAAAAGGAAATATCGAAACAACAGGCGATGTCGTCATTGAAAATTCCGGTTATGTGGAAGGAGTCATCAAATCTAAAAACGCCATGATTGCGGGAAAAGTCAATGGAGACATCGAATGCAGTGAAAAATTGGTTCTGGAGTCCAAATCTTTTTTTGTAGGCAATATCAAGACAAAACTTTTAGTCATCGAATGCGGTGCTAAATTGAATGGGAATTGTTATGTTTCTACAGAAAAAGAATTGGAATCTCCCAAGAAATAAAGAATTGTTCTTTCAAAAGGTAAACAGCTCTTTTGCAGAGCTGTTTTTTATTAGAGGGATTTTCACATCTTCTTTAAATAGTCTATGTATATATATAAAAGAGAATGATTTAGATAATGTGAATATGTGGAAAAATCGGATTATTGTAAACGTAAGTGGTTGATTTTTAAAAAGATAAAACAATTGTGGATAGATTTTTTTTGGTGAAAACCGTGAATTTTATTCACAGGATTCAACGTTGAAAACCGTATCTGTCGATTTTTTCAACATCTTTCCCTATTTAATTCAAAAAAGGGATGTTGAAAATGAAATTTGAAAAATTTTGGATTTGATTTGTGGATAAATTTGTTGAATTAATCTGTATCACATTGATTTATAACGACTTACTGAAAGTGATGAATTGGGATTAAAATTTAACTAGATTTGAATTATGGATCAGAGAAATTTTAGAATTGGGCAAATATCAGATCTCCATTTGGATTTTGGAGAAAAAGAGAACGTCTCTGTGGAAAAATTTCAGGTTACTTTACGGGATGCCGAAAAGTTCGATTTAGATTTTCTGGTTTTAAGTGGAGATATAACGGAACATAGTTATCGCCGAGAATACGAAATTTTCTTTGAAGTGATGAAAACGTATTCTCATCCGTGGTGTGTGATGGCAGGAAACCACGATCGTTCCGAGGATTTGGCGCGTTATTCCTCCATTCCTTTAAAACTTCAAAATGGGGAATATTTTGATCAGCGGGAAGTGAAAGGTGTTCCTTTTTTCTTTTTGGATACTTCCTTGGGAAGCGTGTCTAAGCAGCAGTTGGTGTGGCTGAAAGAAGAAGCGAAACAGAAAATGGGTGAAATTTTTTTGTTTATGCATCATCCACCTTGCCTTTGCGGACATCTTTTTATGGATTCTTTGTATCCGCTCAAAAATTGGGAAGAAGTCAAAAAGGAAATTTTGGAAATTCCAAATCTCCATGCCGTTTTTGCGGGGCATTATCATTCCGAAATGACCTTGGATTTAGGAAAAGGGAAAATGCTTTATTTGACCCCTTCAACACAAATGCAATTAAATCCGGAAGTTTCTTCGTTCGATATTCTTAGTACGGTTCCCGGTTGGCGTTATATTGAATATAAAGAGGGAAAAATACGAACAGAGGTGCGTTATCTTTGATTTTTTTATAGAAGACCCTTGATTTTTTAGAATAGTTATCTAAATTAGGTGGCATCTGGCGGTTTAGCTCAGTCGGTAGAGCAACGGAATCATAATCCGTGTGTCTGTGGTTCGACCCCACAAACCGCTATTATTTTTAAGCGAAGGAATTTAATGTGAATAAAATGCGTTTTGCTTTCTTGTTCTTGTTGATTTCTTCCTTTTTTTGTATTGGCTGCGGGGAAGATGAAAATGCCAATTTGACGCCGACTCTTCCTACCAAAAGTTCTCAGAATGTAGCCGCTCCCGTTTCTGTTCCCACATTTTCTGCGCCTGCGTCGAGTGCCATTGACGAAAAAAAAGCCCAGCAATATGCAAATGCAAGTGCTGCACTAGTGATTTTGGGTGAAGAATGGTCTTCTAAAATTGATCAGGCGCAAGGTGAAGAAAAAGTGAAAATTCTTCAAAATTACGGAGAGGCTAGAAATCAGGTTTGCAGCCGAATGGGGCTTGCCGGAATTGCAGAATTTAACTGGATTACAGAAGTCGCCGTAAAAGATTCCAGCAATATGGAAATTTTTGCTAAAGCGGGAATCGTACTGAATTGAGTACGAGTCATTTTTCAAAATTATTTTCAAAAAATCGTTTGCTGAAATAAGCTAGTAGACCGTGCCCTTCGATTAGTTCGACAAGCTCACTAATCGGCGGTCGCTGAGTTTGTCGAAGCGTGATCAGTGGTTAGTTGGAACTGAAAATTGAGTTTTCCTTGCGAAAAGAAGTTCATGTTTGAAAAAATTTAATTGTGAATATCTAGTGGAGGACTGTATAAATTCCCATTTTTTGGATTAGTGAATTTTTTTTGCACGGATTCAACACAGAAAATTTGAAAATAAAAATCATTTTCCTTTTTTCGCATATAATTTTTCCGATGAGGAGTATTTTTATGCATAAATGGATTTGGTTTGCTGTTTTCTTCGGCTGTGTTTCTTTTTCTTTGGCAAAGCCGATGCCCCCTTTTCCCATGCAGCATATACAATCTAATGGCGATACGCTGACATTTTATCAACGTGGCGATGAATTTGAACATTATAAAGAAACTTTAGATGGATATATTCTGGTTTTTTGCGATAAAGATTTGTGCTTTGCCAATTCGCAAGGAGAAAATTCCGGGATAAAAGCTTCTGATAAACGGGATGCCGCTATACAAAAATTTTTAAATGGAATAAATAAAACGGAAGTACGAAAAATTTATCTGCAAGAAAAAATGGAAAAACGTTCGCGGCGGCCTTATGGAAGTTTTCTGAAAACAGACAAAGGAGTGCTCCGGAAACCTTCGGCAGAAAGTTGGACAAAAGGGGAGCAAACTTTTTGAATGGTTTTGGTAAATCATAGCTTGAAATTCTGGACGACAACTCGCATTTTGGAAGTGTCCGGGATTATTATATTCGGCAATCTGGCGGTATTTTTAAACCCACGTTTCAGGTTATTGGACCTTATGATTATAACGGGACGCCTAGCGGAAATGATGTGAATGTCATGGAAGCCGTATTGAATGCTGCCTATAATGCTGGAGAGCTGACGTCATTGGATTCTTATGTAAAAAATAGCGATGGAACTTTACAACTGGAGCGGAAATAAAATTTATAACAAAATTTCCCATATCACGGAAAAAAACGGCTACATCTGTTTTACCGTCGGCAATGCTGTTTTAGAGGAATGTCCGCCAAAAAATTCTTCGAGTTCTACGCTATCGTCCAGCAGCGTCACTTCTTCAAGCTCTATGCTTTCATCAAGCAGTGAGGTCTCTTCGAGTAGCAGTATCCAAATGGAACAAAAAGAATTTATCTATGCGGTTTCATTGCCGTTGGATTCCTCTTATGGAACGGTTGAAGTTGCGTTGGAAAATGAAATTTTTGATTTTTTGGGATTTGCTTCTTCGGAAATGGCAAATTTATTGGATAACGGCCTTTCGTATTTTGTTTTGAATCCGGACAATACCAATGATTTTATTTCGACGGCGACAGAACTTGGAAACTGGTTTGATTCTTTGGGCTACAGCACTTCATGGGAAAATGAAAAAGCCAGAATTTTTTCGGAAATAGATCTTGTTTCAGCGAAAGCTAAAATTGGACATTATCCGTCCCGAGTGCAAACAGGCGATATCTATTCTTTCCGCCAGGGATTTTCCTATGGCGCAAAGAAAGCGATTCTTTCTTTTCAAGTTTCCATCGTTTTGCCGGAACCGACAGAAACATTGGCACAGCCTTTTGAAATTTCTGGACAGAAACGCATTTTTGCAAAGAGAATGTTCTTACATGAAAATATTTTTATGTTTTTGCAGAAACGAAACGCGGTGTTGAACATTTACGATTTGAATGGAAATCTGAAAGTCGGTATTCGCCATCCGTATTCTGCGGGTGTTTCTTCTGAAATGCGCTCTTTAAAAAATGGAGTCTATCGGGCGGTTTTGCGAATCGATGGGAAAATAGCCATCACAGAATCTTTGCATTATCTGCGCTGAATTTTAAAGCGGATTTTTATCGGGAATTGGCAATTTTAAATTTGAAAAAACGCAGACTTTTACGCCTGCGTTTTTGTTCATCAGTTGATTTCCATTTTAGATTTTTTCGAAGGCTTGCGTCAAGTCGGCAATCAAGTCGTCCGCATTTTCAATGCCCACGGAAAGCCGGATTAAATCCGGGCGAATGCCGGCTTCCAAAAGCTGCTCGTCGGAAAGCTGGCGATGGGTATGGCTTGCCGGATGAAGAACGCAAGAGCGCGCGTCGGCCACGTGGGTTACGATGGCTATCAATTTCAGTGAGTCCATAAATTTTATGGATTCTTCCCGCCCGCCTTTGATTCCGAACGCCATGACGCCACAGGGGAGGCCGCCGTCGAATTGTTTCTTGGCAAGAGCGTGATAAGGGTCTTTTTCAAGGCCTGCATAATTGACCCACGCCACTTTGGGATGGCTGCTTAAAAATTGAGCAATTTTGATGGCGTTTTCGCAGTGTTTTGGCATGCGGAGAGCCAGCGTTTCCAAACCGATATTCAAGAGGAAGGAATTCATGGGAGCCTGAATGCTTCCCAAATCGCGCATCAGCTGGGCGGTCGCTTTGACGATATAACCCTTTTCTCCAAAAGCTTTGCTGTAGGCGAGTCCGTGATAAGAGGGATCGGGTTCAGTCATGCCGGGAAATTTGTCGGCATGCGCAGACCAATCGAAACGACCGCTATCCACGATGCAACCGCCTACAGTCATTGCGTGCCCATCCATGTATTTGGTAGTGGAATGCGTGACGATGTCCGCTCCGAATTCAAACGGACGGCAGAGAACCGGCGTGGCAAATGTATTGTCGATGATAAAAGGAACACCGTGCTTGTGGGCGATGTCGGCAAATTTTCGAATGTCGGTGACGTGGCAGGTCGGATTCGAAATGGTTTCTCCGAACAAGGCTTTTGTATTCGGTCGGAAAGCTTTGTCGATTTCTTCTTCGGAAGCATCGGGATCAATAAAGGTGACTTCAATTCCCAATTTCTTCATCGTGACGGAAAAGAGGTTGTAAG
This sequence comes from Fibrobacter intestinalis, assembly GCF_900167415.1. Taxonomy (GTDB): domain Bacteria; phylum Fibrobacterota; class Fibrobacteria; order Fibrobacterales; family Fibrobacteraceae; genus Hallerella; species Hallerella intestinalis. The sequence goes on along the minus strand of NZ_FUWU01000027.1, from coordinate 15,453 downwards.
TGCCGCCGTAAATTGCAGAGGAACTCACAAAATGATCGCCGGCTTCGCAGATGTTGAAAATAGCGTAGAAATTTGCCGCTTGACCGGAACTGGTGAGCATCGCGGCAACACCGCCTTCGAGTGCCGCAATTTTGGCAGCGACGGCATCATTGGTCGGATTTTGAAGGCGAGTGTAAAAATAGCCGTCCGCTTTCAAGTCAAAAAGGTCCGCCATCTGCGCGCTGGTATCGTATTTAAAAGTCGTGCTCTGGTAAATCGGAAGAATCCGGGATTCTCCTTTTTTCGGAGTCCATCCGGATTGAACGCATAGGGTTTCTTTGTTCAGTTTCATATTGAATCCTTTTGTAAATGCCGAAATAAAATAAAAAATTGAAAATTGTATAGGAAGCCGATTTGAAATATACAAGGCAATTTAGGGGATGTTGGGACTGAAGCAACTTGGAGAAGCGGAAATTCCAGGCCTCCAAGGATTCATTTGTATATAAATTCCTTTTTTTCATCTTGGCTAGAAATACCGACCAGCCGATATCTGGTGCTGCGGCCTTTTGCCTTTGTTTTTTTGAGGATTCCTTTTTCAACGAGGTCCATCAAATCGCGTAAGGCGGAATCGTGCGAAATGCCGGATAGTTTTGCCCATTCCGATGAGGAAATTTCCACAGAAGAGTTTTGCAGGAAACCGTTGTCTTGGCGCAAAATTTTCAAGAGGCGCATTTTACGGTCGGAAAGAGCAATTCCTTCAATGGATAGCGACATTGCCGCCTCTGAAAATTGTGGCGAAAAATGATTGGTGGCGCACTCTATAGCGGCATTTAATTTTTCGATGAACCACAAAAGCCATTCTGTAATTTCCCCGTCCCCTTGCTGAACTTTTAAAAGTTTTTCGGCATAATCCGCAGGATTTTTCAATAGTTCGGAAAACAGGGAGTAAAACCGATTGTGCGAATTTTCGCTACGGGAAAGTTGGATGTCGGAAAGAAGTCCGGCAATAGCTTTGTTCCCTTTTTCAAAAGGGCAGATGGTGAGAAACCAGAAATGCGCGATGGCCGCTTTTAATACATAGTCCATTTCTGCCGCATTGAAAAATTTCAGAAAAAGGGAAATTTCCTTTGCGATGCGCTCCGGTTCCACTCCGGGTTCCGCGCTTTCAGAAGTCCTAAAATGCCCGCCGCCTTTTATGCAGGCTGCGTGCCATTCGAGCAGGTTTTCTTCGGAGATTTCTTTTTGAAAATTCCGGGAAGCCCCCATGAAGGTATCGAAAGCTTTTTTTGAAAGTTCTGCCGATTCCGCTTCGAAGGATGCCGCCAAATCCCTGCGGGAACATTCCTCTGCGTCGCACTTGTCCAGAGCCAGGGAAGCGATTCCCGTCAAATAACCTTGTGCCATCCGGACGCGCCCAAGCGAAGTGGTTACCTTTTGCTTGTAACGGAATTTTGTCCAATCGGGATATTGGTAAATATAGAGCATTTTCGCTGAACAATATACCTAATAATAAACCGGTGTGTTGTAGGAGCCGATGGCCATGATTTTGAAAGATTCGATGGATCCCGGTTCGAGTTGTGTGTAGATTCTGATGGCGACGACTTTTTTCAAAAATTCGTTCAGGGGAACTTCTGTTTGACTATCAAGGCTCGCCCAAGAGTTAAAATCGTTCCAAGAAATTTTTATGGCGTTTATGCTGCCCTGACGGGGGATATTTGCAAAATAGTTGTCGCTTTCCAGATAGTTTTTTTCATTTTCAGGGACTAATTCAATGATTGCTGCCGGACCGCTGTAGGCGATGCTGATTCCGCCCCAACCGGTAATATCCCCGCCGACGGTATCGCTGTCCGTGACGTTGAATCCGACGCCGATGAAAGGTTTTTGATAGCTGCTGTCGTTAAAATGCAAAGAGTCGCCCAGAACGAATTCGCCGCAAAGACCATTGCAATGCTCGATAACCGGATCCAGAGCCTTGTCATCGTATTCGTTCCCGGTTTCCACCGGCCATTTGATTCTTGAATTTCCTCCGAGAGAGCTGTCCGAGTACACGAACCATCCACCAGCGTTTTCACTGTACTGGTTGTATTCCGTCTTTACTCGGAATTCACTGGCGTTGCCGTACCAGGACATTTCGGAAACGAGTTCTTCCCATCCGTTTTTCTGGCATACATAGGCGATGTTGCTGTAAGGGCCAATTTCCATTTTCCCGATGTTCGAAGAATCGCAGATCATTCCCTCGTAGATGTCCCTTTCTAGCAAAGACAAATATTGCCAATTGTTTTGGCTGCATTTGTAGTAATTTGTCGAAGTGATATAGTGAACGCAAGATTTGTAGTGATTTACTTCGATTATTTCGCCCTCGTTCGATTCGTCGCATGTTTTATCTTGCGTATCGTAGTCCAGTCTGTAAGATTGAATCCAGGAACCGTTCTCGCATTTGTAATATTCTTCGGAAATTTTACTCTCCTCTATTTTTCCCTCGTTTTCCGCAGTGCATTTTTGACCTTCCATCGCGTAATCCGCTTGATTGGGGCTTGCCCAACCGCTCGATTTGCAAACCTTGTCCAGCCCGGAGATTTTTCCTTGGATAATTTCCCCCTTGTTCGAATCGTTGCAAGCAATTCCGTAGGTGTCGTATGCCCAAATGGTGAGGACATCCAGCGAGTCCGCCGCTTTCCACGTTTCATGGAAACAGACGTATTTTTTTGCGGTGGTTGCCTGTAGGAAAAGATCCCCTTCCGAGCATTTGGCGGGATTCGCCGTCGTCGAATCGGTTGTGGGAATCGTGTCCGCAAGCGAACCATAGAAAGTGCCGAGCGTATCGCTTCCGCAGATGATTTCATAGCCTGTACTGTCGCCGAGTTCCTCGAACTTGCAGGAGCTTTCCGCAAGATTCCCGATGGAGCCTACGACCGTTCCGTTGCAGATAAATTCAAAATCGGAGCCTCCCTCTATTTTTTTAGCTGTACATTCCATCGCTGTATCGGAATCCGCAGGAACGTTTCCTGTTGCGGAGCCGCTGTCGAAACAGGCGTTCAGGGCGAAAATGGAGAGGAGAATAGCCGCTTGCTTGCAAAATTTTGTCGCTTTCATGGAGGGCTTCCTTTCTAGCTGGGATGGCTAAAGTTGTTGTCAACTTTCCGTTTAAATTTAAAACTATTTACCTAGAGTAGCATCGGTTGTTTGTGTATTTTCAACGCAAATTTTGCGTTGAAAACAAATATAAAACATTGACTAAATAAAATTTCTTTTGAAAATAGTGAGAGGAAAAGCTGTTGAAGCTCTTCTGAATGTCTGAATTGTTTTTTTGCAAAAAAACAAGATTGGCTAAATTTTAATAAAATTTGAAATATTTAGTCATTCTACGCACAAATTGCGTATAAAATAAAGAATTTTGGAAAATCTTTGAATCACCTATTGGATTTTGCCCAAAAGCGATTTATCTTTCCGTTGTCATAGAAATCCCGCATGGCGGGAAAAGGAATTCAAATGTACTATCCTTCTATTAAAGTTCTCGATTGCACCATCCGTGATGGTGGCCTTGTAAACAAGCACGATTTCAGTTTGGAATTTGTCCGTCGCCTTTATCAGCTTTTGACCGTTGCCGGCGTGGACTACATGGAAATGGGCTACAAAAATTCTCCCGATCTTTTTGACCCGAAAGATTACGGTCCGTGGAAGTTCTGCGATGACGATTTGCTTTGGAAAGTGCGCGACGGCATTGAAAGCTCTGTGAAATTTGCCGTGATGGCGGATGTCGGCCGTGTCAATTTGAAAGCGATCAAACCCGCTTCCGAATCTCCATACCAGATGTTCCGCGTGGCGAGCTACGTGAAGAATATCGACAAGGGCATCGACTTGGTGAACACCTTCCATGATATGGGCTATGAAACGACCTTGAATATTATGGCTGTCAGTCGCGATCGCGGTCCGGAACTCGATGAAGCGCTTGACCAGGTGGAAAACGAGTGCAAGGCGGACGTCCTTTATCTGGTGGACTCCTTTGGACATTTCTATCAGGAAGACATTGACCAGTCCGTGAAACGCTACCGGGAACACGTAAAAACGAAAAAGTTCGGATTCCACGGGCATAACAACCAGCAGCTCGCTTTCGGCAATACGATTCAGGCGATTATCAATCATGTGGATTATCTGGATTGCACGGTAACGGGAATGGGTCGCGGCGCGGGAAACTGCACAACGGAACTTCTTTTGAGTTTCTTAAAGAATCCCAAATACGATGTGCGTCCCGTATTGGATGCGATTACGGAATTGTTTGTGCCGCTTCGCCAGAAATACGAATGGGGCTATATCATTCCGCAAATGATTACGGGTTCTTTGAACTTGCATCCGTCTTCGGCGATCGATTTCCGCAAGGGACCGGAAAAGGATATGTATCGAAAGTTCTACGAAATGATGATGAACGAATTGAACATCTAACAGTTGAAAAGGAAAACGAAGCCGCTGCAAAGCGGCTTTTTAAATTCACGGAATTTTGGCTATTGACCGCTCTCGATAAAGCTAAAATGGATTTCGTTGAAAATAATAAATTTGACTTGGATATTGGACTTTATCGAAATGGCTATGCAAAAAGAAATTCTCGATCTCTGTGAACGCGTTTCTCATGTCACCTACGAAAATCTGACAAAAATCATCCGCTATTCTCAAGCGAAAAGCGCTGATGCGGCACGCAAATTGGACGACAGTTATGAAAATGATTTGGACGCCTGGATGGGCGGCGGAACGTGCTTCAGTTTGACCTGGCATTTATATCAGGAACTTCTTCGCATGGGATACAAGCCGAAACTTTTGATGGGCGACAAGCGTATTGAAAAGAATGTGCACTGCGCATTGCTTTTGCCGCTTTCCGAAAAGCGCTATCTGTTGGATCCCGGCTATTTGATTTTTGATCCGTTGGAAATCCCTGCCGAAATTCCGATGCAAAAGACGCAGGCATTTTTCCCGCTGGTTCCGAATGCGGTGCGCTTGGAACTTTTTAACGGCGTTCTCGGGCTTTTCACGGGTTCTGCCAAGGGACCGCTGAAATTGCGTTTTGAATTTGATATTCGGGGAGTTGGCGAACAGGAATTTCAAAAACACTGGAGCGCATCGTTTGATAAGGAAATGATGACTTATCCGGTGTTGAACAAACTCGATAGAAAAAACGGCATCCAGTATTATTATCAAAAAGGAAACTTGCTTGTTCGTGATAAGAACGGTTCGCGTTTGGAACAAATTGCTCCGTCGGAGCGAATCGAAAAGTTGAATGCGATTTTCGGGATTGGGCGGGAGACCATTGAGCGCGCATTGGGCGTGTTGAAAGAATTTTGATTTTGAAATGGCGTTAGTGACCGAAGCCCGGACGGGTTCGGACTCGCCGAAGGCTGGCTGAACGGACGGCGCGCAGAATGTGCGGCGATAACGCGAGGGCACGGCACGCCGCAGGCGGGCAACGCTATGGGTTTAAAAACAAGAAAGCCCGGCAAAAAATTGTCGAGCTTTTCTTTTTGGGAATGTTAATTTTGCAGGTTTACGCTGGCGTTTGCTGCGCCGTATAAACTGATGCTGTAATCCTTGATGACATAGATCGGCATTTTCTTCAAAAGCGGCAAGATGTTCGGGTTGTAATTTTGTTCAAAATATTTCATGAACAGGTTTTCTTTGATGAGCCAGCGCAAATCTTTTTGCATGGCTCCGCCGGCAAGGTAGAATCCGCCGAAAGGCAAGAGCATGGCGCAGACGTCGCTGGCGTAACGGGCGAGCATTTTGACCCAGAGAGTCATCATTTCTGCGGCGACGGGATCGGTATCGCTTGCCCGGCTGATGTATTTGGGGCGGTCGCTCCAATCGGTCGCTTCAATTTTCCGGAAGGCGTCGTTGTCCGGAATGCCGCGGGTGTCGCGCCACCATTCATACAGGTGCGCAAGCCCTTGCCCTGCGCAGAGCGGTTCTACGCCGGGAACTTGGCCGATGCGCTTTTGCATGTAGTCTCTGAAATCCTGGGAATCTTTGTCGAACGGCGCAAATGAGATATGCCCGCCTTCGGAACTTGCCGGGATGTATTTTTTCCCGTCGAAAACCAAAAAGGATACGCCCATTCCGGTTCCCGGTCCGATGACCGCTTTTGTGGAAGGCTTGGAATCGGGAGTGGTGCCGTCTAAATGGGGCATTTTGTAAATCTGTTCCGAATCGTTTACGTTCAAAGTCGGAATGCCGTAGCTGATGGCGACAAAATCATTGACGACCAGAACGGGAATGCCGAGTTTTGTGGTGAGTTCGTTTCCGTCCACGCGCCAGGAGAGATTTGTCATGACGCAGCGATTTTCGGAAACGGGCCCGGCGGCACTGATGCAACAATGGCTGGGTTTCAAGTCCGCGCGTTTTTCGGCGGCAATGTGAAGGGTTTCCGTAATCGGGGCTTCTAGACCGGAAAGATTCCCAGAAGCGTAGTCCGCTTTTAAAACCAGAGTGAATTTTCCTTCTTTATAGGCGACAAGTCCAATGTTTGTGTTGGTTCCGCCCACATCGATTGCCAAGACCAGTCGTTCAAATTCCGCTTCGGGATTGCACCATTTTAAGTCCATAAAAACTCCATCATGTTAAAGGCCGCTTCTAAAAATTCATTTTCAAAAAATCGGTCGCAGAGCTTGTCGAAGCATCGCTTGGTCTCTTTCGATTTTTTCAAAGTTGTTTTTAAAATCGCCTGAAAGTAATATATCTAAAATTTAGAATGGAAGGAACTTTCTGAAATTCGCCGCTGCCTTTTTGGGAACGATTCCGGCTTTGAATCGATTTTTGATTCTTGCCACAAGGGGAATCTGTTATGCTGGACACGTTCGTAAACAAATTTGGGCTTCGCTTGGATTCCATACGGGGATGTGGGATTATTTTAAAAACGTTCCCCTCAAAAGGAGGCTGTTATGATTTTTTCTGTTAAACGTTGTGCGCCGATTTCGGTAGCTTCTCTGCTTGCGGTTTCTTCGGCTTTTGGAGCGACCGCTTTTATTAATCAAATCGGTTACCGTTCCAACGATGCTAAGGAGTTCACTATTGCAGATGCTTCTGGCACAGTGAAAATTCTGGATGCGTCAGGACAGGTGGTGTTGAGTGCTGTGCCTTCGGAAGTTTCTTATTGGGCGCCGAGTGGGCAAAATGTGCAGCGGGTGGATTTTTCGGAATTGAAACAGCCGGGAACGTATTCCATTCAAATTGGCGGCCAGATTGTTCGTAGCGATTTGAAAATAGTCGATGATACTTTTGAAGAAGTTTTGAAAGCTTCGCTCAAGTGGTATTATTATCAGCGGGCGTCTATGGCTTTGGAAGAAACTTATGCGGGGCAGTGGAAGCGGTCTGCGGGGCATACGACGGGCAGCATTTCTTTACACAGTTCTACAGGGGAGTCCGGAACCATCCAATCTTTGAAAGGCTGGTATGATGCGGGCGATTACGGTCGCTACATTGTGAATTCCGGCATTACGACCTACACGCTGCTTTCTTTGTATGAACATTTTCCGACTTATTTTGGCACGTTGAAATGGAACATTCCGGCGGATGGCGCTTTGCCCGATTTGCTCGCCGAAATCAAATACAATTTGGATTGGATGCTTTCGATGCAGGCGGCGGACGGCGGAGTCTATCATAAATTGACTTCTTTAAGTTTTCCTGGCGATGTGATGCCCAGCAGCGACAAGTCGGCCCTTTATGTGATTGGAAAGGGAACTGCGGCATCTTTTGATTTTGCGGGAGTGATGGCGGCGGCTTATCGGGTTTATAAAAAATTGGATGAGGCTTTTGTTGTTCAATGTCTGGAGGCGGCAAAAAAGGCGTATGCTTGGGGAGTGCAAAATTCGGATGCCGCTTTCCATAATCCTTCGGACGTTTCGACGGGGGAATATGGTGACGGCAATTTTGATGATGAAAAACTTTTATAAATTGACTTCTTTAAGTTTTCCTGGCGATGTGATGCCCAGCAGCGACAAGTCGGCCCTTTATGTGATTGGAAAGGGAACTGCGGCATCTTTTGATTTTGCGGGAGTGATGGCGGCGGCTTATCGGGTTTATAAAAAATTGGATGAGGCTTTTGTTGTTCAATGTCTGGAGGCGGCAAAAAAGGCGTATGCTTGGGGAGTGCAAAATTCGGATGCCGCTTTCCATAATCCTTCGGACGTTTCGACGGGGGAATATGGTGACGGCAATTTTGATGATGAAAAACTTTTTGCCGGAACGGAGATTTTTATTTCGACGGGTGACGCTTCTTACAAGCAAAATGTAAATGAAGGCAACGTGCCGAATTGGGGCGACGTGTCTGGACTTGCGATTTATGGCGCGGCGACTCATGAAGCGGAAATGGGGAATACGGCGCTTTCGGCAAGGCAAGTCCTTTTGGAAAAAAGCGATGCCTTTGTGGATAGGGCGAATTCCGGTTTTGGCGTTGTCATGGACGAGCGGGATTTTGTGTGGGGTTCCAATGCGGTGGCGGCAAATCAGGGCGTCTGGCTTTTGTATGCTTACTATTTGACGGGCGAGAAGAAATATTACGATGCGGCTCGAAAGGTTTTGGATTATCTGTTGGGCAAGAATCCTTTGAATCTGTCGTTCTTGACGGGATTTGGAACCGTATCGCCGAAGTATCCGCATCACCGTCCGAGCACCGCCGATAAAATTGCGGCCCCTGTGCCGGGAATGCTGGTGGGCGGCCCTCAGCCGGGTGGCGAAGATATCGGGTCGGAAAGTTGGGAATGTTCCGATTATCGGACGGGATTTCCGGCGACGTCTTATGTAGATAACCGCTGCAGCTATGCTTCGAATGAAGTGGCCATCAATTGGAATGCGCCCTTTGCTTATTTGGCTGGCGCTATCGAAGCTTTGAATAGCGGGCATAAGCCGGATTTTGCCGAAGGAAGCACCGCGCTGAAGACCGTTTTGGCGAATTCAAAAGTAAACAAGCAGCCTGTTCGTCTCTACTTTAACGGAGAAAAAGTCTTTGTGGAAAAGAATGGCAAGCGTTTTGATTTGAAAGGGATGCGCATTCCGTAATCCGCGGATGAAATCGCGCTTTTGCTTGGAAACGGAACGCTTTGGGAATCGGCTTCAAAACCGATTCCGCTCAAAAATTATCCTATATTTTCGGAACATTCGCCGGTATGGAATCGGCGTTTTAAAATGGCGAAGAGGATGATGGAAAACTTTGAGTGTGCCGAAAAAGAATGGGATTTAGAGGCGAGTTGCCAAGCGGCGGAGACTTTTGCCGAAAAGGGCGATTTTGAAAATTCCTTTGATTCCGCATTGGACGGTTTGCTGCATTTTAAGCATACCGATACGCATTCCGAAGAATGCTACAATCGTCTGTTGAAATTTTTATTCGCCTCTTCGCAAAAAATTTGTGCATCGACGGATTATGATTCTTCAATAGATCAAATGATCGATGACGCAGAAAAGAAATTCGGGGAAAAATTTCCCGAACCCGAAGAAAATGGGGATGCGTATAAAAGATTGCGGGAACTTGTTCGTTTTGAAATGCGGCATCAAGCGATTCTTTGCGGGAAAGAATATGAAATTTGTTCTACCGAAGAAAATTTTTCCCGGGCTGTGGGCAAATTTCGGGAAGAGCTGAAGCAGATAGTTCCCGAATCCCAGCAGGAAGTTTTAAATTCCATCGGCTACTCGCTCTATTCCGATTTTTTTGATTTTTTTGTACGCGGTTCGTTGGATATGATAGCCGATGCGAAAATTTACAAGTCGAAGAGATTTCGCCCGTTGCAAATTCACGCTATGGGAAAGGAAATTCGGACTTATATCAATGTGGTGGCGCAGCAAAATGCCAAGCCCCAAAAATCGCAGACCGTTTCGGATTGGTTCCGGACGCTTTTCGTTCTGCCAGCATTCCTTTTTAAAAAGCTGTACGCCATCAATATGGTTGAACTGTTTGCTGTTTCTGAAGAGCGCGTCGCCGAAGCCGAAAAAATGTTCCGCATCTTTGAAAGAGATTTTGCGGTCTTGGAAGCGGCTGGCGAATATGAAATCTTAAAAGCCTTTTTAACGGAAATGCATCTTGCCGATTGCCTTACCGTTCGCGTCAAGGTGAAAGCCGACGCAGAAAAAATCCGCATCAGTTAAAGTCTGGCGTTTTGACGCTCCTGCCGTTTTCGTTTTAGGCAATGGAGCCGCCAACGGAATTTGTAATAGGCGAATCGAAATTTGTCCGCTATTTTTTGGCGAAGCGGATGTTTGGATTCATTGAGCCAGCGGAGGTCAAAATCGCTGTCGGGAGAACCTTTTTCTCGAATCCACTTTTCATAATCCGTCAAGAGGGCGGTTTCGGCGTTGCCATCCCAAAAGAAATAGGCTTCGCCGCGTGTCCATCTTTTTTGCAGAAGTTTCCGTTTGACAAAGCCGCGCTTGTCGGCGATGAGCTCCGGGTAAGAAAATAGCACGGGACGTTCCGTGTGGATTAACGCTTCCAAGGAAAATCCCAGCTTTCGCATGGCCACGCTGAATCCCACTTCTTTTTGGGCGACTGCTTCGTAAAAGCTTTCGCTGTCGGGTTCGTTCAGTAGGCGTTCGCAAAAAGCGCCGATTGCCGAAGCTTTTAAATACAGGAAAAACGATTGCAAATGGGGAGCCATTTCGTCGTTTTCTGTGAGGGAAACGATGTCGGCGGCATTTTTTTCGGCAGCGTGGAATATCTGTACAAAGCGGTTTTGAAAATAGACAATGGAATCGTTGATGAGAACCAGGCGTTCCCATTCTTCCCTGCGGAATTTGGCCGTGTAAGCGATGTAGCGCCGCCACATTCCAAAATCATAGCCGCGGTTTTCTGTAAAGAACAATTCGATTTGATGCGATTTGAAGAAGGCGTGCGCCGAAGCATCCAAGTCGCGGGAATTGGTCAGATACGCCACGGAAAATCCCGTTTGGCAAAGTCCTTCTAGCGCGTAGCGGATATATCCCGGAAGGGATTCGCCTGTTTGGTAGGAGGCGTACAGGATTTTGCGCAAAGGGGAGGGCTGGGGCATGGATTAGCGTTTCTTCATGTGGATTTTTCCGGAATCCCGGCGGGAGTTTCCGAAAGTAGAATTTTTCTTTCGGGTGAATTTTTTCCGCCGCGAATTTTTGCGCTCCGAAAAAGCGTTTTCCCGTTCGTCGAACCCGCTGTTTTTATTTCGGGATTTCCGAGAGCCTTTTTCCGAATTTCGGGAACTCGGCGCGCGGTCGGATTTGCGTTTGTTCGCTTTCCGATCTTTGCCGTAGGCTTCACGGATTTTTTTGCGTTCTCGGGGACGGATGCTTTCGAGTTCGTTTTCGTCGGGCTGCGAAACCAGTCCCAATTCTTCGGCAGCTTCTGCGCGGTCTTTTGTGGGAATTTTGGAGAGGCGACCGTCCGAAATTTTTTCAAGGATGGCAAAATCCGCTTCGCCGCGGACAGGATTGGCCCGAAGCAGTCGAACTTTGACTTTGTCTCCACGGGCAAAAGTTTTGCCGCTGCGTTTGCCATAGACGATTCCTTTGTCCGGGTTGAAAACGTAATAGTCGGAACCGGCGATGTCGCGGAATCGCACAAGGCCTTCGGCGCGCGGGTCATCGACGCCAACGTAAACGCCCCATTCCTGAATGCCTGTCACGGTCGCGTCGAAGTCTTCGCCCAAGTGTTTGCGAAGGAGCCATGTCGCGCAGACTTTGAGGGACATTCTTTCTGTCTTTTGATTTTTGACTTCGTTTGCCGAAATTTCGGAGCAGACGGCGACCACGTCCCAAGCGCGCTTCGCGTCGGTTTCTGCGGGGGACTTCCGGGACAATTCACGGTGGCACCAGAGATCGGCGTAACGGCGAATCGGGCTGGTGAAGTGCGCATAGTCTTGCCAGTTAAGAGCGAAGTGTCCAAAGCAGTTGCTGTCGTAATGGGCTTTTTGCATACTGCGAAGAATGCGCACGGTCAGTTCTTCGTCACCTTTGGCGCGTTCGACCAGATGCTGGTATAGTTTAAATACGTCCGGATTCAGGTTGGTGTCCCCACGCCGGGGCTTGCCGAGTTCCCGCAAAGAAATCGGGCTGTCTTTGAACAAGTCCGGCAGCTGGTAATACAGCTCCATAATGTCTTTGGTATCGGGTGCTTCGTGAATCCGATAGACTCCTTGCAAATGGCGGCGTTGCAATTCCTGTGCGCAACAACGGTTTGCAATCAGCATACATTCTTCAATCCAATGGTCGGATTCGTTGCCCTCTCTCGGAACGATTTTTTCGGGTTCGCCGTTCTCGTCGAATTTACAGCCAAGTTCGGTGCTGCCCAGTTCCAAAATTCCAGAGGCTTGCCGGTTTGCTCGCAAAAGATCGGCGACTTCCTGAAGAGCTTTGACGTGTTCGTCTCCGGCTTCTAGACGTTTCACCGCTTCGCCGTAAGTGATGCCTGCCGTAATGTTCACCAGGCTCTTTTTGAATTCAAAAGATTGTACGTTGGCGTCTTTGTCGAGTTCTATCAGGCAGCTGAATGCCAGACGATCCACGCCCTGATGCAAAGAGCAGAGGTCGCTGGAAAGGCGATCGGGAAGCATGGGCACGGCTGTCCACGGCAAATATTGCGTAAAGCTGCGCGTAATCGCTTCGTCGTCGAGCTCGCTGCCTTCGGGAACATAATGGCTGACATCCGCAATGTGCACGCCCAGATGGAATCCGCCATCAGCTCTTTTTTCCACGGAAATGGCATCGTCGTGGTCCATGGCACCGTCCGGGTCGATGCAGAGGATGTACAGGTTCCGCAAATCGAGTCGCCCATTTTTTAAATCCGCTTCGGTCGGTTCTTTCTGCTTGTTCACGAAGTCCATGATGGAATCGGAAAATTTGGACGGAAGCGAAGCGTCCTTCATAAATTGGGCGGTGACATCTTTCCAGGAAAGTTCGCTTTCGGAAGCGGAACGATCGACTTTGGCGAGCATCGAATGTTTTAATTTCGGGTGCGGATAGAGTGTAAACGCAATCGTTTCTCCGTCTTTTCCGGGCGCTTTGCTGCGGTGCGCCATTTCGTAGATTTTTCCGGTTTCTAATTCCGTGACTTGCCACCAGTCTTTTCCGTCGGGGCTTAAAACGCCGCGGCGAACTCGGATTTCTTCGGCTTTGGAGGCTTTTCGTCGGCTGGCGGCTGCGGGTCTTTGGCTTTCAAATTCTTCCGCTTCGTTCTTGTCTTTCGGGATTCCTGTTCCCGGCGTGTATTCTTTGCTGCTTGTTCGGGCGAGCGAACCTTCGCTGACCATTTCGGCGAGGAGCTGTTTGAATGCCAATTTTTTGTGCTTGGTAATGCCCATCGCTCTGCGTAGTTGGCTGCCTATCATCGGTTCATCGCGCACGACGGCGATAATCTGTTCTTTAGAGGGCAAATTTTCCATAATGAATCTCCTTACATTCAGAAAATAGGTTAATGCTTGGGCAAAGGCAAAGCTTTTCTTGGAGAAAGAAACGGAGAATGGAAGATTTTTGCAGAATGGATTCCATTTTTAGTTGAAATTTCAGATTTCCAACTGGTGTGGCAATCAATAATCCTATACGTCGTTAAAATTCAAACAATACATCAGGAAAATCCTTAGAACTTCTCATTCTTATTATTTTCGTGACAACACTTGTTTTGACGCCATCGGCATCAACGTCAATGATCATCCTGCTAAGGTTATTTTCAACATCATATTCAAATGTAGTCAGCATGGATTTGCCGTCTTCTTCAGACGCATATTTTTCAATGCGTTTCTTTTTAGAGTTGTAGAAAAGAGAACCCTTGCCGCCTTTTATTGAGTAAAGATTTTCACTGACAAATTTCGGAGTTCCCCATTCGCCCGCATCAAGCGGATTAAACTGAGCGTAGCTCATCGCTTCAAGGGCCTCGCCGTTATAGGGAAGAACCTGAGACTTGTTGGTCTTGAGATCAATCACTTTTATTTTAGAACCATTCACAATACTTCGCTGGTTCATGAAAGAGGCGTTAATCTCCGTGTAAATTTTGGAAGAGCCTTTTTGTACAATGTAAATGGAGACGCTTTGAGAGGTTCCCATTACATTCACGGTTGTTCGAATTTCCATTTCAATGGAATCCTTGGCAAAGGAACTTTTTTTCAGGTCGTTTCTTACTTGGTCAAGGGTAAGCGCGAATGAAGAAATTGCAAGAACAAGCGTAAATATGATGATCTTATACATTTTCAACTCGATTTTTAGTCTTTTATACAGCGAATTGAATTTTTATGCGACGAGGAAACCTCGTCAACATCCGTTCCAATAAATATCGCATACGCCAATCCTGATGTTCGCATTGTTGATGTCAAAAATAGGGCATTTTGATACATATGTATACTTCCACTGGGTTGCTGTACACCCCCAGGTAAAGTCCGAAAACCACATTCATCAATTCCGTTACCGCCACTATATTCGTGAGTCCAAAGTTCCGTACTTTTTAATCTTTTGGCAGTTTCTTTGTCATTATATTTCCCTATAGCGGCAATCATTCTAGTCCATTCTTGTTCACTCGGAACATGCCATCCAGTCGGGCAAATAGAATCAACCATTGCATAATTCATCGGACCGGATGTCCGGCCATCTTCCAACAACGAATAAAGACGGCCCCAAAGGTCACAATTTAATTCATTGTTGTCATAGCAAGCACTATATTCTGCAACATAGTTCAAGTTCTGAGCCATCCACACCTGATCACCTATGGTCGTGTATCTATATTCTTGTCCATCACGTTCATCTATGAACGTTCCGCGATTCGCCATGCCGTAGGCATTCACGCCATCTTCGGGACAAACATCCTTCGCGCTCCAACTGTTGCTATCGTCGGAACACGATGCTAGAAAAACTGCAAGAGAGATTGATAAAAGAGTTTGTTTTACCTTCATTTTGATTACCTCTATTTTAATAGTTGCCATGTTAAAATACGAGTCCCTTGACGAAGAATGAGATAGCATCCTGCCGAAAGACTAAAATTGGATTATATTTACAGCATGCTCCCCTTCATTCCAAGTTCCGTTGAACAAGGTCGCCATAGGTAATCCTGCTGCATTTACAACCTGTAAAACATAGGAGTCCCTAGAAGATACATTCACATAAATTATTTCTCCATCACGATAAATATATTCTCCTGTATTCTCAGCAATAGGATAATCAACATCAAATATCGGACTTGGGGCATGCCCCCAAAGCAAATTGCCTGACAAATCTAGAATTACGACCGAGTCGGTCTTAACCTGTTCATATCCGGTAATTCCATGGTACGAGGGGTCATCCGCAACATCAAAAGTTTGAGAATAATCCGTATGATAAATTTCAAACTTTGCCCCGTTGCCGTAAACAGTTTTTTCTCCTGGATTAAGGATAGTATTAGGATAAAGGACGGACACATAGTATAGTCCTCCCTTAAAATCTCGTCCAGCCCGCATAACTATTGGGAAAAACTGATTTCTACCCTGTGAAAATATTGCAAGGATTTCTAAAATATGA
>NZ_FUWU01000031.1 GCF_900167415.1 Fibrobacter intestinalis | reverse complement strand
GGCATTACTGAGCCGCAGCCGCGGACGCAACGCGTCAACTCTGAAGCCCCCTTATCCCTTCCGCCCGCTGCGCAAGCGAGCACCTCGCAGTCTGCGAGAAGAAATTTTCCTTCTGAAAAAGAAATTCCTGTATTGAAAAAAAAGAGTTCCACTTTGCGAAAAAGATATTCACACTTTGAAAAAATTTTTAATTGAGAGTATTTGGTGGAAGATCGTATATAATTCCCCTTCGATTAGTTTGGCTAGTTCGACAAGCTCACTAACCAACGGTTGCTGAGCTTGCCGAAGGGCAGGGATCGGTTGAAAGTTGGGAGTTGGAACTGAAAACTGAAAACGAATAACTGTCGTGGAGGATTTATACAACGCCCCGATTTTGTCTGCGAACAATTACTTCCCAATGCAGAAGCCACTGAAAATCGTCTGCAAAATATCTTCGCTGGAAATTTCCCCGATTATCGATGCCAACGCAGCAGTCACCTGACGCATTTCAAAAGCGAGCAATTCAGGAGCCGGATTTTTATCCAGCAAATCCAAAATCCGTTCGACTCCACGGTCGGCGTCCCGAAGCGCTGCGCATTCCCGCTCGTTCGTAATCCAATACTCCTCGCCGGATTCTCCCTGCGGAAACAAAGCCTTTTCCAATTTTTGTACAAAGGCGTCCAAGCCTTCGCCGGTTTTCGCAGAAAGCTCCATCCGTTCTGCCGATGCGACATTTCCTTTGGCCTTGCCCACACCAGACTCCGCATACTTCAAATCCGATTTTGAAAAAACGACCCAATGTTTTTTGGAACGTGCGCAAGCGATTTGCTTTTGGGAGTCTTCCGAAAACTCCGTCGCCGAATCGACAAGGCATATCGCCAAATCCGCCGATTCAATTGCCGCAGCGCTCTGTTCCATAGAACGCCTGTCCAGTTCACTTTGAGCCACATCCGCAATGCCAGCGGTATCAATCAAAGAGATTTCCCCCGAAGGCAACGCCAATCGAGTTTCAATGAAATCGCGCGTAGTCCCCGGCACATCGCTTACCAAGACCCGATTTTCTTTCAGCAGGGCATTCAGCAGGCTCGATTTTCCCGCATTGGGTGCGCCGTACAAAACCACGCGAGGCGCACGATTCAAGCTCCCAGCATTTTTAAAATGCGACAGCAGATATTGGATGCGATTTCGAATTTCCAAAAAGCGTTCCTTCCAGCCTCCCACATTGGGATCCGCTTCCTCTTCGACAAAGTCCACATCCAATTCCAGCAGGGCAGAAACATCTTTTACCTGATGTGCCAGCTGCCGAATATCCGACGAAAATTTTCCGGAAAGCAGCTTTTGCGCATTTTCGACACCGGCAAGGGTCTGACTGTGGATTACATCCGCCACAGATTCCGCCTGCACCAAATCCATTTTTCCATTAAAGAAAGCACGCTTCGTATATTCGCCAGGAAAAGCAATACGAACATTTGGAATTTGACACATTGCGTCCAGCAAGTTCCGGACGATGAGCGGGTTCCCGTGAGGAAAAAGTTCCAAAGCATCCTCGCCGGTGTAGGAATGGGGCGCTTTGTAAAAAATATAGACCAGATTATCCAGCAATTTTCCGCTTTTCGGGTGGCGTGCCGCAGCGAGAACGGCTTGACGCGGCGTCGGATTTGCACAGCCGAACATCTGCTTTAAAATCGAAACGGTTTCCCCGCCACTGACACGGATTGCGGCCAAAGCCGAAATCCCGTTCGGAGTCGCCGGAGCTACAATAGTCTGTTCCACGATGCAAATATAGATTTTCGCTCCAATGTACGAAAAATTCTTTACGGGCGAGTCTTGCAAATTTCGCATCTGGACAAGCGAACTCAAATCGTTTCGGCAACAAAATGCCATTCGGAAAAACGCACGACCAATACACAGAAAAACCCGGCCGAAGCCGGGTTTTGAGAATAGGAGAGAAAAAACGTTTGAGTAAAAATCCAAAATTTTTAAGCGGCGTCCAAGACCTCGTCGATTTTGGTATTGCGCAATTTTGCCAAGGCTTTTTCCTTGACTTGGCGAACCCGTTCTTTAGAAAGTCCCACCATTTTGCCGATTTCTTTCAAATTCAAGTCGGCATCCATATCCAAGCCATAATAAAGCCCGATGACACGGTGTTCCTGGTCCGTCAAATTTTCTTTCAAGAGCAAATCCAACGAAGCCTGTTCCCCGTTTTTAGCAGCCAGAGCGTCAGTCGCTTCGGAATCCGCAGCCAAGCAATCGCTCAAAGGCGTGTCACCGTCTTCCCCGACCGGAGCATCCAAAGACGCTGCGCGAGTGCCCATCTGCAAAATTTTCTCGATTTCCTTCGCTTTGTAGCGGCTGACTCCTTCAAGGCTTTCCGGATCAATGGTCACCTGGCCACCCACAACCTGGCGAGTCTGGGAAGAAACGCGATTAAAGCGACGCAAGACCAGTTCTTTTTCGGCGCTTATCCGAACCAGACGGGCTTTTTCAGAAATGGCGCGGGTAATATTCTGGCGAATCCACCAGACCGCATAACTGATAAATTTGATTTTTTGATTGGGGTCGAAACGGCGGGCGGCTTCAATCAAGCCCATATTGCCCTCGTTAATAAGTTCCAAAGCGTCGAGTCCCTGCCCCTTATAAAGATTGGCGATATTCACTACAAATTTGAGATTGGATTTGACGAGCAGGTCTTGCGCCTCTCGATTTCCTTTGGCAGAGAGCTGAATTAAAATTTTTTCTTGTTCACGTGTGAGTAGCGGATATTTGGCGATATCGTTCAAATACTGAAAGTAAATGGAGTTCATCTGTCTTTACCTCTTTTTGTTGGCAGCGACCTTTTCACTGCACTTTGCAATATAAAGCCTCCATTTTTGGGAAGTGTCAAAGAGAACACCCGTTTTCGCAAAAGCTTCATCGTCTTTTTGTCCGTATTTATCGTGTTTTTGTCATTTTTTTGTCATTTCGTCCCAAAACTCCTTATATTGAGGCACATGAAAAGCAGTCTTCCAGAAGAAAAGAACCTTTCCCGCCTTGATTTTGAAACGATGAATGCACAGGTTGCAACCCTGAAAAAATTGCCCGTTTGGCTTCCCATAAAAAAAATTCCATCGCCCATTTATCTGCGCATTATCACGGTGCTGTTCCTGCTCTCCATCGGCTATGTCGCCGCTATGGCGGGAATCGATCCGCGGCAACACGAACACAGCGGAAAGGTTCTTATTTCCCTTGTCGCCGTGACCAACTACATCGCTATTTTCTTTTTAAACCAGTTTCTTTTCGTCCCCCGTCTGTTCTTAAAAAAGCGTTTCAAGCTATTTGGCCTTTTAAACTTTATCTGCCTCATCGAAAGCTATCTTCTCCAAGAATTGTCCATCCATTGGATATCCGGGACAAACAGCACTTTTTTTGAATTTATCACCAAGCCTAATTCTCTGTGGACGACTGCAACATTTCTCTTGACCTTCTGCGTTCTGACGATCATCATTTGCATTTTCAATGTGCTAATGCAGCTGGGGGCCATCCACACCAAGAACGCCTACTTGAAACACGTGCAGGAAAATTTCTACATCCAGGCGGATCTCGCCTTTTTAAAACAACAGCTTTCCGCCCACTTCCTGTTCAACACTATGAACAATATCACCGCGCTCGTCGATATCGATCCCAAACAAGCGCAAAAATCGATGATTCGGCTATCTTCGATTCTAAGGCAAATGCTTCACGAAAACAAGGGAATGTCCGTAGATTTGGACAAGGAAATCGACCTTCTGGAAAAGTATTGCGAATTGGAGAAATTGCGCTTTGGTCCCAATATGCAATGCATCATTGAAACCAAAATCCAAGAACAGGACAAACAAATTGCGCCGCTTCTGCTGCTGCCCTTAATCGAAAACGCTTTTAAGTATGGCTATCACCCTTCATCCCCGAGCCGAATTGAAATCCATATTTCCGAAAACAACGACATTCTGCATTGCCACGTAGAAAACACCATTACGCCACAAACGGCATCGACACGCATCAAAAGCGGAATCGGGCTGGCCAATCTGAAACAGCGTCTGGAAATTTGCTACCCGGGGAAATACCGCTACGAAACCGAAAATGCAGACGGCATCTACAAAGCGGATTTACAAATCGAACTCAAAGGTTTCAAAAATTTCCAGGAAGAAATTCCTGTCGATACAAAAAATGCCTCGGCTTAAACCGAAGCATTTTCGAGAAAACATTCTCTAAGGATTAAGCCTTCACCTGCTTGACGACGGCAGCAAACGCTTCCGGGTCGCTAACGGCGAGATCAGCCAGAACCTTGCGGTTGATGCTGATGTTTGCCTGAGAAAGCAAATGGATGAATTGGCTGTAACTCAAATCGTATTCGCGCACAGCGGCATTCAGGCGAGTAATCCACAGGGAGCGGAATGCGCCTTTCTTGTCACGACGGTGAGCGTATGCGTATTGACCTGCGTGGGCGACGGCTTCTTTCGCAAGGCGAAGATTCGACTTGCGGCGGCCGAAGTAGCCCTTGGCAGCCTTGAGAATTTTTTTGCGACGGGCGCGAGAAGGAACTCTAGTCTTAGAACGTGGCATTCTTACAACTCCTTATGCTTTGACAAGCAGACGCTTGACTCTGTATTCATCGGATTTTTTGATGGTTCCGGCTTTGCGCAAATTGCGTTTGCGCTTTGTCGTCATCTTAGTAAGAATGTGGCGAAGACCAGCGCGTTTGAACTTCACGTGGCCGCTGCCGGTCACGCGGAAGCGCTTCTTGGCACCGCCGTGGGTTTTCATCTTAGGCATTATTGACCTCTTGGGTTTGTTGTTTAGCCTCACCTGCTGCCTTTGGCTCGGTTGCGGGCTTTTGCTGCACCGCTTTTGGGGCGGCACCGCGACGTGGACCGTAGATGTAAAGAAGCGTATTGCCTTCCATCCGCGAATCCGTTTCCAATTCGCCGACATCGCCCAAATCTTCTTTGGCGCGTTCCATCAGCCGGCGACCGTAGTCCATGTGCGCCATTTCACGCCCACGGAACTGCATAATTAAACGAACTTTCATCCCACTTTCCAAAAAACCGCGCATCTGCTTAATCCGATAGAGATAATCGTTTTCTGCGGTCTTCGGGTGCATCTTGATTTCTTTCAGCTTGACCACGTGCTGCTTGGCTTTTGCCGCCTTCGCTTTCTTGGCCTGTTCAAACTTGTATTTGCTGTAATTGATAATTCGGCAAACCGGGGGTTTCGCATTCGGCGAGACTTCCACCAGATCCAGTCCGGCGTTCTTGGCCATCTGCAAAGCTTTGCGCGTATCAATGATTTCCTGGGTTCCGTCGTCCTTGATAACGCGGACCGGGGAAATATGAATGGCTTCGTTGATACGAGTGCCGTCAGCAGGACGATTTGGCATTTGCCTCAAACGCGGATTGGGAAACAAGTTATGCTACCTCATGAAAAATGGTTGATTTCCGCAGAAAATTTAGCAAAGAGTTGCAAAAAGTTCAACTTTTCCAGAAATTCCCCTTTGGATTTTGCCGTTTTTTTTGTATAATTGGGATTGCTGCGGCGGTAGCTCAATGGTAGAGCTTTAGCCTTCCAAGCTAATGGTTGCCGGTTCAATCCCGGTCCGCCGCTCTAAAAACTCCGAGTTCTTCGGAGTTTTTTGTTTTAAATGCTCCGAATCGCTTGAAGTTTGCGCTTTATTTGGCGTTCGCACTCGGCTTTTAGAACGGGGTGAAAGAACTTTGCCAACCGCTATTCGACGGAAATTCCCAATTTGGTAATCAGGGAATCGATGCGGCGGGAAAGCTGAGCTGCACCCAAACCAGAAAGGTGAGAATGGTCGTTCGCCATCTCGTCCGTGTAATCATGGTTGCCCATCCTGTTTTCATCCATCAAATGGAAATTCGGATAGGTTTCGTGCAAAGCGGAAAGCTCTTCAATCAGTTCAACCGCCTTGCTGCGCTGGAGACCGCGATAGCCGTAGGCACCTGTTTCCCTGTAGCCCGGATGCATCGGAGTAAGAACGCCAATCACCGTAATGTTCTTTTCCCGACAGGTTTCAAGAAGAGAGGTCAAAGTGGCAAAATGCGTGTAATAAATAGAGGCTCGCGCATCAGTCCAAGTAGAATCCGTGGTAATACTAACATCACCCCAAGAACGACTCTCCCTGAAATAAAAGCCCCTACCCTCTCGAATTTTTTTCCCTGTAGCAGCCTTGCCAGGAGAATTATAAGTCAAGGAATCCAAACCTGCGGGAACGCCATCCACCCAGTAATTGTGATTTCTGTCGTACACATATCCCGGATAGCTTTCCCAAGCCGTGTAGAATATATTGTACTTGTCTTTTCCATCGTTGTATTGACCTCTATCCAAGTCAAACGAAAGAATGAGCAATTTCAACTTCTTGACATGCGGCAAAACGTATTGGTAGAAGAACCGACTTGTCCCATAAAGAGTCTGAGAACGAGTCGCTAAATTGATGGCGAACAAAGGCTTTGAAAAATATTCAGGAGCAATGCCAAAATAAGCCCGCGACGAACCCATGATGACCATATTCGCCGAATCCCGATACTGCCAAAGCTGCTCCATTTTATAACGAAATTCTATAGCTCTAGGACAAGCGTCCGAGGAATTGTAATACTGTCCCGCACTGTCCGGATCGAGGATGAAGCCTTTCGTCGTATCCGAAGGAAGCGTGTCTCGTTCGGATTCGGGGCGTTTTTCC
Source organism: Fibrobacter intestinalis (assembly GCF_900167415.1). Taxonomy (GTDB): domain Bacteria; phylum Fibrobacterota; class Fibrobacteria; order Fibrobacterales; family Fibrobacteraceae; genus Hallerella; species Hallerella intestinalis. The sequence continues at coordinate 29,864 of NZ_FUWU01000031.1, read as the reverse complement.
ACGCGATCCGTCCAAAGGTTCGGATGCCAGAGTTCGGAACCCTCGACCAGATTCAGCAAAGAGGAATCGCTTGTGCGAATCAAAACCATTCTGTTATGCGCGCCATCCGCATTCGTAAGACTCGCCACAAAATGTTCGCCTAGCCCATCCGCCCACTCGGTGTGATCAAACGCGTATCCGCCCGGAGCCTTGACAGACTGAACAAGTTTTCCCGCACTGTCCGCGACGAAGAGAAATTCGTGCGGCTGGTAGGAACCACCGACAAACTTCTTGCCCGTAGCACTTGCGAAATCCAGAAAAAGAGTACGCTTACCAAGCATCGCAAGCGATGCGTTACACGCCTGTTCGCCATTATACCAGACCGTATCGTCGGCGTTTTCCAAAAGAGTCGATCCACTGTCGGCGAGATTTGCACGGAGAAGCCTTGCGCCCGTTACGGCAAGCTTTCTGTCGTAGCTAACGCCACCGTGAAAAGCTCCATCAAAAAGTTTTTGCGGCGTTCCAAATTTTCCGTTAGAAAACGGAACTTGCCAAGTGCTCCTTGCCTTGAAATCGGCATTTTCCTTGTTGTTCCCGGCATCGGTCACGTAGAGGACAACCGTATCGCCGTTTTCAAGAACCTGAAAGCGTGGAATCGCGGCACTTTCGACGCCAAGTTTCACAAGATTTGAACCTGCGGAATCGAGATGGCGAACATAGAGAGCGGACTTGCCCGAAATCCCTTCGAGACCCGTACAGAACGCGACGAAGTTGCCGTCCGGCGATATGACCGGATGGTAAACGCCAATAGTGTCCTCAATTTCAACAGGCGAAGGATTCTCGGCGGAGTAATCGATATAAACCAGATTTCCCGTCTGATCATTGCGGAAGGCGAGTTTGACGTTGGAGGTTTTGAAATAGGTATAAAGTTCGGCGGCGTCGGCCAAAAGCTTAATCGGATCGCTGGAAATTTTGCCGTCCGAATCCAGATAGACGGCGTTCGGAATCTTGCCGCGCGCAAGGCGGAAACCGACATAGTCCGCAGAGGATGCAGGCGTAACCGCATAGACGTCGCCACGACTGTAAAGGTGGATGCTCGCCGTATCCAGCGAGAAGTGTCCTCCCTTAACGACGCGTTCATTCAAATCGTTCGTGTTTGAAGCTCCTGCGAAATTAACGACCAGAGTATCGACGAGGTGCCCGAGCGGATCGTTCACCCATTCCATCAAATTTCCCGACAAATCGCAGAACACTGCGGAATCCTTTTCCAGTTCACAAACCGGATGCGCTTTGAAACCCGAATTGGAATTGTGAAAACTTTTCGAAAACGAGAAATTCCCTTGAGCCGCCTTCACCCATTCCGCTTCAGTAGGAAGACGAAAGCCGTTGCGGTCCAAGCGAACCGAAAATCCGGAAAGATCGGTCGCACTTCCATTTTTGTCAAAGATCGCGCCCGAATATTCATAGACCGTATCAAGCCCTGCCCGTCTGCTTTTTCTGTTCGCAAAGAGGGCCGCATCGTAAAATGTCACATTGGAAACGGGGAGACTATCGCTTTCGCAGCCGGAAATCTTGACGGAATCCATCAGGGCAAGAAAATCCCCGCAAGTCGTTTCGTGGATGTCCAAGAAAAAATCGTAATCGAGAACGACCCGCATTCGCGGTCTTTCGCTTTCCTTGGCATTCTTATTGTCCGTTCCGAGAAAAACCGTATCTGAAGACCCCTCAACAAGAAGCATTCCCGTAGGGATTTCCGCTATGGAACTGGAAGATTCTTCATTGGGCAATGAAGTTCCCGCGGAATCGTCACTGCAAGCGATAAAAAAGAAAACAGCCAAGATGCCGACAAAAAGTTTCACACATCTTCCCAAGCTAGAACAATCAAAAATATAATTTACATTTTGAGAAAGCCTGTCAAAAACTCAAAATCAAGAACCGCTCCCTGAGCCTGTCTAAGGGCAGCAACCGGTTGTCGAAGCGCGCTAACCATGGTTCGACAAGCTCACCAACCGGCGATCCCTGAGCCTGCCGCTTCTCCTGTGTTCAAGCCAAAATCCATTTTCCATGGGAAAGGCGAAGCATCTCGCGGCCTGCTAGAAGAAATTCTGCGAAAAAACGCCCCGTTTGAAAAAAGTCCCCTTCCGAGAGAAAGTTCTCACTTTGAAAAAAGAGTTAATCGCGAGTATTCCGAGGAAGATTTATATAATCCCCTAATTTTATGCGAAAACCGACAACTCATCTCTAACCACTGGCAACGGACAACCAACCACTCTAATGCAACCGATTTTTTGAAAATGAATTTTTGGGGACTTATATAGAAAATACCACCGCAGCCGTAAGCGGGTTACCAATACAATTTGCTAATGGAAATTTATTGTTTTCAAACTTCTTCAAGTTTTTATTTTCCTGCATTTTTGACTTCGGACCGGATAAGATTTTCCCCAACTTTTTGAAATTGCAATAACTTGCAGTATTATAAAGATATGCCGAATCATTTAGAATTATTAGTGCCCGGTAAAACTTGATAATTCAACCTGAAATCAAACAAAAAAGGCGGCTTCCGTTTCCGAGAGTCGCCACTTTTGACTGTTGTTCAGTCTACAACAAAGGACAAGGCCAAAAGCACCATATAAAATAGAAATTTTACCGGATAGCCGCTATTTGCACAAGTCGCAAAACACCTCCCGAAAAGTGAAATCCTAAGACTCTCCTGTAGCGTCGGCGGGGAACGCTATGTCAGGCTACCAGCACCTGCTCGTGCTGCTGTTCGCCGTGATGAAGGACTTCAGGTCCCTGCGCGACATCCTTATGTCCGTAAACACCGATGCGCGGTACCTAGCGCACGCTGGGGTACACCCCTCTCTTTCATGATGGCAACTTTTTTGCAAAAGGCAACTTCTCCCGACTTTCAAAACCCTCTCGCTTTCATCAGCGGTGCAGCAAACTGGGAGCCTCTAATTTTCCTGGAGCTTCTGTTTTTGTAATGGAAAACGAATCCAAAATTCCCGACTTCCACACCAAAAATACGGCAGCAAAAAAGAGCAGAACCAGCAAAACCGTCCCCATGCTGGACTTCTTTGTTTCCAGTCCGCGAATCCGCCCGGCTAGAACCCGATTTTTCAGCCGAGAATCCAGTTGGTCAATCGTGACGAAGTCCCCCACAATCGGTTCCCGACGAATGCGCCCAAATGCCCGTTTCTGCACAAAATACGTCCTGTGCGTCGCGTCCGAGTAAACGCTTCCCTCGTGCTTCGATGCGTTCCAGTTGCTAATCCGCCCAATATCGACAATCATCGTGATTCCTCCTTTTGAAAGAATATAAAAAAGCCGCCTTTCCGGGCGGCTAAAAGAAAGAAAATTTTACAGAAGACTAGATGGTATCCATTCGAGCGACATCCTTGTCGTAATCTACTCCGGCAATGTCAAATCCATTCGTGGCAAGGAAGTCGTGGCGGTAGCCTTCCAAATCGCCCAACTCGGCGATGTTGTCTTCGTTTACAATGGCCATGTACTTCGCCACTTCGTCCTGCACTTTCGGGTCGAGTTCCAGTTCGTCAATGCGAATCCGGTTTTCGTCGTCGGTCGGCACAGGCTCGCCCATATAAAGGCGTTCGGCAAAAAGGCGTTCCATCTGTTCGATGCAGCCCTCGTGCGTTCCGTTTCTTTTCATGATTTTGAAGAGAATGGAGATATACAGCGGAATCAGAGGAATGACTGCGGAAGAACGGGTCACGAGGCCTTTATTTACGGAAATGTAGGCTTCGCCGTTCAGCGTCTGCTTCAGCTTTTCGTTGATTTCGCGGGCAGTGCGTTCAATATCCTTTTTGGCGGCGCCGATGGTACCGTCGCGGTAGATGGCGTGAGTGTAAGTCGGGCCGATGTAGGAATAGGCGACCGTCTTGACACCTTCGGCGAGAACTCCCGCTTCGGAAAGCTGCTGAATCCAACGCGCCCAGTCTTCGCCACCCATCACTTTTACCGTCTGACGCTTTTCTTCTTCGTTCGCAACTTCGGCAGTGATGATGGAAAATTTCCCTGTCACGACATCCATTGTCGCACCCGAGAAAGTTTTGGAAAGGGGCTTCAGGACGCTGCGATACTTTTCACCGGTCACCGGATCTACGCGAACCGCACTCGCCACACTGTAAATCACGAGATCGATTTTGCCGAACTGTTTGGAAGCTTCGATGACCTGACGGCGCATTTCGTCCGAGAAGGCATCGCCGTTGAACGTGACGCAGCCGAGTCCCTTGGCTTTTGCCGCCTGGTCGAACGCCATGTTGTTATACCAGCCCGGCGTCCCGCTCTTGGATTCCGAGCCTTCCTTTTCAAAGGAAACGCCAATGGTGTTCGCACCAAATTCAAAAGCGGCAGCGATGCGGCTAGCCAGCCCGTAACCCGTCGAACAGCCGAGGACCAAGACGTTCTTGGGAGCGCAGGGCAATTTTCCGCGTTCCGACGCTTTCTTTTCGACATAGGCGATTTGATTTTCAACTTCTTTCGCACAACCGATAGGATGGGCGTTGATGCACATATTGCTGCGAATAAGCGGTTTAATAACCATAAGTTTACTCCTTGTTAATCTTTAAACTTTTTAATGATGACAACGCCATTATGCCCACCGAATCCCAAAGAGGCCGAAGCGGCACAGCGAATTTCTCCCGAAACGCCGACATTTGGCGTATAATCCAGATCGCATTCCGGATCCGGCGAATCCAAATTGATGGTTGCCGGGAAATAGGAATCGTTGATAGCGAGAGTCGAAATGATGGCTTCAATGGCTCCGGCGGCACCGACGCAATGCCCGGTCATGCTCTTGGTACTGGAAACCTTGATTTTGTAAGCATGAGGTCCGAGTGCCACTTTCAACATGGCGGTTTCCGTCGAATCATTCAAATGCGTGGACGTGCCGTGGGCATTGTAATAATCGATTTCTTCGGGGCGAACTTCCGCATCTTGCATTGCGCGCAAAAGAGCCTTGGCGCAAGTTTCCCCACCCGGGCGAGGACTCGTGATGTGGTACGCATCCGCAGAAGCACCATAGCCGGCAAGTTCCGCATAGATTTTTGCGCCGCGAGCTTTAGCGTGTTCCCATTCTTCTAAAACCAGCACGCCGCCGCCTTCGCCCATCACAAAACCGGAGCGGTCTTTGTCAAATGGCCTAGAAGCTTTTTCGGGAGCATCGTTAAATTTATCCGTCAGGGCGTGCATTCCGGCAAAACTCTTGATGGAATAATCCGTAATGGCACTTTCCGAACCGCCAGCGAGGCAAACGTCCAAACGTCCGGAACGAATCGTGTCCAGCGCGATTCCAATGGCATCCGTTCCCGATGCGCACGCCGAAGCGATCGTCCACGCAGAACCCGTAATGCCCAAAGCAATGGAAACGTTAGCGCAAGCTTCGTTCGGAATCAACTGAGGCATAGCCAAAGGTGAAACTTTCCGTTTGCCACCGTTTACATACTGCATATAAGTGGAGTCCACAACGTCCAACCCGCCAAGTCCTGAACCGGCGACGATTCCCGTCTTATCGCCCGCGAGCAATTCGCGAGAAAGCCTCGCATCGGCAACCGCTTCATTTGCAGCGGCCAACAGGAACTGCGTAAAGCGCGCCATTCTGCGGGCTTCTTTCGGATCGATGCCGTGTTCTTCGGGTTTAAAATCCTTGACTTCGGCGGCAATTTTTACCGGGCAATTCGCCGCATCAAAAAGCGTTATCGGAGCGACTCCGCTTTTTCCTTGTTGAATGGACTTCCACAGCGAAGGAACCGTTTTTCCAATCGGAGAAACTGCGCCCATTCCCGTGATTACAACGCGTCTTTTGCTCATTTAATTCGCCTTGTCTTTCGGTTGTTCCTGCTTGTCTTTTTCACGAATCGCCACCCGCCGGATTTTTCCGCTGATGGTTTTGGGCAGCTCGGTCACAAAATCGATAATGCGCGGACTCTTGTAAGAAGCCGCCACTTTTTTGGTGAAAAGCTGAATGTCCTTCGCGAGTTCTTTCGACGCCGTGTAACCGCTCTGCAAAACAATCGTCGCTTTAATCGCCTGCCCGCGGGATGCGTCCTCGACGCCTGTCACGGCGACTTCCAATACCGCCGGGTGCTTCAAAAGAACTTCTTCGACTTCAAACGGACTGATGCGATAGCCGGAACTTTTAATCAAATCGTCCGTGCGCCCGACAAACCAGCAATAACCGTTCTGGTCGCGCCATGCGGTATCGCCCGTATGATACACGCCGCCCTCGAAAACCTTTTGCGTACGTTCTTCGTCGCGGTAGTAGCCGCCGAACATTCCAAAGGGTTTTCCTCCGTCGATGCGGATGATGATTTCGCCCACTTCTTCCACCTTGCAGGAATCGCCTTCCGGATTGACAATATCGATGCGATAACCGGGCGACGGCATTCCCATGGAACCCGGGCGCGGATCGTCCCAAGGATAATTTCCCATCGTCAGCGTCAATTCCGTCTGCCCGTAGCCTTCATACAATTTGAGTCCGGTCTTTTGCAGCCAGCGATCGTAGATGTCGGTATTCAACGCTTCGCCTGCCGTCACGCAGAACTGCAAGCTGGAAAGGTCGTGCTTGGTCAAATCCTGCTGCAGCAGATAGCGGTAAACCGTCGGCGGCGCACAGAACGTCGTGATTTTATATTCGGCCATTTTTTCCAAGAGCTTTCCCGGAATAAACGTGTTCATATCGTAGGCGAACACGGCACTGCCCGCAATCCACTGCCCGTAGATTTTTCCCCAGAGCGCTTTAGCCCAACCGGTTTCAGCAACCGTCAGATGACGTCCGCCATCAACCACATTCTGCCAATACTTCGCCGTAATGATGTGCCCTAGCGGATAAGTGAAAGTGTGGGCGACCATCTTCGGATTGCTCGACGTTCCGCTGGTAAAATAAATCACCATGATATCGTCGTTCCGAATGGCATTTTCGCCCGAAGGACGTTCAAACTTGGAAGAGCAGATTTCGTAATCGTCATAGAAAGAAATCCAGCCCTGACGCGGCTGGCCGATGGCGACCAGACTCTGGACCGACGGCGCTTTTTCCTTTGCGGACTCGATTTCCTTTTGCAAATTCGGGTCGTCGTATGAAACGACCATTTTAATGTCCGCCGCCTTAAACCGGTATTCCAAATCCGCGGAGGTCAGCATATTCGTCGCGGGAACGGCAATCGCGCCAATCCGGTGCAGAGCCAAAAGGAAAAACCAGAATTCATAGCGACGCCGGAGCATCAGCTGAACACGGTCGCCCTTTTGAATGCCGTTCGCCACCAAAAAATTCGCCGTGCGCTTGGACGCCAAAGAAAGATCCTTGAACGTGAAAATATGGCTTTCGTCGTTGTCGTCGCACCAGACCAGCGCTTCTTTTTTGGGATCGTTTTTCGCATACTCGTCCACAACGTCGTAAGCGAAATTGAAATTTTCAGGAACGTGGATTTTAAAATTCTCGTATAAATCTTTATAAGAACTGTAATCCACGCGATCGATAAATTTGAGAAGTTGATTCATACAAACCTAAAGAATGGGTTAAAGATCTCGGTAAAAGATTTTTTCTCGCTTCGATATGGCATAGCGGATTAAATTCAGGACCCGCTTTTCGCCAATGGAATTGAAGTCCGAACAGTGGACGGTCAAACGCGGAGTCCCCACCGGAGCCTGGATCGTCAAGCAAGCGGAAGTCTGCGCCACGCCGAGGGAAATGTCGGGAAGCCCCGCAAAACTGATTCCGACCGAGAAGAATTTTTCGACCGTCTTTTCATCCGCCTTTTTTTTGTCTTCCGCTTCATCGGCGTCTTCGTTTACCGAAACAATCAAGTCCCGTTTTTTGAAAATCGTCGAACGGTCCTCGTAGGTTTTGAACTTTTCAAGAATCTGGTCCTTGAGAAAATTATTGTCATACCAGGCGGGCGGCACATAGCCTATCGGAAGCTCCTCTTGCCCAAGAGCCTTCCACAAAGCGATGGAACGATCCAGAAGCGCCTGCGAATCCTCTTTGGAAAGCCCGGCAAACTCCGCCACATTTCCCGAAAGCATCAGCGCGCTCTTGCCGAAAACGGAACGCTCCTTGCCCAAGTTGGCGAAATGCCTCGCCCCGTGCAACAGCAGTTCGTGTCCATCGGTCTTGAGCTTTTCCACCGCTTCGCAAAAGTTTTCCCGCTCCTCTTCGGGGACCGCCCCCACCGCAGGAACCACCGCTACCGAAATCGGCGAGCCGACGGTGCGTGCGATTTGTTCAATCTGGGACTGGGCTTTTTTAAAATTCTTGATGTTGAAATCGTGATAGCAAAGGATAAATCGCTTGCCTTTGAATTTTTCCGCTTCCGCAGCGGAAATGTCGGCGATGTCTTTGTTCAATTCCATTCCAAATCTCCTTTTTGCGGTAAAATAGAAAAAGCTGCAAAAAAGTGCCTTCAAAATAAAAACGCATTTCGCTTGCAAAAGCGTTTCCCATCCCTTTTTCAAAAACGACGGGATTATTTTCGCCGATTTCGCAAACCGCATTTCCAAAGAACAGATGTAATTAACGAAGGATTTAATTAACGAGGGGGGGGTAGTAAGAATCTGAAAAAAATGAAGGATTCACAAATTCTACTGGAACCATTAAAAACCGCTCCTTATATCCTAAAAAAGCCACAATCCCTTCGATAATGGACGGTTATGGAATTTCAGTTCACGAGTCTGCCGAACTAGTTGAAGAATAATCGATAAATTTATCAAATTCTCTTCGCCGTGATGGTTCACGCTAAAGATGGCTTTATGAAAGCAATTTCAACACGATCATTGACTGAATAAACTTTTTTGCTATTTTTTTGAAATGTTTTTTTACGGAGTATGGAATGACAAAACAAATCCTGTGCATTTTTTTGACAATGTTCGCTTTTTCCTTTGCGGAAAAGGATTTTGACAACGCAAAAGAGGAATTTGTAAGCGAACCGAAAAGTGGCGAAGAGGCGGCGAAATATATGACGGATTCCGAAGGAAATGTCTTGTTTGGAAAAGTTCCTTCGGTGGAAGAATGCAAATCCTACGATGGTCCCAAATTGCTGACCGAATTTGCATGGGGAGGGGACGAACGGTGAAAAAATTAAAGTACTGCGTGACGTTTTTATTTATGCTTGCCGTCTTCGCTTGCACAGAAAATTCGGCAACGTCTTCCAGCACACAGCCAGAGGACAATACGCCTTTCGGATGGCTGGAAGGGGGATTCACTCCCGAGATAAGTGCAGACCGTGGCGGCGGGCTTCAAAAAATAAGCCATTCTGGAAATTGGCTCGTATTAATGGATGATTGGACGACTCCTATCGAGAGCGGTTCCATATTAAAAAAATACTCCGCCTATACGCCTAGACTGTTTGTTTCGAAAATAGGCTCCGGTCGTTGGGACACTATTGTCCCGCCGGCAAAGGAAGATATCAAAAGCCTTTATGTGGATTCTTCGGGAATTTATATAGGCACATATTTTACTGGAGAAGTATGGAAATACGATCTAGATAATAAAGAGTGGACGGATTTGAGCCCTTGCAAATTAAAAGAGCGAGAAGGATTTCACGTTTTCGGCATATCGAAATATAAAACAAATCTTTTTGTCAGTATGAGCGGATATCAAGATACGAATGTTCAAGTTTACGACAGCATTCGAGTTTTGCAATTTCTGCAAGAAAATTCGGTCTGGATCGATGTGACTCCCAAAAAGTTTGCCGAAGACATAAAAACTCAATTCCATAAAGGAGTTACTTTAAACAACAAGTTTTATGCAGCGACTATGTATGGGGTTTGGACATGGGATATTACGTCCCGACAATGGAAACATCTTCCTGATTTTCCCGAACCGCACTCTTGGTTTTCTCAAAAGGTAAACGATATTGCTGTTCATAAAGGGATATTACATGCGATTGTTTCCGGTAGGGTTTATTCCTTCGATGAGTTGGCTGAAAAATGGATTTCTATCGACAGTCTCCATTATAGAGGGGATACGACCGATATTCGCAACTGCTGGATTTATACAAACACCCCCTCCCCAACGACTTTAATCTCCGACGGGGAACATCTTTTTGTTTCTGGGGGCATAAGCGATGAACCCTATGTTTATATGGGCGATTACGGAGAGCCTTACGGAAACATTTCCAAAGGATGGCGCACAATTGGCTCTTGGTGTAAAAATTTTCAATGCTTTCAGACTGGGGGAACGAACTCTATCGATATCGTCGGGGATACGCTTTATAACGCAAACTGGGAAAACCTTCTCAAGTTCCCACTCGACAAACTGGATTCCGCTATTGCAGACGGAAATGATTTTCATTGGAATTGAACGAATTCGCCTAGCGGCGAGCTGTAGTCAGAATCCGATTCCCAAGTGGAAAAGGTGGTTTCCATCCAGCACGGGATTCGATTGGTAAGCATAGTCGAACTGGAAACGCCCAAAGACGATTCCGAGTCCCGCAGAAACGCCGTTGTCGTCGTTCGGTTTGTAGGCGTAGCCCACCCGGAAGAAGAGCGACTTCTTATAAATTAACTCGGAACCGAAACGCCATTCCGCATCGTAGTCTGCACGGCGGTATGCGTCCGCATGAAGAGCCAAATCAAAAATATCCAGAATCGGGTGCGTTCCCGAAATTCCCGCCTGAAGCACCATCGGCGCAGATTCCTCTTCGCTTTCGTAATCCGAAACCCAGCCGAAGTTCGTCATTGTGGCCCCGAACGTGAAATAACGATTCAAGCGCAAACTTGCACCGCCATCGGCAAGAACCGCAATCGCCGTGGAATTGTCGATGGTCTGCGACGCGAATCGAGCGGTCAAAGCCCAATTAAAAATCGACGGGTTGCTTCCAATGCCGAGTTGCGCAGCCCACGCCATAGCGCCATAATCTTCCAATTTGAAGCCTTCGTCATCGCGGCCTTCGATGTCGCCATAGCCCAAGTATTCCAAAGCGGCACTCGCATTGACGTGAGAAAAGGAATGCCCGAAATAGACCGAAGTCAATTTGGCATCCACGTTGTCCGAAAACAAAACGTGCGAAATGCCGAGCTGGGAAGATTTTTGGGAAGTCGTTGCCAATGGGTTTCGCGTCACTTCGGCAAAGCTCTGCGGAGTCGCCACGCCAGCACCCGCCAAAGCCGCAGAACGCGGAGAGGTCGCCAGCGAAAGGAACTTCATCGTCGTTCCGCCTTTGTCGACATTCCAGTATTTACCGCCCGCAAAGCAGAGCGAAGCGCCAACCAGAAGCACCAAAGAGAAAAGAGGCTTGGCATTCATAAGGCGACTTCTAAAAATGGCTTTGGTAAAGAAAAATCGAGAGCGCATTGACAGGTTCCGCAACCAGCCGGCGTGTTGCAAACGATTTTTTGACAATGAATTTTTAGATGCAGCCATAAACGCAATTATATAAAAAGAAAGTGCTTAAGATAGAATCAACCTTGTTTCCATGTCTGCATGATGGCAAGAACTTTTTGTTTCAACTCTTCGGCGCGGGAAGGCGTATCGCATTCCACATAGCAGCGGAGTTCCGGGGCGTTTCCGCTCGGGCGCAAGTGGATTACGTCACCCGAGTCGAAAGTCATCCGGTAGCCGTCCGTTAAATCCTCGGCGACAAGTTTCCCGGCAAGATTTCCAAAGATTTTTTCGCCCGTTTTCTTCTCGGCGATTTCGGCGACTTTTGCCTTTCCCTTTTCGGTGGGGAATTCCTTAACGCGGTCACTTGCCGTAAAACGCTTGGGCAGTTTCCGGAACAAATCTTCCACGCCAGTCAATTCCTCGCGCGAGCGAGCAAGAACCGCAAGCTGCGGAAGCAGGGCGTCCCGCGTCGGAAGCGCTTTCAATGTTTTTCCGTTTTGGACAATATCCGTTTCCAAAAGGAATCCACCGTTCGCTTCGTAACCCGCAACGGTCTTCCCTTCCGCATCCAGAGCCTGCATTCCCGCTATCACATACGGGCTGCCAATGCGAGTGCGGAGCGTCTTTTCAAAAAGTCCGCATTTTTCGAGAGCGGTGTTGCAGCTGACAGGTGTCGCCACGCGATTTATTCCCAAAGCCGACGCCGCCAAAATGCCAAGGACATCGCCACGAATCCAGCGTCCGGTCGCATCCGCAAAAAGCGGGCGATCGCTATCGCCGTCAGAGCTGACAATCGCATCCAATCCCTGCTTCGCCCATTTAGCACCTAATTCCACATCTTCGGGGCGCACGGCCTCGGTATCGACAGGGATAAAAGAATCGGACCGTCCGAGAGGAACGACAAAAGCCCCCAAACCCTGAAGGACTTCCGTCATCAAATCCCGTCCCACGGCGGAATGCTGGTACACGCCGACAGTCAGGCCGGAAAGAGCCCGGTCGCCAAAAAACTCCAGATAACGCCGACCATAATTTTCTCGGGCTTCCAGATTTTCTTCCGGAAGCGGAATTGCGGATCGGAGCATGCCGTCGGAATCAAATTTGGCGTCGTCCACTTCAAAAACTTCTTCGCGGATGCCGAGTTCGTCCTGCTTGGAAATTTCACCTTGGGGATGATTGAACTTGATGCCGTTTCGGTCTGCGGGGATGTGGCTTCCCGTCACCATGATTGTCGGCAACGCTTTGTCGATGCCATACAGCGCAATCGCCGGACTCGGAATGCGCCCACTGTAAACGACTTCCCAGCCCATATCGACAGCCGCCGTCGCCAGAGCCTGTAAAATTCGCCCGGTACTCGGACGCAAATCCCCAGCAATCGCCACTTTTTTCGGCGACGGATAATTCTTTTCGCAATAAGAAAGAAAAGCGTGGGTGTAACTGTAACAAACCAGGTCCGTCATGCTTGATACAAGACCGCGGGCGCCGCTCGTTCCAAAGCCGACCCCGCTCGAATTCATCATATCGCCAACAAAAATCTTCATGGAATGAAATATACAAATAGAGGCGTTAAAGAAATTTTGAACCTTTAATTATTATTTGCCTAGAACAAAGAGGAATTCCGATGAAAAAAGTTTTGACGATTGCCGCAGCGGTAACTTTTTTATTCGCTTGCAACGAAAACCAAGAAAAAACGAACGAACAGCCCTGCCTGACTATGGGCAAATCCGCCGTGATTTTTTATTCCCAGACCGGAACGACCGCCCTTGTCGCTCGGGAATTGGCAAAGCAGACCCGCGCGGAACTCGTCGAATTGCAAATGACAACCCCCTACCCCTCGACCTACGACAGCACCGTTTCCGCTGTACGGATAGAACGCGAAAATAAGAGTTGGCCTGCACTCCAGAAGGCCCGTTTCGACTTGTCGAAATTCGACACCCTCTACGTCGGCTATCCGGTCATGTTCGGCACCTTCGCCCCTCCGCTTTACACTTTTTTGGATTCCAACGAATTGAGCGGCAAATATCTCGTCCCGTTCTGCACTTATGGAAGCGGCGGACGAAAGAGCAGTTCCCGGGAACTCGCCAGTCTCGCATCCAACGCCCGGAGCCTTCTTTCCTTTGGCATTTCCAAGCGGCGGGTTCTCTCGCCGAATACGGACCTCACAAAAGAAATCCGAAATTTCTTAAACCTTGTCCGTGCGGGCATTCAAGAGGAAGAGCGGCTCGCTTCTTTCGGAGATTCTCAAGAGCTTTCCGGCAAGGATTCCTCCGTATTCGCTTCGGCGGTAAAGGAATACGCCTATCTGAATTTGCAGCCAATACGCGTCGCTAAGGATTCCGCTGGAACGGGATTTCTCTTTTCTTGCAGGATGCGGGCGTTCGGTGCCGAAGAAAACGTGACGGTTCAAGTTTTCAAATCGCTTTCCGAAAATGGGGAAGCGGAACTGATCGCCGTCGAAAAATAGTTTCGGTTTATTTTAGCGCCAAACCATCCCGGAAAGCGTTCCCAACTTTTTCGCCAAGGACGCGATAGGCGTGTGCTGCGGAATCGTAGGAAATCGGCTCGACTTTTCCCAAATCCACTTTGCCTTTTTCATCCAAGACGCTTTCGTCAGCGCTGGTGTTCACAACCTGCCCCACAATATAAGTGCCGCCATCCATATCGGGGCTGCATTCCAGCAGTTTGCATTCCAAAGTCAGCGGAAATTCTTCGAACATCGGCGCATCTACATTTTGGCTTTTTATCACGTGCACACCGGACTTTGCGACTTTATTCGGCATTTTCGTTCCGCTCACGACACCAAAGAAATCGGAAATCACCGCCGTTTTTCGTGTTCCAAAACTGACTGTAAACGCCTTGCGCGCTTTGATATTTTCCGTCGTCTTGTGATTTGTAGCGAGACAAATCGCAATCTGATCCTCTTCCCGCTGGCCGCCCCAAGCCGCATTCATCGCATTCGGCGAACCATCTTCGTTATATGTGGCAATAATCAAAACGGGAAGCGGCGTGATAATCGCTTTGGAACCAAAATTTTTACGCATATTGACCTCATTTTTTTTCGTCAATATCTAAAAAATAAAACCTTCCGGCAAGCACAAAAAAGGGCGTGCCTTATCCCTTCCACTCGCCACGGCAGCGCATCCCTGTGTTCAAACCAAAATTCAATTTGCTCATTTTGAACAAGGTCTATTTTGCGATAAACCTATTCGCAAATTCTTGCGGAGTCAATACCGGCAGATTCGAATCCTTGAAATCAGATGGATTGCGGGTAATGATGTAGTCAAATCGTTGATGCTCGGCGACTGTATTTTGAACAGAGTCTTCAAAATCCTTCCAATCGCTCTCAAGGGCAGCCCATATATCCACTTCTGATACTGCTGCAACATGAACGATTTGCAACAAATTTCTGATAAGAGCTTTTGCTTGCAGGGAACCCCTCAATTCTTTGCGTGCGATATAGTAGATGTCAGTAATAGCCGAGGCTGTAATGAATTCCTGAATTTCTTCAGACGCAACCCTAAGAATCGCTGCGGAATTTTGAACGAATGCAGGACGATTTAGCAGGACGTCCAACACAACGTTGGTGTCAAGCATTATCCGCATACTTTTCAAGTCTCTCCGAACGATAGTCGTCCAGTGCTTTGCCTGTATTAGGAATGGCTCCTATCAGCGAATCAACGATTTTCGATTTCGTCTCCTTGCTTTTTGCGGAGGAAGCAATAGCGTATGCAACAACAACCTCCTGTCCGGCTTCAAGCCGAACAGGTGGATCCAGCACAATTTGCTGTCCGTCAAAGAACCCTTTTGCTGTTGCTATCATAGATGACTCCGATCAAAATTGCTCTCTAAATATACCTTTTCAGTACTATAAAAGCAAATGAGCCGCTCCATATTCCAATTCGGAACAGCCCTGTTTTTTTTACCATCACGCGTTTCCGAGCTGATAAACTTTTTGAGCAAAATGCTCAACTTTAAGTTATTTTACAGAGCGTAAAAGAGCTTAACTCTAGTCCCCTAAAAAAAGGGACTTATATACAAAACTCCACTCGATTTGCTTGGTTGGTGTACTTGTCGAACCATGGTTAGGGATTAGGGGTTAGCGACTAGTGATTAGTTGAAAGTTGGGAGTTGGGAGAATCGGCAGCCTCCCACGAGGCTCCCTGAAACTTAGAATCTCCGATTCCGTAGTTGAAGTATCCCTGGAAGGGACAATTCGCCTAAGGGAACAAGTTCCCAAGACTTATGGGCATAAGCGAGTGCGAGAAGAAATTCCCCTTGTGAAAAAGAAATCCACACTTGGGCTGCGGACTTTTTTAATTGCGAGTATTTAGTAGAGGATTTTATATAATTCCCAAAAGAAACGTCAAGAAGCTATATTGTCCCTATGCACTTTTCACTCGAATCCAAGCCTTTAGGAAGCGTCGAACGTTTTATCGTCCACGCGGGCGATGCCGAACTGGAAATTCTCGCGGGCTGGGGAGCCGGATTAAACGCCTGGCGCATTCCCGTAAACGGCAAAATTTTAAACCTTCTTTACGGCTATCAAGACGCCGAAACATTCCGCCAAATCCAAGCCGATACAAATGCGGGCGTGTGCCTCTCGCCTTTTCCGGGCCGCACCGCCAACGCTAAATGGACATGGAAAGGCAAGTCCTACCAATTGGAAAACAACGTCAGCTGGGCACCGCACGCCCTCCACGGTTTCTTGAATTGCCGGGCGTGGAAATTCAAGAGCTTTGAATCGAACGCTCAAGAAGCGGTTCTTTCCCTAGAATGCGAATTTTACGGCGATCCGGCGGGCTACCCATTCACATACAAAATCACAAACGACTATGCGTTCAGCGGCAACGCTTTTACCGTGCGCTCCACCGTTTTCAATGCCTCCAGCACATCCCTTCCGTATGCCGAAGGATTCCATCCGTATTTTTCGCTGGGGAAAAAAGTCGATTTCTTGACCCTCGCCCTTCCTCAATGCCAGAAAGCCCTTTTGGATTCCGCCGACATTCCGACTGGCGAATTTGAAAAAGAAAGCCGATTCAGCGGGCAGTCCATTCTGGCCGAGACTTTCATCAACGATTATTTCGCCTTCGACGCCGAATCCGCAGAGCGGGAAACCGTCACCCTCAAAGATCCCGAAAACGGCTACCGTTTGGACGTTTGGCAAAAAACAGGCAAAAACCTTTGGCGGGGAATTCAAATCTACACGCCGCCCGACCGCGAAAGCATCGCCCTGGAACCCATGACCTCGGCACCCAACGTGCTGAACCACCACCGGGAACTCATCGAAATTCCACCCCAAGGATCCACCAGCTTGCTTTGGGGAGCCACATTTTACGTCTAAAAATTTTCCTGCCGAAGCGCATTTTTTTCGCTTGAAAGACGGAATCGCTCCGCCATGACGGATTGTGGACGAACTTTCCACAAACCTATCCCCACTAGACTCTAACCACTCTTCTCTAAACCTCAATAATTTTTTACAAATTGTTATCCACTTTTTAAAAAAAAGAATAGTTTATGCGGGCTGGACTTGCTCAATGAAGGGCACTCCAAGAGAGGAATGGTAAGGAATGGCAGAAAAAAAGCAAGAGAAAATGAGCGCGAAGGATTTGGAATACTTCAAGGCTCTTTTACAAGATCGTCGTCGGCAGCTCGTATCCGCACAAGGCGATACAACCGCCAGCAGCTCTTTCCATGGGCAAAGGGAACAAGGCGGGGAATCCGCCAGCTATGCCACACACCCGGCCGATGTCGCCTCCGATTACAATTCTTTGGAAACCAATTTTGATTTGGCCGCCCGAGACGGCAAATACCTTGTCTATCTAGAAGAAGCGCTACAACGGATTGAAGACGGCACGTATGGAATTTGCAAAGTCTGCAAAAAATTGATTCCCAAAGCCCGACTGGAAGCCGTTCCCACAGCGACCAAATGCGTGAGCTGCAAATCTGAAACCAAAAAGCGCGAGCACGAAGAAACCCGGCTGGAAATGGCGAGAATTTACGCCCAACAGCAGCGGATGGCGCAAAGGAACGATTCCTGAGTTCTCCGGATCTCTATCGTCGGATTTTTCTCGTCGGTTCCGGATTCAGCAAATCCTTTTGCCCCGAAATGCCGACGATCAAAGATTTGAACAGCCGCATTCCAGATGGAATTCATGCGGAATGCCAGACCTTGCGCCATTATTGCTACTGGCTACGGGAACTCTGCCACGGCGCTCCGGAATACCTCAACATCGAATCGGTCGCCACCAACATTTTGACGGCTCAAATTTTTCCGAGCGAAGAAGAACGCCTGCGCAATGCGGAACTCCGTTTTGAACTCTTGCGATTCATCGCCCAAGCCATGCACCGGACGGTGCCGCTTTCTTCGGCGGCTTCCCAAATGCTTTCCGCATTTTTAAATGCCATCGCCAACGACAAAGAAAACGAAGGCCGGAAAAATCTGATTCTTTCTTTTAATTACGACACGCTGATCGAAGACCAGATTCGGCAGGATCCAAATCTTTTTTCCACCATCGCCGTCGATTACGGCGTAAACATCGAACCCGCAGACCGCTCCGCTTGCCATGGCAACCGTCCAAAGAGCATCGACCTTCTCAAATTGCACGGTTCTTTAAACTGGTATTCCATCAAGGGATCCGGCGGGGAACTGGATTTGCAAAACGTCTGCCGCATCGAAGCGGACGACCGCAGCTATCCGCTCTACCAAAAGGACAATCCGATTTTCATTCCCATGGCGCACGCCAAAGATTCCTTTTTGCGGGGAAGCCTGTTCAATGTACTCTGGGCAAAAGCGGACTATTACCTTTCCAACGCCGACGAAATTTACGTGATTGGTTACGGTTTTCCACAAACCGACTGGAACAGTTTTCCCTTTTTGCTCAAGCACCGAAATCGCATTCGCCAAGTCGTCGTTTTCGAATCGGCGGGGGACGCTTCCGTTGCCAGACTCGAACGCCTGTTCGACAAAGGAATCGTCGTTTGCGAGGACGCTAAACAATTCTTAAGCCGCCTATTTCCCCAGAGTTTCTAAAAGAGTGATTAGGGGTTAAGGGCTAGTTGGGAGTCCAAAGCAGACAAGCCCCAAAAGAATCCCAGCCATTGCCGCATACTTGAGCGCCGAACGTTTTTCGTGAAAGAAAATCAAGCCGCCCAAAAAACTGATGAGCACATTGGAACGGCGAATCACCGTAACAACAGAAATCAGCGCATCGGGTTCATGCACCGCCAAAAAATAAAACCGGTCCGCAATCACCAGCAAAACGCCAACCGCCAAAATCACTTTTCGAAATTCAAAACGAATCCGATTCGGCTTGTCGCGATGCCAAAACCGCAAAAAGAGAACTCCCAGCCCCTGTAAGCAAGCCATATAGATGTTGTAATAGAACTGAATCGAAAGCGGATTCAAGTGCGCCCGCTGCAACAGAAATTTATCGTAAATTCCACTGACGGAACCGAGAAACGTACCCAAAAACATGGACAAAATCCAGATGTTCGTCCAAAAATGCCCGGTTTCTTTTCGAGAAGCAAAGCTCATGGTCAAATAAGCGGCAAGCGAAAGCGCGATTCCGAGCCATTCCATCCCCGACGGCCTCTCGCCCATAAAAGCCACCGCCATCGCAATCGTAAAAACCGGAGCGCTCGCCCGAACAGGCGCCGTAATGCTCAACGGCAAGCGGGAAACCGCATTAAATGTAAACGCCCAGCTGGAAGTCACAATCGCCGCTTTTAAAAGCAGCATTCCATGTTCCGAAACCGAAATCGACGGGATTTTCCCCAGCAAAAAAGCAGGGAAAAGCGAAACCGCACAAGTCAGGCTGACAAAAAATAAAACCGGCAAAACCGCATTGCCGGTAAGCGCTTTCTTTTTAGCAATATCGTAAAAACCCAAAAACAGGGCGGAACCCAAAGCCAATGTGACCCAAAACATACCGCAAAAATAGCAATAGTGACAGCGTTTCCAAAAAAATGTATTCTTGTCCACGATTATTTCAAAAAGGAGACTCCTCATGAGCATTAAAGGAAAAGCATCGAGCCTTATTGAAGAATTTAAGGCTTTTGCATTCAAGGGCAACATCGTCGATATGGCTATCGGTGTGATTATCGGTGGAGCCTTCGGCAAGATCGTCACATCCTTTGTAAACGACATCGTGATGCCGGGAGTTACCGCTCTCATCGCCATGGGTGGCGCCAAAGACGCCGGCGAAGGACTCAAAGCGCTCTCCTACACAACGAATGCGGGAGTCGTCATTCCTTACGGCAATTTCATCGGCGGCGTTCTCGACTTCATCATCGTCGCAGTCGTCGTTTTCTTGGTCATGAAAAAGTTCCTCGGCTTTATGCAGAACATGCGCAAAAAAGAAGAAGCTCCTGCTGAACCGCCAGCGCCTCCAGCCCCGAGCAAGGAAGAAGTTCTGCTTACCGAAATCCGCGATTTGCTGAAAAACAAATAAATCTGCTTTTAGATGAATTCTTTGGAAATCCCCGTTTGAATGCGGGGATTTTTTGCATCTGGAAAATATCGCAGAAAAACAACTCACCGCCAATTTCATTCAGGGCACGAATAATTTTGTGGGCTTATATACAAAAATCCACCCGATTTGCTTGGTTGGCCGACAAACTCAGGGACCGGTTGTCGAACCATGGTTAGGGATTCGTGATGAGGGGAAAGAAATAAGGAATGAAAGGCGAGAAACCACTGGGAAGGACGGTCTCCCGACCGTCCAAGAAAGAATCACTCCACACAGAAAAAGAAGACCGAAAACGAAATCGTCACGGAGCTGTTCAAGATATATGAAAAACTGTATAAAATCACGGAAAGGTGAAAAACAACCGGACTTGTTCGCACCTGACGGCTCTCACCACAAAAAGCGAAGAACGTAGTTCTGAGCAAATCCGTGTGTTAACTAGCCGAAGGTCGGTCCCTGAGCCTTGGTTAGTGAGCTTGTCGAACTAGTCGAAGGGCACTTGCCGCTACTTCTTCAGGACGTTCTTCAAATGCAATTTCTGCAAAAGTTTGGCGCAAAGCTCATCAAAAATATCTCCGGCGTCATCAGAACCGATTGCCTTTTGCAAAAGCAAACTCGAAGGGAACAGCAATAACGCAACCACTCCAGAATAAAGGAGAAGGCTCCAGACAGACGCTTCCCGAACAAAATCGTAGGAAAGGTTTTCAATGGCAATCGCCACGACGACCATCGCCGCAAAGCTCGCCAGTGCCCGTCCCATATTCCTAAACGCACGCGTGACGCCCTCCGTTCCCGTCTGGCGCACCCATAGGCACACCATCACCGCTACTTGAGCAATCGCTCCCAAAGCCCCGACAATCGGCACCGAATAAATGCCCAGGTCTTCGGCAAAGAACAAATACGCGGGAATCGTCAGCAAAAAAACGCCCGTATTGATAAGGGTCGGCGTCCACATTTTTTCCCTGGCGTAAAAGGAGCGCACAAGAACCGCCTGCAAGCACAATCCAAAACTCGCCGGCAGATACCAATGCAAAAGCTTTGCCACATATTCCGTACTTTCTCGGGTGAACGCCCCCCGTTCAAAAAGAATCCGCACCGACGGAAACGAAAGCACCCAGACCGTAATCGCCGCCGGAATCAGAATGGTGAACATCCGGGAAAGGCTGGACCAGATTTTGCGATTTAATTCGGTGAATTTTTCTTCTTTCACCAAGCGCGCCATATCGGGATAGCTGGAAACCCCGACAGAAAATCCAAAAACCGCAACCAGCGTGTACATCACCCGATACGCATAATTCAAACTGGAAATGCCGCTGCTTCCGAAAATGCCGCCAAAACTGCGGATGACAAATTCAAAAGCAAACATGCTGCCAACGCCAAACGACATTGGAATCATCATTTTTACATAGCGGACGATATCCGAATGCAATGGGCGAATGTAAGGCCTGTAATGGATTCCGCTGCGGAATGCGCCGAACAGCTGCAACACGAAAAAGCCGATAAAGGCACCGACCGGAACGCCCCACGCAAAGCCTTCCAACCCGTGATTTCTTCCCAAGATGCCGCCGACAATAATCGCCGCATTGTAAATGACGCCCGTCAAAGAAGGAATGGCGAACTGTTTACGCGTATGCTGCACGGCGACCAGAAAACCGCCGGCAAAAATAAACAGCTGCCCCGGCAAAATAATCCGACCCAAATAAGTCGCCCTGTCCAAAAGTTCCGTAGGCAAATCCGCCGCCATCGTAAAAAGCGAAATCAATTCCTTCATCCAAATAAAGGAAGGCACTATTAAAAGCAAAAAAACGATTCCCAATGTATTCAGCACGTTGCTGAAAAATTTCCACGACCCTTCTTCGTCATTTTTTGCCTTGTAGCCAAAAAAAATCGGAATGAATACGATGGAAAGAAAACCCGTACTGACGACATGATTTAAAATATCGGGAATCAAAAACGCCAAATCCAATGCGTTTTTCTCGGCGGTAACGCCTGCGGCCCTAGCAAGGAGCATTTCCCGGAGGATTCCCAAGGCGCGGCTGGCGAGCATACTCGCCGCAATGATAATGGTAGCGTTATTCATGCGGTCGCAATTCTAGAAAAGTTTTCCGTTAAAAAACGGGCTAGCGGAAGATTGCCGTATAAGAATCGCCTTCGACAGGAAGCGCAATCCGAACCGGAGAGGTTTCGCCGTCGCTCCAGCTTTGGAATGTGCAGCCCGCGCCATTTTCCGCCGAAAGCGTCACGGGAACATCGGCAAAAAGTTTTAGCGCGGTCGTTTTTCGCAGGGCGATGCCATCGACAAGAACCGTTCCGCATCCCTGGGGAGCGACCGTCACGTTTTGCACATCGCCAAGCCCCAAAGCCGATTGCATTTCCGCAAGCACTTCGCTTTGTCTTGTCGCCGCAAAAGTTTCGATGACGCCTTGCTGGTTTTCCATCAAGCTTGCGCTGTGGTTCCAACGATCCATATCCCTCGGGGTTTCCGCCGAAATTTCCTGCACGAGCAAATGGATTCTCGAAAGAATCGTATCCGGGCTGAATTTGGACGAGAGGAGCGCGCTAAAGCGATTGACAAAGCGATTTCGGTAATCGGGATTGTGCAAAAGATTCCGAATGGGAATCGTGTATTCGGCTCCATTCGGGTAGCCCGATGCCGTCGAATCCAGCACAAAATGGAACATATCGATATCCGAATACTCCGAATGCCCATTGTTGAATCCAAAATCCAAATCGTAAAGAACCCATTTCCACTTGGTGAGCGGAGCGGTGGAGCGCCATTTTTTCATATTGTTCGCAGGCCAATCCTGATTCGCCACAAAAATTTCCGTCTGGATGTAATTGGTATAATTGTCAATATCCATCTGCGACGCCACGAACGCATACGCCTCGGCATCCGCCAAATCATGGCTTTCGATATAATCTTCCAGAGCTTCGTAATCCTTGGAACTGCCCGCCGATACCGAATTGTCCGCTTTCAACAAGTCGATGGCATTTTCGTCGTAGCCGTAATTCGTCGTGAAGTAATTTTCATTCAAACGTTCCCGAATGTTGTGAATGCCGTAGTATTCACCGTTATAATAGACAATGGAGGGACGCGCTTTTTGATAGTCCACGCCTAGCCCGCGGGAAATGCTCGACGCCAGCCGGTCGCGGATATAATCCTGATACCAGTTTCCGCCATTGTTGCGGAATACCAGATCCTTGAAGCTTTTCAAATTCGGGTGCTCCGGAAAAATCCGATAGTCCAAATGGGCATCGCCGTATTTTTTTCGGAACTTGAGCGCAAAGGACTTTTTGGCATTGGCACGGCTGTAATTGCCAAAAATTTCATAGCCGACATTCGCGCTGAATGCGGGCGTGTTCGCTCCCGGTTCAAAAAAAGTTATCTCCGCCGGAATCGTTTTGTCCAACCAGTAATTGGCACCGAAATGCGGACTTGTAGAGCTGGCGTTGGGCCCTTCTTCGTAAATGCCGGAATCCGGGTCAAAAAGCTGGTCCGGGTCCGCCGTGATAAACGCCGCCGCAATCGTCGGAGCTTGTTCAAACACATAAGTGCGCGTTGAAATATCGCTCGGGAGCATCCCATCCCGGAAGGTCGCGCAACGCAAAACCGTCGTCGAGGAAATGGTCAAATCCCCCATCATCACGGGACTGTTTTCCGTAGGAGCCTTTCCGCCGACTTCACAGCGGGCAACGCTTTGCGGGTCTCCCGAAAACGAAACGACAAACGGAGCCGAATAAAATCCCGACGCCGGAAGACGGTAAGAATCCGAAATTTGCCCCGCATAGGCATAGTCGGCAACGCCCAGGGGATTCGGTTCCGCAAAACCCCAGCCTGTGCCCGAAAAGGAATAGCTTTTGCCGTTCGGGACTTTCGGGTAGGCGATGGAATCGCGCAGGGTTCCCGCCGCGTCAAACAAAAAGACGTTTCCGCCTTCTTGCGGCAATTTAAAATTCACATGGGGATAATTTCCCTGATTTCGAACAAGGAGGGAATTGAATTTGAACTGGACGGGTCTTTTATAGCTGTTTACCGCCGAAAAACGGATGCCGTAGATATTTGCCAAATCCGGAAAACGGGATCCCGTCGGCAGGGAAATGGAATACGTCGTCAAGGAATCTCCCGTTCCCGTAATCCGCGCGGGCCATCCTTTCCAGTCTTCCATGTCGGATTGAACCAGCCGAATTTCCAAAACTTCGTCTTTGGTCACAAAGCCCGTCAGCAGCAACTGATTCGCCGTTCCCAGATCCTGCGGGGAATCTTTGGAAGCTCCTTCGATTCCCACAAAAATGCAGGCGCTGCTCCAGCCGAGTTCCTCGTTCTCTCCCAGCTGCATTTGCCCCGAAATGACACGAGAACCGTTTTCCACCACCAGGAATTTACTGTAAAGCCAAGGCTCTGCGATGCTCGTCCCCGCAACAGGGGAATTGTCGGAATCCGCCCAGCCCCAGACATTTTTGCCCATCATATCCAGGGAATCCGACGGCGTTTTCAAATCCGGCCTATCCTTTTTGGAAAAGAAAACAAGAACAAAGCTCTGCGGAGGAACGACGACATTTCCAAAATGCCACTTGAAAGGCTCTGCCGGGTCATTCGACAAAAAATAGTCCGAAAGATTTACCGCCGTGTCCGCAGGATTGAAGAGTTCGATCCAATCGGATTTGTCGCCCTCTTCATCTTCAAGAGAGATGTTTTTCGGATTGATTTCGGTAAACATGACGGGAGCCGAACGAACAAATACTTCCGGAACAGAAGGCGTATCGTCATCGGCAAATGTAGGTTCCGTATTCGAGCTGCAAGAAACCGCAAAAAAAAATAAAAAAGAGGATACTAAATCCAAACCATCTCATACAATGAAAATAGTCTTAGTCTAGGCGCAAAGCCTCATTGACACGAAAAAATACCCAGCGGCAGAAAAGCCGCAAGCATCCCATAGCGAAGCGGGAAAATCAAAAAATATCCACGTTCAATTTAATGCCGTTCTTTTTCATATCTTTCATCATATTTTCCACGTCGCCACGAATCTGTTCCATTTTTTGAACGATTTCGCCGTCTTTTTGCAAAACCAGCGCCACAGAATTATCGTTTTCGTCCAGTTTGGAAACCACCTGCAGAATATGGGCATGGACATCTTGTGCGGAAGAGCGCAAATGCTCCAACCGGGCAAACATTTCTTCGCCGCTATTTTTCAATTCTTTCGATTCCGAAGCGACGCTTCCCGCCACCGTTTTCAAGTTGCCCATTGCGATATCTAGAGAATCCAGACTATTTTGCAAATCCGTTTTCCAGCGGACCAGGTCATTTTCGGCATCCTTTTTCAAAGCCGCCCCCTTGCGGACAATCCGGTCAAAATGCTTTTTGCCCGAACCTTCCTTCGCCGAATCCAACACCGAACGAACCGTCTCCATCACCGCTTCAAAAGTCGCCAAGGTTTCGTCCAAATCGGCTTTCGCCGTATTGAGTCCCTTGTCAAAAAGAGTTTGCCGAATCGTATCGCCGTCTCTGTAATACTCCGGAGATTCGCCGAGTTCAATCAGAATTTCCCGATTTCCCAAAAATCCCGCCGACGCAAAATGAATTTTGGAATCCTTGGCAAGGCGCACGTTTCTGCCGATTTCAAAAGCGACATAAATGCAGGAATCCGTTTTATGCATTCCGAGAATGCGCCCCTTGGGAAGACCGCCGATTTTTACATTACTTCCATTGGCCAGCGGACCGACTTCGCTAAATGCGGCCACATAGCGCAGCCTTTCATTATAAGGGCTCAACGGATGAAAAAAATACCAAAGGCAGAAAATGATGCAGCAGAGCATAAAGACGAAAAAAAGCATTCTCTTGTTGCCGCGCCGAGAAATTTTGCTATTCATACGTCGCTCCGCCTAAAAACTCGTCGAAGCCGTCTTCTACAAAAACGCCCTTCGCCTTATCCTGTATAATTTTCATCAACGATTTGTTAAATTCATTGGCTGCATCCACGCCGTTCAACTTTAAAAGCGTATTCATGGCAATCACTTCGGAAATCACCGTTAGGCTTTTCCCCGGAGCGACAGGGATTAAAACCTTGGGGACTTTCACGCCCAAAATCGTTTCGGACGCATGAAAAAGCCCTGTCCTTTCATACGAAGAACCCTGACGCCAAGGCTGTAAATCCACCACCACTTCAATCTTTTTACGCCGACGGACAGAGGCAATGCCAAACATTTCTTTCATATTGACAATACCGATGCCTCGAATTTCCATGTGGTGCTGTATTACGGAATCGGACCTGCCGACAAGCATATCGCCAATGCGAATAATCCGAACGGCATCGTCCGCCACAAAGCGGTGCCCGCGCTCGACCAAATCCAAAACGCACTCGGACTTGCCGACGTTGCTATCCCCCACATAAAGCATCCCCACGCCATAGACATCGACCAGACTCGCATGAACCGATGTAAATTCCGCAAAATAAATTTCCAAAAACTGCTGGATTTCCTTGGCAAAAGGAAAAGTCGAAAGTTCCGTCGTCATCAGCGGAATGTTCTTCCTTTTGCACATTTCTAGCAATTCGGGATGCGGCTGCAAATTGTGCGTGAGCACCCACATCGGGGATTCATATTCGGAAAGTTTTGCAAAAATCCGCTCCCGCTCCTCTTTGCCGACGCTTTCCAGATAATTCCACTCCGTCGATCCAATCATCTGTATTTGAGATGCGCTTTCTTTATAAGAAGCCGTGTAGCCGGACATCGCTAGCCCGGGACGATGCACTCCGATTTGCGTCAGGTTCGTCCGCAACGACTCTTCCGGAGTGTGAAGGGTCAATTTTAAGGATTGCCGAAAATGTTTAAAAAAAACAAGAACCGGACACGAAGTTCGGCGCTTGATATTTAAATGGTGGAACGGATTATAAGACATTACTGGGGTGTAGTGACATTGGAAACCGGCTCGGCCTGATGGGCCTTTTGCTTTTCATTCGCCTTTTTGAGCTGCACTTTCGCGCGTTCAAGAGCGGTATCAATCGCCTTTCCCATATTTTCCTCGTCGGCGGAAGCGACTACAACGGCACCTTTCACATTCAAGGAAATTTCGCAATGGCGGCTGAGATCGCTGATGCGGTCGAGAACAATCGAAGCCGAAGTGATATTGGGGTAGAATTTTCCGAGAGCCTCCACTTCTTCTTTAAGATGATCCTGAAGTGTGTCAGAAATAGTGCAATGGCGAGCAGAAATTTGAACATCCATAGGCGAACCTTCCTGTTAAGGGTGAAATAAATTTTAGAGGACCCGAAGTCCTCGCTTTTCAAAGATATACATCTTTCTTGTTCAAAAAAGAACGTTTTTTGCAAAAATTTTTGGATTTTTCATCCAATTTGGAATGAAGTCTGAAATTCGTTTTTTTTCGTTGTTTTTGACGTTTCAGGTACTTATGCCGAATCTTTGCTGAATTTGGCGATTTTTGAGCATTCACAATGCCGTTCTTTGGAAAATCAATTGCCCGTCAAAGTGAATTCGCCATCCTTGTACACCAGGGTGACGCTTGTTGCACCGATTTTCTTCACGGTCACGCCCCAGATCTCCTGACCAACGCTTACGACGGCACTTTCTCCGCGGAACTTGAGGATTGCGACAGGATTGGAACCGGGCAGGATCACATCCAGCGTGATGGATGGAGGCGGAGCCTTCCGAACGGGTTCTGCGGGAACGCCAACGGATTCTTTCTTCACGGCCCTTACGGGCGCAGGGGCCATCCTTATGTTTGCAAACTCCTCGTCATACACGGTTTCCTGATCAACGTCGATGGGACTCAATTTTGAAGGGACTTCACTATACAAAGCAATATGTTCCGGCATCCCTATGGAATTCAAAATATATGCAGACTTATTGTATCCGTCAAGCCACACATTACCGTTTGCGTCATACTTCAGCGCATTGGAAAGTCTGAAACCTCTTTTACACATCTAACAGAACGCAATGAAAAATCATCTTTATTTTCCGCGTAAATGTAATAAAATTCACTGTCATCTAGAAAAATTCCCGAATCTTCGTCAGTGTTTACGGGGCCATCGCTCCACCATGTAGCGGCAGTTCCCTCATGAACGTATTCGTAAATTCCCGAATCATTTTTCCGACAAAAACCAGCAAACTCATTTACAAATTTTAATTTTCCAACTTTTCCCTTTAGCGTAGCCCATTCTTCATTTTTAGGCAATCGCCAGCCATCAGGACATATCGACAAAGCCAAAGAGTAATCATAGAACCTACCATATTTTCCACAATTACTTTCTTTATTATATAAACAAGCAGATCTTGGCATAATTTTCAATCCAGCGACAGCATCAAAGAAAACAAGGTCCTTTTCTTTGGGCTGAATTGAAAGATTTTTTGCCATCCATAAAAGATTACCAATCCTCATATAAGGATATTCCTGAGAATCCTTTTCGCTTTCTTCATATAACGTAGATTCTTTGAATGAATTTCCAAATAAAAGGCCGTTTGTAAGGCGAAAAAACACATATTTAGGACTAAACTCATACAAAGATCCGTCGCAAAAGAACAGTCGATCGCCTTTTTTCTCATAAGCTGTCCAATTTTCAATTTCATAATTCCCTTCGGCAATTTCACTCGTTCGAATTTTGTCGATTTTCTCCGATTGAACGTCTACACCTATTAAAAAATCTATATCGCACAATAAAAAAACAACGATTACGCCACAAATAAAACCAATCAGGAATACCAGCGCAAAGAGATGGATTCTGCACCATCTAAAAAAGAACTTTTTTATTGACACAATACGGCCCCCTCCTCAATTTTGACATTTACAAAACATTGGTCAACGCTAGAATACCATGGTCCCAAATCAAATCCTAAAAACTTTATATGAAAGGTATTACCAGGCTTGTGGAAACCGACTTTTATTACCGAAGAATCTGTTTCTATAGCAGACACCCAATCGTTAGCAACATCGCCGCAAATGTAGTTGCCCTCTTCGTCTAGACGACGAGCGTTAGCGCTACACCATCTCGCATTCTCCACAACTATGGATAAAGCCTTAGTCATTCTGACTTTTTTATAATAGGGTTCTATTGAAAAGAATGTCATTAAAAAACCTAGAATAAAGCCGGATAATAGAATTAGTACAATTTTTTTCATATAAATTACACCACGATTGGAGGCTGCGGACTTTTTCTTGGACAGATTAGTTAGATTAAATTTAGACTTTTTCTGTAATCATCGGGGCTCATTCCGCCAAGACTCATCTTTATTCTATCCTTGCAGAACCACTCCAAATATTCATTCAGTTCCTTTTTGAATTCGTTTTTGGTGACGCCAGCCAGGTCACGATTGTAGAACAATTCGTTCTTTACGATGCCGAAGAAGCCCTCGCAGGCGGAGTTGTCGGGAGAGCAGCCTTTCTTCGACATTGACCGTTTCAGCTCCGCATCGTTCATCCGCTTTATCCATCCCGGCCATCTGTAATGGCATCCCCGGTCCGTATGCACGATCGGCTTTTCTCCGTCGTGGAGCTGCCCTAAGGCCTTGTCCAGCATTCGGTTCACTAGCCTCGAATCGGGGCTTTCGCCTATAGTCCAGCATACGGGTTTTCCGTCGAAGCAGTCTATCATCGGAGACAGGTACAACTTGCCGTCGGAAAGGGGGAACTCCGTGATGTCCGTAAGCCATTTCTCATTGGGCCTGTCGGCATGGAAATCGCGGTTTATCAGATTGGGCACCGCGGGCGAAATTTCGCCCCTGTACGAGCTGTACTTCCGTTTTCTGGGACGGTAGGCCGCAAGTCCGTTCTCGCGCATCACCCTCCGGATGACTTTTTCAGACAAGGTCCTTCCCTCGTCTTTCAATACCTTTCGGATCCTTCTGTAACCGTACCTCTTCTTGGATGCCTGGAAGGCTATCTGTACAAATTCAAGGGAATCCCTGTCCTTAATCGCCCTGTCGTTTGCGTGCTTCAGGTTGTAATAGAATACGCTGCGGGGCAGGTCAAGCCGGGCAAGAAGTTGGCCAAGTCCGAAGCGGTCTTTCAAGGCGTTGACGATTTCCGTTTTTTCCCTGTTCCTCAAGGCGGAAACGTCAACGCCGGGGTCTTTTTT
>NZ_FUWU01000008.1 GCF_900167415.1 Fibrobacter intestinalis | reverse complement strand
AAGGCTCCCTTCCAGGGACAATTCGTCTAAAAGAGTAAAACTCTTAAGACTCATGGGCAGCCTCTTTTCCCTTCACCCTATCCCCCGCCACGCTTTTGTTTGGCGATGGGGTGATCATATTTGTTGGAAAACGGCTGAGGTGGCAAGTTAGTGATTATGAACGAAGCCGTTTTTTTTGCATTTTGGAGCTTCGACTAAATGAAAAATGCCTGTTTCGACGCAAAGTCGGCTTTTGTCAAATGGTGCATGGATTTTCTTGAGACCTTTTAGAAGTTCGTTAAATGATACAAGAGTTGGCGGGGAGTGGGAGTTAGGAGTAGTTGGAGATTAGTGATCAGTGATCAGTGGTTAGAGGAAAGTTGGGAGAAAATTCAGCAGCTTCTCCTATATTCCATTTTAAGTTCTCTTAACTACTTATTCCCCGCTGATCCTTCTTCCCTTTGCATACGGCAATGACTATAGCGAAGTTTGGACTTGATAGCCGTTCGCATTGAACCGTACAAAAACGCTGCCTTTTTCAGAAGTGTTCAAAAGGGGAATTTTTAAACTGTCCAGTCGGTTCACCACTTCTTTGTGCGGGTGCCGGAACCGATTTTTTCTTCCGTTCGATGCGATAGCGATGTCGGGATTTACCGCTTCCAAAAAGGCGACCGAGCTGGATGTCTTTGAACCGTGATGCCCCAATTTTAGCACGTCGCTTTTCAAAGGGATGTCGGTTTGCAGAATCGTCTGTTCGCCTTCCTTGGTCAAATCGCCGGTCAGCAACATAGAGCCTCCGATGCCCTCGATGCGCATGGAAATGCTTTGCGAATTGGTCTCTCCGCAATAAAAAGGATCCGGGTGAATCACGCGCATATTCCAGGTTTCCCGTTTTTGAGGCGATGTATAAAATGTCTCGCGAAAAATCATGCCTCGTTTTAAGTCCTGGATGACAACGCCGAGTTTTTGCGCCGTGGCAAGTACGTTTTTCCATTCCGGCTTGTCGGCAAAGCGGGAACATTCCTGAATCCACAGATTTTCGACGGGAAACTCCTGCAATAAAACGCTGGCTCCGCTGAAGTGATCCAGATCCGGGTGCGTGATGAGAATCCCTTTCAACATCCAGATTCCTTCTTCTTGCAGGTAGGGGATGATTTTGTCTTTGGCGACATTCCGTTTTCCGGTGTTTACCCCCGCATCGACCAGATAGACGTTTCCACTGGGGCTTTTCACAACTATGCAATCTCCTTGGCCGACATCTAAAACGGCGACGCTCCATTCGGGACGCGCTTTGGGAAGAAACGTCTGGTATGTAAAGTAGCATCCGAAAATTAAAATTCCCAAAAGGATAATTCGGCGGGCGCATGAATTGTTTTTGAAACTGCCAAGGGAAAGCAGAATCGTTCCCAAGATCAAAAGAACCCAGACGGGCAAAGGTCCCGCAGTCACGGAGGCGATGCTGAACGAAGAAATTTGCGCGACCAAAAAAGCAGAAAGGCGAAACAGGAATCCTGCGGCTTCGCAGAAGAGGCTGGCCGTTGCGGGAATCGGCAATAAAAGGGCGAACAGGCCGGCTTGCATTCCTAGGCTGACCAGCGGAACGACGCAGATGTTCCCGACGATGGAAATGGGAGAAAGGGAATGAAAAGACCAGATGAGAAAGGGGGCTGTAAAAGCCGTTGCGACCCATGTTATCCAGACGGCGGACAGCACGTAGTTTTCAAAACAAATCCATATTTTGTTTTTTCGCAGGACTTCGCTTTGCAAAATAAGCGGGTTCCGTTTTCCGTAAGCGATGATCCCCGCCGTCGCCGAGGCGGAAAGCTGGAAACCGACATTCCAGATGACCTCCGGGTTGAATGCGCACAAAAGAACCAGAGCGACGCCAAGAGCGTTCAGACTGTCGGCTTTGCGTTCAAACAGAAGCCCGATCTGTACGACGGAGAACATAAACACCGCACGAAAAACGGCGAGGGAGCCTCCGGCGGCAGGCGCGTAAAGGAGCATAAAAAGGATGGCGCAGATGCGGGCGATTCGGTGGGGTATCCGGGTCGCTTTCAGTAAAAGCAGAATCATTTCCGAAAGCAAGACGACGTGAAAACCGCTAATGGCCAGAACATGGACGATTCCTGCCCGTTTGAAACCGTTTTGCAAGGCGTCCGGAATTTGGGAGCGGTCTCCGGCCAAAAGTCCAATCAGAAGTCCCGATTCGGCGGCGGGAAGGTAGCGCGAGAAATAGTTTTTCAAAAAATGGCGAAACCCGGAAAAGAATTTTTCAAAGACGAATCGATGAGAGAGGACGCTGAAAGATTCCAATTTGCCGAAACCCGAAAGCCCTTGACCGCGAAGCCATTTGGGGGAATCGAATCCGCCGGGAACTGTGGGCGGCTCGACGGGAAACCACTTTGCCTGAAAACGGATGGAATCGCCGGGGCTGGGAAATGGAGGCTGCTTTTTGGAAAGCCGGAATCTTCCGGATTCGCTACGGATAATGACGGCGACGCCTTCTTCCCTGTCCATCACGGATTCCACAAAGCCCAGGTTCTCTGTCGGCGTTTTAAATGGATTTTCCTCGGAAGGATGGGCGAAAATCCAAGATGTGGCGCCCATGCGCAAGGCGAAAAAAATCAGCACGGCAAGCGAAGCGCGTCGAGGAAATCGGGGAAAGGCGTAAAGGGAAAGAAGGAGGACGGGCACAAAAGCGATGCCGTATATCGGATATTTTGCGGACGCTAAAAAAAGTACGGAACAGAAAAAAGCGGCAAGTGCCGGACGATTTGAAAGCGGCTGTAAAAATCTTTCCCATTCTTTGAATCGCATCGTTTTCTCCTAAAAATTTTGACTAAATTGAAGAGAAATGTTTTATAGGGAATAACGTCCAGATGACGGGAAAAAAGAAAAAAACGTTGATTTTCATCCTTTTTTATGCAACCTTGTTTGCTTTTTTGACGGGTTGCGGGCTTTTTTCTTCGGATGGCGATGGGGAAGCTCTCGCTCTGTATCCGACGACGGCGAAATTTGTCCTTTACGGCAACGATTTTGTGCCGAACGATTCTGCGGCGGCTTATTTGCCGACGGGAACGCTTTTGGCGGTGCATCCGAATGCTCTTTACACCCTTTCCTTCGATGCGGATTCCGGCAGGAAACCACCAAAACTGAACCTTTTCCGTGTTGTGGACAGCTATGTAGGCTCTAGAACGCGGCAACTTTCGGCGGAAGAAAGCAATGGCAGATGGTATTACCGTTTTCTTTGCGAAGAAAATAACTCCGGCTATTGGGCGACGACTTTGGAAGAAAACGGCGATTATTACAAAGGAACGGTTCGAAATGTCCGCTATGAAGCCGAGGGAGCTTACAGTTCGCATTTCAGCGTGAATCTGGTTGTAGCGGGGCAGTATGGCGGCACGGCGGATTCCGTTTCGCTGGATTCCCTGTCAAAACTTTTGCTCGCGGGCTTTCGTCGGTATTTTTCTTCGGAAGGCATTGCTGTCGATACGCTCTTTTTGCATTACGCTTCGGAAAGGAACGATGTCAAAAATTCTTATCCAGACGACGAACCTTGGCTTGCCGGAAAATCCAGCTCCGATGTTTTTGTGACGGAATTGGGAGGCTGGCCGAACTCTCCGGAGGAACCAGAAGTGTATAACGCTCTGGATTTGGTTCTGGTGCATCGGATTGAAATTGCAGGAGTTTTGGGGTATTCCATTCTGTTTGCGGGCAATTTCGGCGGCGGTCAAGGCAGCACGGTGGTCGTCGGAACGCATTATATGCTGGATTCCCGTACGGAATATTCACAGACGGCCAGTGAAATCGTGAACACGGCAATTCACGAATGCGCGCATTTTCTCGGTTTGCGCCATACGACGGCGACAAAATCCGATCAGGCGGCTTTGGGGGATTATTCCATTTGGGAAGACGGCATTGCCGACACGCCGCATTGCGGGCAGGTTCTGAATATGAAAATGGCTTCGGGCGAATCGGAAAACCCCGTTTCGCTTCTTCCGAATGTTCTGCCGAAACTCTTTTTCAAAAATGCAGCGACTTGTCCCGACGCCTCTAACCCAATGTTCCCCGCAGCATCGGTAAATACGGGAACTTTTACAGAAGGGCAACTTTCCTCTCTAGCAAAAATGATACCGGTTTACCCTCATTAACGATATGGCTTTACCTCATCAATTCTCTGAAAAGGCGGCTCTTTTGGCTTTCGTTCTCGTGCAAGGAAACGAATGGCCGTCTGAAGTCCTGAATGCTCTGCAAAATACCTGGGGGCCGGTTCGGCATCTAGGCAAGCTTTTCGCCTTTGATAAAACAGCGTATTATGCGCCGGAAATGGGCGACTCCCTTTATCGCGGCGTTCTTTCCTTTGCGCAAAGCGTGTCCCCGCAGGATATCGGCAGAGAAAAGGAACGTTCCAATGCGCTGGAATTTGAATTGGCGCATTCCCCGAATCATCGCACGGTGAATGTGGACATCGGCTATATGGATCTCGACAAAGTCGTGTTGCCCTCTTATAAGCGCGGCCCTTTCAAACTCTACGCCGGAAACGGCATTTGGCTCGATATGATTCTGCACTACGCCAAGGGACATTTTACGCCGACCGCGTGGGCCTTTGAAGACTTCAGGCGCAATCCCTATGAACACGACCTATTGCTGATTCGGGAAAAATTCAAAAAAGACAGTGTTTAAAAGGCGGCTCTAAAAATTCATTCGCAAAAATCGCTTGCATTAGAGTGGCTTGTTGCTAGTTGTTAGTTGTCAGTTGTCAGTTGTCTGTTGTTAGTTCGCTCGCATTAGAGTGGCTAGTCGTCAGAGATCTGTACGGAATTTCCGACGCGCGGCAATGATGCGAATCAGCGATGGAGATGCTCGACGAGAATTTTTGTGCCGATGGCGATGAGCACGCAGCCGCCGGCGATTTCCGCCCATTTGGACGAAATTTTTTTGCCTGCCCTTTTTCCCAAGTGAACGCCGATTTCCGTTGCCGCAAAAGCGACTATGCCGATAAGCGTTGAACTGAATGCGATTTCGTGCCCGATAATCCCAAAGGAAAATCCGACGGCCAGCGCATCCAGGCTGGTGGCGATAGCCAAAGAAAGAACCGTTCTGTAACCGAGTTTTTGCGTGAAACAGCTTTCCTTTTCCTGAAAAGCTTCCCGTATCATGCGAATGCCAATCCAGCCCAACAAGGCGAATGCGACCCAATGGTCCCAACTTCCGATAATTTCCGCCAGAAAGCCGCCGCCAAAGGCCCCGGTCAAGGTCATTCCCGCTTGGAAAATTCCAAAACACAGGGCGAGTTTTAAAATTTCGCATTCATTGGCTTCTTTTCGGCAAAGTCCGACGGAAAGGGAGACGGCCATGCAGTCGATGGCCAGAGCGCAAGCGATGAAAAAAACACGAATCCATTCCATTGCGTCGTCCACAAAAAAAAGTTAATTTGAACAGGAACGAATCAAAAGTTATGGGATGACTTTTGACGGCGATAAAAATAGAAATGTCGAGAGGCTTATGAAACGGTATAAAGCTCTTCTTGTCACGGGTGCGAGTTCTGGAATCGGAAAAGAAATCGCTTACGGACTTGCTCCCCAGGCGGAACAGGTCGTTCTGGTGGCTCGTCGTTCCGATAAGCTTGAAGCGTTGGCGCAGGATATTTCCCTTCGTTTTGGAACCAAAGCTTTTGCTTTGGCTGCGGATCTATCGGTATCGGGAAACGCCCAGACCGTTTTTGAAAAATTTATCGAATTGGTCGGATGCCCGCCGGATATCCTTGTAAACGATGCGGGTGCGGGATTTTGCGGGGAAGCCGCCGAGCTTTCTGTTGAAGCGGAAGCGCAGATGCTCCGCCTGAACATGGAATCCCTAATGCTTCTTTGCAAGCTCGCTCTGAAAACGATGTACGCCCGTCGCAAAGGGGTTATACTGAATGTGGCGAGCATGGGCGGATTTCAGCCGGGGCCTTATATGGCTGCCTATTTTGCGAGCAAGGCTTTCGTTTTGTCCTATAGCGAAGCCTTGGCGGAAGAATCCCGTTTGCACGGGGTTCGCGTACTCACCTTGTGTCCGGGTTCCGTCGATACGAATTTTCACGCCTTGGCGGGTTCAAAGAGGGGATTTCTCCGTTATTTCTTCAGCAGTACGCCGCAGCAGGTCGCTTGGGAAGCCGTTCGCGCCATTCTTTCCGGATTTCCGAATGTCGTGGTGCCCGGTTATTCCAACAAGGCGATTCTTTTAGCGGAAAGATTCCTCCCTCGGCGTTTGGTGACCATCCTTTCTGGAAAACTTTTGAAACCGAGAAGATAGTTGATGCCGTTGAAGAATCGCTGGTTTGTTTTTTTTGTGGTTTTGGCATCGGCCCTTTTTGCCGTCGATTTGATGACATTTTCCGACTTGACTCCCGAAAATCGTCAAAAGGCCGCGGATATTTACGATAGGGAATGTTACGCTTGCCATCGTTGGAATCGGGAATTTGCCGGTCCCGCCATGAAAGGAAATGTCGCGCGCTATCTGGATCGCCCGGATTCGCTTTGGCAATACCTCAAGGATCCGAAGCCCATCCATCCGGACAAATATCGCCCGATGGAAATCGGGAAACTTTCGGATTCCGAAGCCTCGTTGATGGTCGCTTGGCTATTTTCCTTGGTGCGGGATTCTACGGCGAAAGACCGTCCTCGCTGAATTTCTGAACATCTCTTTTTGTCTGCATTTTGTCTTAAAATGGGGCAATTTTGTCAATTCTTTTTCATTTTTTAACATCTTTGACGGCTTTTTTTGCCCGCAATTCATATATATTAGAAAACGACGAAAAAAACGCCTGTTGAAATCGGAGATTTTATGGCAGAAGATTTACAGAACCTGATTGAACGTATTCAAAAGGATGCGGTAGAAAAAGCGGACGCGCAGTCCGCAGAAATTATTGCCAAAGCCAAAGCGGAAGCGGCCAGTATTATCAAGAACGCCGAAACCGAAGCAAAGGCGAAACTGGAAAAAGCCGATAAGGATGCGGAAGTTTATACGGAACGGAGCAACAAGGCTTTGGAACAAGCCGCTCGCGATGTGCTTATTTCTGTCGGTCGCCGTTTGGAATCCATGGTAAACGGCATTCTTTCTCTTCAAGTTGAAAAAAATTTGAACGATTCTACCATCAAGGAAATGCTTTTGCTTTTGGCAAAAAATTACGCTTCCTCTGAAATGGGTGTCGTTTTTTCCGCAGCGGACAAGGCCAAATTGGAATCTTTTGTCATCGGCGAATTTGCCAAGGTTCTCGGTGCCGGGGTTCAGGTAGAAAGCGATTCGGGCATCAAGTTCGGATTCCGCCTGAAAATGGACGCTGGCAAAGTTTCTCACGAATTTACTTCCCAATCCATTGCTGCGGCGCTGTCGGCGCTAGTCCGCCCACAGGTGGCGAAAATCGTTTCCGACGTGGCTCAGGGAAAATAGTCGATGAGCAATGCTGTTTACATCACTGCGTCGCTTCCATTTTTAAAGTTCGGAGATCCACCTCCATTCTCTATTTCGGAACTTCGCAATCGTTGTTCTGCGGTCATGACCGAAGAGGAACTTGCCACTTTCGACTCCTTGGTAAACGGAGAAGAATGCGACGATCCTTTTGCTTCGGCATACATGGCTCATGAAATTCAATTAAAAAATGTCGTGGGGCATGCTCGTGCCGCATCCTGGGGACCGGAAGTCCGTTTTTCGGAACGGCAGTTTCCCGGTTACGACGTGACTTTTGCCAAAATGGTTTCGGACGCTTACGCCAAGCAGAATCCATTGGAACGGGAACAGGAATTGGATAAAACCCGTTTTTGGCTAGTCGATGAACTTGCCCGTGGAGAGGATTCCATGGCGGCGGTGTATGCTTTCGTGATTAAATTGAAAATTTGCGAACGCTGGTCTCGTATTTCCGCTGAAGCCGGAAATGCCGCCGTCCTCAAAGTGATTAATGATAACGACCCTGCCTATAACAGGGATGACCGGAGGTCTTAATTTCAATGGCTACTATCGGTAAAATAGTCGGTGTGAACGGAAACTTGATCCGGGTCGCATTTGATGGTGCAGTTGCCCAAAACGAAGTCGGTTTTGCAAAACTCGCTTCGGGCGTTGAATTGAAAAGCGAAGTGATTCGTATCCGCGGAGATTATGCAGAACTCCAGGTTTTTGAAGATACGACGGGCCTGAAGGCGGGCGACGAAGTCCGCTTTACGGGCGAATTGCTTTCTGTAGAGTTGGGACCGGGGCTTTTGACCCAGGTTTTTGACGGCTTGCAGAACCCCCTGCCGGAATTGGCCGAAGAATGCGGATTCTTTTTGCAGAGAGGCAAGTATCTGCCCGCGCTCCCGCGAGATGTCAAGTGGGCGTTTACGCCTGTTGCGAAAGTGGGCGACGTGGTTACGGGTGGCGATACTCTGGGAACCGTTCCCGAGGGAATTTTCAAGCATCGCATCATGGTGCCGTTCAAATGCCGCGATTCGCTCACCGTCGAAAGCATTGTTCCTGCGGGCGAGCATGTCGTAGAAGATGTCGTCGCGGTTTTGAAAGATGAAAATGGCAATTCCGTTGAAGTCAAGCTTTACCAGACCTGGCCGGTCAAGATTCCAATCAAGAATTATGCGGAACGCTTGCGCCCTTCTAAACCTCTGACGATGCAGCAGCGCATTATCGATACATTCTTCCCTGTGATGCAAGGGGGGACTTTCTGTACGCCGGGACCTTTCGGTGCGGGCAAGACGGTTTTGCAGCAGCTGATGAGCCGCTATGCCGATGTGGATATCGTGATTTTGACGGCTTGCGGTGAACGCGCCGGTGAAGTGGTGGAGACTCTCCGCGAATTCCCGGAACTCATCGACCCGAGAACGGGAAAGAGCCTGATGGAACGCACCTTGATTATTTGCAATACGTCTTCGATGCCGGTTGCTGCTCGAGAAGCTTCCGTTTATACGGGCGTTACCCTTGCCGAATACTACCGCCAGATGGGTTTGAACGTCTTATTGCTTGCCGATTCGACTTCTCGTTGGGCACAGGCTCTCCGTGAAATGAGCGGACGTTTGGAAGAAATTCCGGGCGAAGAAGCGTTCCCGGCATATTTGGAATCGGTCATCGCTTCGTTCTACGAGCGAGGCGGCGTCGTGCGTTTGAAAGACGGCTCGACAGGTTCCGTGACCATTGGCGGTTCCGTTTCGCCTGCGGGTGGCAACTTTGAAGAGCCCGTTACTCAGGCGACCTTGAAAGTGGTCGGTGCCTTCCTCGGACTTTCCCGCGAACGTTCCGACCAGCGTCGGTTCCCGGCAATTCATCCGCTGGAATCCTGGTCCAAATATGAAGGCGTCATCGATTCGAAAAAAGTGGCGGAAGCGAGAAAGGTTCTTGCTGACGGTAACGATGTGAACCAGATGATGAAGGTCGTTGGCGAGGAAGGAACTTCCATCGACGACTTTGTCGTTTATTTGAAGTCCGAATATCTGGATTCTGTCTATTTACAGCAGGATGCTTACAACGATATCGATGCGGCGTGCTCGGCGGATCGGCAAAAATACGTGTTTGAATGTGTTTATAAAATTCTTGAAACGCCAATGTCTTTTACCGACAAGGATTCGGCCCGCGCCTTCTTCCTGAAGCTGACGCAGACGACCAAGGACTGGAACCGCGTTGCGTTTGATTCCGAAGAATTTAAGAATCTCGAAAAGCAGATTTCTGACTCTGTTGCGGAGGTAGCGAAGAATGTATAAGGTTTATCATCGCATTGAACGTATTGCTGGCAGCGTGATTACCGTCCAAGCGGACAATGTGGCGAATCAGGAATTGGCGCAGGTTACAAGCGCTCAAGGCACTTCTCTAGCTCGCGTCATCCGTATCGACAAGGATATGGTGGACTTGCAGGTCTTTGCCGGCGCCCGCGGTATTTCGACCGATTCCCAGGTACGTTTCCTCGGCAAGCCGATGGAAATCCCGTTTAGCGAAGCTCTTCTCGGTCGCGTCTTTTCGGGCGCGGGCGTTCCAAGGGACAATGGCCCCGCGATTGAAGAAAATCCGGTGGCAATCGGCGGCCCGTCTGTAAACCCGGCGAAACGCATCATTCCGAAGACGATGGTGCGCACGGGCATTCCGATGATCGACGTTTTCAATACGTTGGTCGTATCGCAAAAGCTTCCGATTTTTTCTGTAGCTGGAGAACCTTACAACCAGCTTTTGGCGCGTATCGCTTTGCAGGCGGAAGTCGATGTCATTGTACTTGGCGGTATGGGACTGAAGCACGACGACTATCTGTATCTGAAGGATTATCTGGAACAGAACGGTGCTCTTTCCCGGACGGTGATGTTTGTGCATACGGCGAGCGACCCGATTGTGGAATGCCTGCTGGTTCCGGATGCCTCTTTGGCGGTTGCCGAACAGTTTGCGACTCGCGGCAAAAATGTCCTTGTCCTTTTGACGGACATGACCAACTTTGCCGATGCGATGAAAGAAATCGCCATTACGCAGGAGCAGATTCCTTCGAACCGTGGCTATCCTGGCGATTTGTATTCCCAGCTTGCCAGTCGGTATGAAAAGGCTGTGGACTTCGAGTCCTCGGGTTCCATTACGATTCTCGCCGTAACGACCATGCCCGGCGACGATGTGACCCATCCCGTTCCGGACAATACCGGTTATATTACGGAAGGCCAGTTCTACTTGAAGCATGGACGAATCGAACCGTTCGGCTCCCTCTCGCGCTTGAAACAGCAAGTGAACGGCAAAACCCGCAGCGACCATCGCACCATCATGAATACGATGATCCAGCTTTATGCCAGCTACAAAGAGACGCTGGAAAAACAGTCGATGGGTTTCCGCATGAGCAATTGGGACAACAAGCTGCTCAAATACGGCGAACGTTTTGAAAAAGAAATGATGGATCTTTCGGTGAATATTCCGCTGGAGCGCGCTCTCAATCTGGGTTGGGAAATTCTGGCCGATTGCTTTACTCCCGAAGAAACGGGCATTCCGTCTAAGATGATTAGCCAGTATTGGCCCAAGAAGGGGTAATATGGCGAAAGTCAAATTGACAAAAAACGCTTTGAAGATGGAGCGTGATGCGCTGAAACGCTATCAGCGATATCTGCCGACGCTTCTGCTGAAAAAACAGCAATTGCAGATGGAGATGCGCACTCTCCAGGCCAAGGTCATGGCAAAGCGGGAAGAAGAAGACTCCCTTCGAACTTCCATGGCAAGCTGGGTCGGGCTTTATGCAGAAGCGATTGAATGGGACAAGTACATTTCCGTGAAGGAAGTGCGGGAGGACGAAGGCAATATCGCCGGTGTCGAAATTCCCATTTTCAATGGAGTCGATTTTAAAGTGACCATACCGGATTTTTTCACGACACCTGCATGGCTTGACGAAGGTATTCGCTCTTTGCAAGGACTTATCGCTTTGCGCTTGGAACGCCGGGTTCTCGAAAAGCAGTATGAATTGCTTTCTGCGGAATTGCGCTCTACAAGCCAGCGAGTAAATCTCTTTGAAAAAGTGAAAATCCCGGAAACGAAAGAGAATATTCGGACAATCAATATATTCCTTTCGGATCAGCAGATTTCAGGAGTCGCCCGTTCCAAACTGGCCAAGGGAAAGGCGAATGCTAGAATCCTTACGCAAGAAGGAGCCGCCGCATGATTACTCCGATGAAAAAAGTGACGATCATCTGCTTGGATTCCGACAAGCAGGCCTCTCTCGAAAGACTTCGGGAAATGGGCATTTTGCACATCACTCCGCTAAAAAATCCTACGGGAAGCAGCCTGAACGCCGTCCGAAACGATTTGCTGCGGGTCCAGAAAGCTTTGGAATCCATTCCGGATGTCAAAAAGGCCGTTCCTTTGGAAGATTCTCTGACGGGAGAAGGCGTTGTAGAAGAGGTGCAGCGACTTCTTGAAGTACGCAAAAATGCCGAAGATGCCCATGCGGAAGCGGAAGCCAATTTGTCCCGTTACGGGGTTTTTGGCAATTTGGATCCGAAATCGGTTAAATCCTTGGAAGAACGCGGTATTTTTGTTCGGCTTTATGCGACCGCTCGTGGGATTCCTTTTGAAACGGAAGATGAAAAAGCCGTCATCTGTCCTTTTGCGGAAAATGCCGACGGCTTGTGTTACGCCGTATTGAATCAAGGAGCGGAACCTGCAAAGGTAAAAACGCCCGCAACGCGAATACCGATCCCCGCCCAGTCCGTGGAATATTATCGCCAGGAACGTTCGGGCTCTTTGGCGGAGCTAGACAAGGTGGAAAAACGCTTCCAGGAACTTTCTGCGGAAAAAGGTAAAGTCAAAAAATGCCTAGCAGAAACTACGGACGCTTATGCTTTGGAAACAGCTTCCGCCGGAATGCTCTCTTCGGAAATGCTGGCGGCGGTTCAAGGATTTTGTCCGGCTCCTCGAGTTGCTGAACTCTCTGCGGCGGCAAAAGCGGCTGGCTGGGGTTTGCGCGTAGAGGATCCGTCCGAAGAGGACAATGTGCCGACGCTGCTTTCCTACAATAAGCTTTCTCGCCCGATGCAGTTCCTTTATGATATTATCGGAATTTCTCCGGGCTATCATGAAGTGGATGTATCCAGCGT
Organism: Fibrobacter intestinalis; assembly: GCF_900167415.1. Classification (GTDB taxonomy): domain Bacteria; phylum Fibrobacterota; class Fibrobacteria; order Fibrobacterales; family Fibrobacteraceae; genus Hallerella; species Hallerella intestinalis. Next base: position 69,892 of record NZ_FUWU01000008.1, on the reverse strand, counting down.
ATTCCTGTGCTTTTTCAGCATTTTCTTTGCGATGATTGTAGGCGATATGGCTTATGGCCTGCTCTTCCTCGCCATCGCCTTGATTGTGCGTAAAAAGAAACCGAATGCCAATTCCGCGGGCTTCCATTTTATCTATTTGATGAGTGGAATGACCATTTTCTGGGGACTTATTAACGCCAGTTTCCTCGGGCTTTCGCCGGAGTTGGCTTCGTGGATGCGCTATTTGGATTTGACGAATTATGCGTGGCTTCCGGAACCGCTTCAAAATGCGATGCTCTGGATTCGTACCGCTGCGCCGTCGGATCCGGCGAAATTCGCCGCCTACCATAGCTGGGTTTCTGGAATATCCTTCTTCCCGGAATCTTTTGTTCCGCTGGAAGCGGGCGAGTCCCAGATGCAGCACATCCAGTTTTTCTGCTTCTGCATTGCGGTTGTGCATCTTTCGATCGCCCACCTCTGGAATATCGCCGTTCGTATCAAACGGAAGGATTCCACGTTCCTGGCGCAGGTCGGCTGGCTGCTCTGCTGCTGGTGCATGTTCTGCTTGGCGAACAATATGGTTCTCGGTATGCAGATGCCCGGGTTCGTCATGCCGATGTTCATCGTGGCGGCGGTTCTCTTGGTTCTGTTCTCGGTTCCGCCCAGCAGACTCAAACAGGACTGGATTTCGATTCCTATGCTTGTGCTGAATATTGTGAACAGCTTTACCGATGTGATCAGTTATATTCGTCTTTTTGCTGTAGGAATGAGCGGAGCGGCCATTGCGGAAGCGTTTAATGGAATGCTTTCTCCGCTTTTCGGTTCTGCGATTGGCATTGCCGGCGCTGCTTTGATACTTCTTTTTGTCCATGGCTTGAATATTGCGCTTGCCATTATGGGTGTTGCCGTTCATGCTGTGCGTCTGAATACTCTTGAATTTTCTAACGGCTTGGACTTGCAGTGGAGCGGTTATGCTTTCGCTCCCTTTTCCAAGAGCAAAAATTAACCAAGGGAACTATTCCCGTTACCAATAAGAGGATAACAAAATGGATCAACAAACAATAGTAACTCTCGCTAAGATGGGTGCAGCTGCCGCTCTGGGCATTGGTGCTATGGGCTCCGCCCTTGGTTGCGGAACTGCTGGTATGGCCGCTATTTCCGTATGGAAAAAGGCGTATGCCCAAGGTAAAGGTGCTCTCTTTACTTTGCTCGTATTTGTCGGAGCGCCGATTTCCCAGACGATTTATGGAATGCTCTTGATGAATTTCATCTTGAATGCTGCGACTGCTTCGGGCTTTACGAACTGGGGCGGATGTCTAGGTGCCGGTATTTTCGGCGGTCTCGGCTTGATGGCGAGTGCCTGGTATCAAGGAAAGTCGGCTGCGGTCGCGTGCGATGCCTTGGGCGAAACGGGCAAGGGCATGGTCAATTACCTGATGGTGCTCGGTATCGTTGAAACCGTAGCCTTGTTCGTGCTCGTGTTCTCGATGATGGTTCTTTAATCCATAAGGAGAATACTTATGGATCAGAATATGTTGATTACTTTGTCGAAACTCGGAGCTGTTGCGGCTTTAGGGCTTGCTGCGGTGGGTTCGGCATTGGGTTGCGGTACGGCGGGCATGGCTGCCATTGGAGCCTGGAAAAAGGCATATCTCAAGGGCAAAAATGCGTTGTTCACTTTGCTGATATTTGTCGGAGCTCCGATTGCGCAAACCATTTATGGGATGCTTCTGATGCTTTACATTTTGGGCAAAATTAGCCCGGAAGGTGGCACGGATCCAACAGCTTCCATGTGGGCGGCGTATTTGGGCGTCGGCATTTTTGGCGGTATTGGCATGCTGGCGTCGGCATGGTATGTCGGCAAGTCGGCGGCAAATGCCTGCAATGCTCTTGGTGAAACCGGAAAGGGTCTCGTGAATTACCTGATGGTTCTCGGCGTTGGAGAAACCGTTGCCCTGTTTGTCATGGTCTTCTCGATGATGCTCGTGTCTTAAAGAAGTTCAAAATAAAAAGGAAAGTTCTCGGTTTTTGCCGGGAACTTTTTGTTTATACAATTTTGCTGCGCTGCTTGAACACTATCAGATGCTCTTTGGCACGGGTCGCACCGACAAGGATCAAATTGGCATTGCTGTGCGGCTCCCCAGGGTTGTTTGCGGAAGGTTCCAAATCCGTCAAAATGACGACCCGCTTGTCCAAACCCTTGTAACGATAAGCAGAAACTATATTGATGGCCAAAGAATTTAGGGAATCGTGGACGTCGCTCCATTGGAACTCGTCGTTGTGGAGTTCTGCTAGGGCCGAATTAGATCGGCTGCGTAATGAAACTACTAGGATGTCCTTGGGTTCGACGGCTTTCTTTTTTAGACGGGCAATTTCTGCATATAAAAGTGCGATTTGTTCTTGAGGATCGGAATAGAGACGTACATCCACATCGTGGCCTGTCGGAGTGGTTTCATAGCAAGAGACAGAAATGTCTGTGATTTCGCGAACCCAATTCAAAATTTTTTTTGTGCTGCGAAATCCACGCTTCAGAAATATCACCGGCATGGATTCGATTTTGGTGTTGCCTAATACCGGGCGCCCTTTATAAATCGTCTGATGGGAATCGTAGAAAAAACGTACGAAGCCTTTTTGCGGTTCTTTTAGCAGCAAAAGAATCGTGTCCAGCCAAGAATTGTCAAAATCCTGCCCTTCGTCGATAATCAGTGCGTCGAAAAATCGGGATGCTTTATTTTGTTTGCGCAAAATATCCAGAGCCTGTTTAAAATAATGGGGCATTTTTGCGAAGTATTCTTTTTTCCCTTCATCATTTTGGGGTTCTTTTCGAGGAGCTCCGGGAACTTTTGCTAGTCGTACATATTTGGCTGCTAGCTTGTAAAAACTGGCGGCGGTTACCTAAGATGCCGGAAATTCTCTTTTTTGAAAATTATTTTGCATTTGCTCCGCCAACAAGTCGTTGTAGCAGAGAAATGCGATGCGTTTGCCTTCCTTGAAAAGGCGGGCGACTTCCCATTGAGCCATCAGGGATTTTCCAGAACCGGCGACTCCTTCGATTCGCATCCGCGGATTTCGGGTGATGGACTCCATCAGCATTTCCTGAATTTCAGTAGGGTAGATTCGCGCATTGGCCTGCATATCCCAAAGTTCCGGCCAGGTCGGTTCATCAAAGCAGCCGAGGAAGGCGACCAGTTTTTGGAAATTTTCTTCGGACAGCACTGTGTTGGGGAAGGGCTTGTTGCCAAAACTCGCTTCTTTCGTTTCCAAAATTTTTGTGATTTTTCGGAGCAATAGGTTGGGGGATTTTAAGTCGGATTTGAGAAGAACGCGTTTGGATTGCACCGCATTGCTGCCGATTTTTTTCAAATTTTCCATATCGCCAAAGAAAAGAGCCCATTGCACGCGTACGGAATCATAAGAAAATTGTTGATGCGAATTGTCTTTTTGGATTTGCCGGGGGAACATTTCGCAAAAATGCTGGTGTAGGGGATGAACTAGATTCAAAACTTGATCCACCGGGGAGCGTTCCATTTCGCGCTGGTTCTGTTTCCAGATAAATCCTTTTTCGGATTCCAGGCTTTCTTCCGTAGAAATCTGACCGTCTTTACTTTCCACAAGGAGCATGCCGAGCTCCCGGTGATAAAGAATGCAATCGACTTCGCGTTCCATCGAAGCTCCGTTGCGAAGAGCGAAACGGAGATTTGCGTTCATCCATATATGCCAATCATTATTCAACGAGAGTAAAATATCGAAGAGTTTTTTCTCGGAACGGGATATGGAGTCTTTGGATAAATATTTGTGAATCTGCGGCATATTTTTCCTTTTTCTTGGAATATAAATTTTTAATTGTGTAAAATTCCCTTTGGAGAAAGGGCGCGCGAGTTTTTGGATTATCGCCGCCGATAAAATTTCGTCTTTAGTCAGAGTCGCCATTCGACATCGCGCTGATACTGATCTTTCAATCATGGGAAAAGTTCAATATGAAAAACACCCGAAAATCCAAGGATTTCCGGGTGCTTGAATGAAAGGTCTGCCGTTTATTTCAATTCGGCCAGTGCCTTCTCGTTTTTGGCAATGATGTCTTGCTGTGTGGCGAGTTTTGTGCGTTCGGCGTTCACCACGGCTTCCGGCGCACCGTTCACAAACTTCTCATTGGAAAGCTTGCGTTCGATGCTGGCTGCGAAGGATTTCGCTTTTTCGATTTCCTTTTCCAAGCGGGCGATTTCTGCCGCAGGGTCGAGGATGCCTTCCAGCGGGATGTAAAGTTCGCCACCGGGAACGACGGCGGATGCGCTGAACTTCGGCTTTTCCGCATTCACCGCGACGGTAATGCTGTCGATGCCGCCCAGTTCAGTAATGATGGCGAGGCAGGCGTTTACGGATTTTTCCGTTGTGGCGTCATCCACATTCACGACGGCTTTCAATTTGGTTGCCGGCGAAACGCTGTAGCGGCCACGAACGCCACGGACGGCTTCCACTACGGCAAAGGCCTGGTCGAATGCGGCTTCGATCTTCGCGTCAATGAGCGATTCGTCGGCCTTGGGCCATGCGCGGCTGATGACCATTTCGCTGCCCTGGAACAGGATGCTGTTGAGCTCTTCGGTAATGAACGGCATCACCGGATGGAGAAGGTCCAGCACATTTTTCAGCACATAGCTGAGGATGGCCATGGCGTTCTTCTTTTCGGCGGTGAGCGTTTCGCTGTTGATCACGGCCTTCTTAATCTCGAGATAGCTGGAGCAGACGTCGTCCCACACGAAGCGGTACAGGAACCCGGCGAGTTCGGCGAAGTGGTATTCTTCGAGCATGCGGGTGGCGTCCTTGATGGTCGTCTGCAAGCGGGAAAGAATCCAGCGGTCTTCCAGGGCGAACAATGCGGAATCCATGGGGAGTTCGGAAGCGAGGGCCCCTGCCTGTTCCAAATGGGGATAGAGGAAGCGGCAGGCGTTCCACAGCTTGTTGCTGAAGTTTCGACCGATTTCAAATTTTTCGGAAGTGTTGATTTCCGTTCCGTCTTCCTGCTTTTCCTTTTTCACGGGCAGACGCACGTCCTGGTTGTCGGTGCAAAGGCTTGCCATCACGAAGCGGAGTGCATCGGTACCATACTTGCGTTCGATGTCCATGGGATCCACGCCGTTGCCTTTGGACTTGCTCATGGTCTGTCCGTTGCCATCCAGAATTTTCGGATGGATATAGACGGTGTGGAAGGGGACAGTGCCCATATTTTCCTGGCTGAACAGCACCATGCGGGCTACCCACAGGGTGATGATGTCACGGCTGGTGACGAGGACGCTGGTGGGGTAGTAGCGCTTCAGGGTTTCGGTTTCTTCGGGCCAGCCCATGGTGGAGTGGGGCCAGAGTCCGCTGGAGAACCAGGTGTCCAGAACGTCTTCTTCCTGTTTCAGGCGGCGTCCCGGAATGGCATCTTCCTTCAGGTTTTCCTCTTGGGAGCAAACCAGGTAGCCGCCGTTTTCCGCCTTGTAAAAGTAGATGTCTTTCCGGTCGCCAAAGGCTGCCTTCAATTCTTCTTCGGTGGCATCCGTGTGCCAAATGGGAATGCGGTGCCCCCACCAGAGCTGACGGCTGATGCACCAGTCCCGCTTTTCGCCCAGCCAGTCCAAATACTTGTTGGCGTAACGTTCCGGTAGAATTTTGATTTCACCGGACTTCACCGCGTTCATGGCGTTTTCGGCGAGAACGTCCATTTTCACAAACCACTGGTCACTGAGGTAGGGTTCGATCACGGTCTTGCTGCGGTCGGAATGTCCCACCTCCATTTCGTGGTCTTCTACTTTAATCAAAAGTCCCAGTTCTTCAAGGCCTGCAACAACGGCGTCCCGGGCTGCCTGGCCCTTCATGCCTTGGAACTTGCCGGCGTTTTCGTTCAGGGTGCCATCGTCGTTCATGATGTTGATCATGGGAAGCTTGTGGCGAAGCCCGGTGGCGTAGTCGTTGGGATCGTGGGCCGGGGTCACCTTCACGGAGCCGGTGCCAAAGTCCTTGTCCACAAGAATCGCGTCGGCGATGACCGGAATTTCCCGATTCACGAAAGGAACTTTCAGCATTTTGCCGATGAACTTGGCGTAGCGTTCGTCCGTGGGGTGGACGGCGAGAGCGGTGTCGCCCATGATGGTTTCCGGGCGCGTGGTGGAAACAGGGATAAATCCCGAACCGTCGGCCAAAGGATATTTGAAAGTCCAGAAATGCCCTTTCACGTGTTCGTGATAGATTTCGTCGTCGGCGACGGCGGTCTGGAGTTTGGTGTCCCAGTTCACCAGCCGTTTCCCGCGGTAAATCAGACCCTTTTTGAACAAATTGAAAAACGCATGACGCACGGCCTTGGCGCACACCGGATCCAGAGTAAAACGCTGACGGCTCCAGTCGCAACTCACACCGAGGCTCTTGAGCTGCTTGGTGATGCGAGCTTCGTATTCGTCCTTCCATTTCCAGATGCGTTCCACCAGCGCTTCCCGGCCAATATCGTGGCGGGTCTTGTGTTCGTCCTGAAAAAGACGTTTTTCCACAACGGCTTGGGTGGCGATGCCGGCGTGGTCGGTTCCGGGAATCCACAAAGTGTCGCGGCCTGTCTTACGGCGGTAGCGTACGAGAATGTCTTGAAGGGTGTCGTTCAAAGCGTGGCCCAGGTGCAGGGCGCCGGTTACGTTGGGCGGCGGAATGACGATAGAGAACGGTTCGCCTTTTCCGCTGGGAGCAAAACTGTTTTTTTCTGCCCAGGTCTTGTGCCAGCGGGCTTCAACTTCAGAAGAATTATAACGAGATTCCATAGTGGGAAGAAATTTAGTAATCTAGGCGTTTTTTGGACTGAGCGCATCCAAGAAAAGAGAATTTTCAAAATGGAAAAAAAGAAAAGGCCTCCGGTCGGAAGCCTTGTTTGAAAAATGAGAATGTTAATTTCTTTCGATGCCGGTGAAGATTTCTGTTAAATAGGCGGCTTCGTTTTTGCTGAAAGCGAGATTGTGGACGAAAATGCCGCCGAGATTCAGCTGGATTTCTCCCGTTGGCGTCGTCGTGACCGTCGCATTTGTCGTGATGGGGAGTTCGTGCGTTTCCGTTCCGACGGTGAAGTTCAAAGTCAGGGTCGAACCGTTGAGAGTCCAGGTTCCGATATCTTCGGCCCCGAGAATGCCGTTTCCGTCATTCTGGATTTTCGGATCGGTGGAGTATTTGATTTCGAATTCGCCCGATTTTTCAAAGGTAAGGGTTGTCGGATTCGAGAGCTGTCTGTAGATGGCTCCTTCCGGGGTGTAGAACGCGTTCATATTCCAGATTGCGCTTTCCAAACATTTTTCAGAGACGCCTGCTTCACATTCTTCGGCAAGGGACTTGTCGCTGCTGCTGCTCGAAGAGCAGGCGGAGAAGAGAAAAGCCGACAGGGTGATTGCAGATAAAATTAAACGTTTTTTCATGGATTCCTCGCATTGTTTTTTTGAAATATAAACAAAAAAAGCTCCCCAAGAAAGTCCTTGGAAAGCTTTTTTTGAAAAGTTCCGGCTTAACGGCGGCGACGCTTGTTCTTCTTTTTATCGTTGTCGTTGGCTGCGGGCTTGGGAGCTGCTGCCGGTTCTCCGCCGCGAATGTCCTTCATTTTGAAGTTCACGTTGATTTCCGCGGTTTCCACTTTGGAGGACGCGCCTTCGCGATCGGTCAGTTTGAATCCGAATTCGTCAAGACCGTAGAAGCCCTTGTTCGGAGTGTAAGTGAAGGAGCCGTCTTTGGCGTTGAGTTCCACTTTTCCGTTCTGCGGGCGACGAACGAGGGAGACCGTCGCGTCGAGTTTTCCATCTGGGTCGTAGGCTCCGTTGAGCAGGCCTTCTTTTGCATTGACGACCAGTTTTTCCCCTTCCTTGGTCTGGTAGGACTTGGAGAGGGCTACCGGTGCGTCATTCACCGCGGTTACGGTAAACTTGGCGGAAGTCTTGGCACTGGCGCCTTCCGGGTCGGTCACTTTGAAGGTGATCGTTTCTGTAGGACCGTTCCAGTTTTCGTAGGGCTGTTTGATGGTCACGATGTTGCGGGCCTTGTCATGGTCGATGACCAGCTTCTTGTTGCCGGAAATATCCCACTTGAGTTCATTGAAGCTGTTGTCGCGGTCGCGGACGAATTGGTCGAGCTTGAGGACGGCGAGAACGCCATTGTTCGCGTCTTCCTTCATCGTCACGTCGCGAATCGGACGGATTTCCGGAACCGCATTGACGTGCTTCACTTCAAAGTTTACAGCGGTTTTGGCCGTTGCGCCTGCCGGATCCTTCACGATAAAGGTCACCGTTTCCTTGCCGTACCAGTCGGCACGATTCGGGCGGACAACCGCTTCGCGGCCACCGGTTATCATCACTTCGAGGTGACGGTTGCCAGATGCGGTCCAGTGGAGTTCGTGCGGTTTGTTGTCCGGATCCTTGACGAATTGGTCGAGCTTGATGGGCTTGAACTTGGTTCCTTCATTAGTCACCATGTCCGGGATTTTGGAAAGAACTGGCGGGTCGTTTACTGGCTTGACGATGAATTCGATATCAAGCGAAGCTTTTTCGCCGGCCGGGTCGTAGGCATTGACCTTGATTTTGTCCTTGCCGTTCCAGTATTCGTTCGGAATATTTACGGTGAGAACGCCTGCGTCGGAGAGGTCATAGGAAAGCGGGTGCTTGACTGTCGGGCGTTTGGCTTTGCCCATGCGACCGCGTTTGTCCTTTTGTGCGGGTTCGCCGTCGTCGAGCGTCCAGCGCATTTCGGAAGCCTTGTTGTCCGGGTCCACGACGAGTTTCGCCAGATCAATCGGCTTGAACTCTTCCTTTTCCTTGATGGTCTGCGGCGGAAGCTTGTTGAAGTGGGGCGGGTCGTTCACCGGGGTCGCCGTGAACGTCGCCGTTGCGCTTGCCGAAGCCCCAGCCGGGTCGGTCGCTGTAAAGGTCAGCTTTTCCGAGCCGTTCCAGTGGTCATTCGGGACGGCGATTTGTACGCGGGCACCGGTGATTTTGACTTGCAGTTCCTTATTGCTCGAGACGCTCCACTTGATTTCATTGGGGCGGTTGTCCGGGTCGTTCACGAACTTGGAGAGATCGATGGGTTCAAAGCGTTCCTTTTCCTTGATTTTCTGGTTCGGAATCGCCTTGACGACAGGTGCGTCGTTTACCGGAGTCACATCAAACTGCACTTGCTGAGATGCTCTTCCGCCTTCGGGGTCGGTCACCGTCAAAGTGATTTTTTCGGAACCGTTCCAGTATTTGTCCGGAGTCGAAACGACGAGTTGCTTTTTCGCATTGATCGAAGCCTTGAGGCTGCGCGGCTGCGACACTTCAAATTTCAACGCCGAGGTCGGATGGTCCGGATCCTTGACAAGCGGGAGCAGGTCGATCGGAGCGAAATGTTCCTTTTCCTTAATCTTCTGGTTCGGAATTTTGGCAAGAGTGGGCGGGTCGTTTACTGAAACGACTTCGAAGGTCGCCGTCTTGGAATCCTTGGCTCCTTCCGGGTCGGTGACGGTAAATGTGATTGTCCGTTTGCCATTCCAGAACGCGTTGGGGATATTCAGATGGGCGACGTGCTTGTCGTCAATCGTTACGGTCAAATCGTTTTCGTCCTTCTTTTCTTCAGCAGTCGGCTCTTCCTTCTGCGCCTTGCCCTTCTTGCCTTTTTTGCCTCTCGAAGCTTTCTTTTTGGGAGCGGGAGCGGGTGCTGCGTCGGCTTTCTTCACGACGGCTGTCCATTTCAGCTGGTTGCTGCGATGGTCGGCATCATGAACATAGCTATCGAGAGGAATGGTTTTGAACTGGGCCTTTTCCTTGATGGACTGGGACGGGATGTCCTTCATCACGGGCGCGTCGTTTACCGAAACGATTTCATAGACGATGGCTGTTGTCGCCGAAGCTCCTTGCGGATCTTTTACAGTCAATGTCAGAGTGTCGGGCTTGCACCAGAAGTATTTGTTCGGAGCCGAAACGACGAGCTTTCTGGCAGATGTGATTTCCGCTTTCAGGTATTTATTGCCGGAAACGGTCCACTTCATTTCGGACGGTTTATTGTCCGGGTCCTTCACGAATTCGTCGAGTGCAATTTGCTTGAATAATTCCTTTTCCTTGATTTTCTGGCTCGGAATCTTGGAAAGGACTGGCGGATCGTTCACTTCGGTGACGACGAAGTCCATCTTGTGGCTGGCCTTGCCGCCTTCCGGATCGGTGACGGTAAATGTGATGCTTTCTTTACCATGCCATTGTGCATTCGGCGTCTTGATTTGGACGGTGTTGTCCTTGTTCAAAGCGACTTGCAGCTGGCGGTTGCCATTGAAGCTCCACTTGAGCTGCTTGGCCGGATGGTCTGCGTCCGTGGCGAGGGAGGACAAATCGATGGTCTTGAATTTGCCGCCTTCACGGATGGTTTCACCCTTCGGGGCGTTGGCCGAAATCATCGGCAGGTCGTTAATCGAGCGCACGGTAAAGAGCGCGCTGGACGAAGCCTTGGCACCTTCCGGGTCGGAAACGGTAAACGTGATATTTGCCGAACCGTTCCAGTAAGTATTCGGAATCATGATGCGGGCGACGTGATTGTTGTCGATTTCCACGGTCAGCCCATTCTTCGAAGATTCTTCGCTTGCTTGCGGAGCGGCTTTGCCCTTCTTCCCTTTTTTCGGCGCAGGAGCTTTGGCGGAAGCGTCCTTGACGACGGCGGTCCACTGGAGATCCGTCTTCTTGTGGTCGGGATCCTGAACCAGCTCATCCAAATTGATAGCGGCGAATTGCTTCTTTTCGTCGATGGTCTGGCTCTTGATTTCGCGGGCAAATACCGGCGGGTCATTTACAGAAATCACTTCAAAGGTGACGCTGCGGGAATCCTTGGCGCCTTCCGGGTCCGTCGCCGTCAGCGTGATAGTTTCGGTACCGTTCCAGAACTTGTTCGGCACTTCGGCGGAGAGTTTGTGGTCCGGAGAAATCTTGAACTTCAGGAATTTGTTCCCGGTGATCGTCCACTTGAGTTTGTTCATCGGATGATCGAGATCCGAAACGTAGTTGTTGAGGTCGATGGGTTTAAATTCCTGTTTTTCCTTGATGGTCTGGTTCGGGATGTCTTTCATGACCGGTGGATCGTTCACGGATTTTGCCGTGAACTGGACTGTCTGCTTTTCCGTAGCGCCTTGCGGGTCGCTCACTTGGAAGGTCACTTTTTCCGTGCCGTTCCAGAGTTTGTTCGGCGTCTTGATGGAAGCGACTCCATCCTTGGAAATGCTGACCTTCAGATCCTTGTTGCCCGTGATGGTCCACTTGAGAGTCTTAAAGGCATCGTCGGGGTCAGAAACGAGTTCGGCAAGATTGATATCCTTGAACTCTTCCTTTTCCATGATAATCTGGTCGTTAATCTTTTTGAATACAGGCTTGTCGTTGATGGACTTGATGGTGAAGAGAGCCTTTTGGGAGACTTTGGCTCCTTCCGGGTCGGTTGCGGTGAACGTGATTTCATCGGAGCCGTTCCAATAGACGTCGGGAGCGACGACTGTGGCGGTTCCGGTCTTGGGATCCATATTCACCTTGAGTCCGGGCTTGTATCCCTTCGGCGAACCCGGCGCCGCTTTCACGTCAAAGTTCCAGGTCAGTTCCGAAGTCTTGTGATCCGGGTCCTTGACGATTTCAAACAGTTTGATCGGAGCGAAGGCTTTCTTTTCGTCGATGGACTGGTTGTTGATCTTTTTGGTGAATTCCGGTGCGTCGTTTACCGATTCGACCGTGAACGTGACCTTGCGGGAATCCTTGGCTCCTTCCGGGTCGGAAACTTCGATGTTGAACGTTTCGGAACCGTGCCAGTATTTATTCGGGATGATGATGGAAAGCTGATGCTTGGTATCCACCTTGAATTTGAGTTCCTTGTTGCCCGTGATATTCCACTTGAGCTTTTCGTTCGGATGGTCAAGATCCGAAACATAGCTGTTGAGGTCTATCGTCTTAAATTCCTGTTTTTCCTTGATGGTCTGGCTCGGAATGTCCTTCATGACCGGCGGATCGTTGACGGAGGTGACCGTAAAGACGGCGGTCTGCTTGGCGCTGGCTCCTTCCGGGTCGGTAACGGTGAACGTGATTTTTTCAGAACCGTTCCAGAGCTGATTCGGAATGGCGACGGTCGCTTCGCCGGCCTTATTGATATTGACGTTCAAGTCTTTGTTGCCCGTGATGCTCCATTTGAGTTTTTCAAAAGCGTGATCCGGGTCGTCGGTGAGTTCGGCGAGGTTGATGGGCGCAAACTGGGCTTTTTCGGCGATGGTCTGCGACTTGATTTCCTTGAGAACCGGAGCATCGTTAATGGATTCTACGGTAAAGGTGGCGGACTTGATTGCCTTGGCTCCTTCCGGGTCGGTAACGCTGAACGTCACCACATTGGAACCATTCCAGTATTTGTTCGGAATCGCGATGGTGGCGACCATTTTGGCGTCCACGTTCACTTGCAATTCCGCTTGCGTGCCTTTCGGCGAACCCGGCGCGGCTTTCACGTCGATGTTCAGAGTCAGGTCGGTCAGTTTGTGATCCGGATCCTTGATGAGTTCTCCCAAATTGATGGGCTTGAACTGCGCTTTTTCCTGGATTTTCTGGTCCGGGATGTCCTTGACAAATTCCGGCGCGTCATTCACCGATTCGACAGTGAATTGAACCGTGCGTTCGTCAGAAGCCCCTTCGGGGTCGGTCACTTTGAATGTGATGGCTTCGGAGCCGTTCCAGTATTTATTCGGCAGAACGAGAGTCGCTTTGCGGTTGTTGTCCAGCTTGACCTGAATATCCTTGTTGCCGGAAATCGTCCATTTGAGCTTGTCGTTCGGGTGGTCGAGATCGCTTACAAACTTGTCGAGTTCAATCGGCTTGAACTGTTCCTTTTCTTGAATGGTCTGGCTCGGAATGTCCTTCATGACCGGCGGATCGTTTACAGAAGTCACGGAGAATTTGACCGTCGTCGAAGCTTTGCCGTTTTCGGGATCGGTTGCCGTAAAGGTGATGTTTTCCGTGCCGTTCCAAATTTCGGTCGGCTGTTTAATGGTGACATTGCGGTTGTTGTCGATATTGACTTTCAGGCTCTTGTTTCCAGAAACGGAAATTTTCAGCTGGGAAATATCGTGATCCGGATCAGAAAGGAAATCGTCCAGGGAGAATCCGTCAAATTCCGCTTTTTCTTCAATGGTCTGGTCGGGAATCTTTTTAAACACCGGCAAATCATTGATGGAACGGACGGAAAGCTTGACATCCTGCTTGGCTTCGGCACCTTCGGGGTCGGTCACTTTGAATGTCGCGATGGCGGAACCATTCCAGTAGGTGTCGGGAATTTCGATTTTAGCGACGTGCTTGTCGTCGATATTGATGTTCAGCGGACCGGATTCCGGTTCCTTGCCGACGGACTTGACTTCGAATTCCCAGGAAAGCTCGGCGTTTTTATGGTCGTCGTCCTTGACAAATTCATCCAGATGGATGGCGGCGAACTGCTTCTTTTCGTCGATGGTCTGCGCGGGAATCTGTTTGACAAATTTTGGCACGTCGTTGACGGATTCGACAGTAAAGGTCGCCTGGGTTTCGGCACTGGCCCCTTCGGGGTCGGTCGCCTTGAACGTGATGGATTCCGAACCGTTCCAGAAAGCATTTGGAATCAGAATTTTAGCGGTCTTGCCGTTTAGCTGGACTTTCAAATCCTTGTTGCCGGAAAATTCCCATTTCAATTGTTCGAACTTGTGATCCGGATCCTTGATGTATTTTTCCAATTCGATCGGCTTGAACTGCTGCTTTTCCGCAATGGTCTGGTCGGGAATCTGGTCCACAAATTCCGGAGCGTCATTGACGGATTTTACCGTGAAAGCGGTTTTAAAGCTTGCGCTTGCGCCGTGCGGGTCGGTTGCCGTAAAGGTAAACGTTTCGGTCGGTCCATTCCAGTTTTCATTGGGAATGATGACTTCCGCTACGTTGTATTTGTCGATTTTGACCTTGAGGTCTTTTCCGCCGGAGACGGTCCATTTGATTTTCGACACGTCGTCATCGACATCGCTGACCAAGTCGGAAAGATTGATGGCTTCGAACTGCTCCTTCTCGTTGATGGTCTGGTCTGGAGCTTTCTGGACGATGGGCGGATCGTTTATCGGGCGAACGGTAAAGTTCGCCGAGGTTTTTGCCGAAGCGTATTCGGCATCGGTCGCAATAAAGGTAATCTTGTAGGCACCGTACCAATGGGCGTCCGGAACGACGATGTTGGCGATGCGATCTTTGGTGATATCGACGGTCAGTTCGCCCTCCGCCTGGTCTTTGGCGGTCTGCGTCATCTCGTATTCCCAGGTAATCTGGTCTTTCGGATGGTCGGGGTCTTTTACATAATCGTCAAGCTTGATGGGAGTGAAGGTCTTGCCTTCGTCGATGGTCTGATCGGGGATTTTGGAAACTTCAGGCGGGTTATTGACGGATTCCACCGAGAACGTCACGGTTTCGGAACTTGACGCGCCCTTGGTGTCTGTGACAGTAAATGTCAAATCTTCTGAACCGTTCCAATATTGGTCGGGCACTGTGATCGAGACCACATGATTGGATTCTTTTACTTGGAGTTGCTTGTTTCCAGAGATGTTCCAACGTAATTTAGCAGGAGGATCTTCAGGATCGCTGACAAAGTCGTCAAGCTTGATGGGCGCGAACTTTCCGCCTTCCTGGATGGATTCGCCCGGAATTCCGTTTAGGGACGGCGGATTGTTTTCTGCCGCCGCCGGTTGGGCTTCATCTTGTGCAAAAACGACCGAGGACAGCAGACCTGCGGCCAAGAATAGGGACACTGATTTCTTTCGAATCATTTATGAACTCCAATAGACCTCATGGTTTAATGTCGGCGAACCGCCTTGTGCGGTTGAACCGTTCAAAACCACTTCTCATCCTATGTTTCGCCGGTTTTATGCAAAATGCCAAAAATGGGCGAACTTTACCAAATATAAAGTTATTTGAACGGTCTTGGACAAAGAAAATGTGAAGAATTTTCGATTTTGATAGCGCAAAAAAGAATTTGAATAGGCCCAAAATTTAAAGAAAAAACGCTTTTTTGATTTTAACTCGTTGATTTTCAACAAGTTATGCTATGGCATGTCGAAGGATTGTCTCCAAAAAGAAAAACAAGTGTGGACAGAAAAAAATAATGTTGGTGGGATAAATATGCGAATGGGACGCTTTGTGATGACAAAAAGGGGAATTTTATCTATTTTAAGCGCGACATTTGTTCAACAACGGGATCTTATATGAAATTTGTTTTCCTTTGCGATGATATTTACCTGAAAGGCGACAATGCCGCTTTTGTAAACAATTTTCCGACCAATCATGAATTGGTAACCATGTCCGGCGAAGCGTTTTTGCAGGCCAAGGGCGTTCCGGAAAATACTTTCGGTCTTCTTGTTGAACGTTTTACGTGGCAAAAGAATTTTAGCCTTTTCCGTTATTTCGGGCTGCTTCCCGTTTTGGAAATGGTTCCGCTTGCCGTTGTCAGCCGCTCTCGTCGTGTAGAACCGCTCAAAGGCCGCAGTGCTTTGCGTGGTCAGGAAATGATTATCGCCCCGAACGCCTCTTCAGAAGAGCTCTATACGGCCATCGACAGATTTGTCGCTGCGCCGCCGCAGATCCACACTTATCCGCGCGGTGCTTGCAAGATGTTCGTCAAGAAAACGGTAGAAAGCCTTTAAGCGTAGTGCCATGCAGCGCAAGGTGCTCGATTCGTTGATCGCCCAAGGATCGCTCGTGGGCGTCATCGTTCCGAAAAACTTTCGCTGCGAGCGGCTAGAGAATTTTGCGCAATCCTTTTGCGGGACTGCGCCTTTTCTTTTTGTCGAATATTCGCCGCTAGAAGGCTCTCCAAAAGCGTTTTTGGAAAAATGTCGAGTTCGGCAGCAGAAGAACGAAGCGAAAAATATCTTTGTCGTATTCCGGAAAGGATTTGAAGGCGAAATTGCCTCGTTGCTTTTTTCCATGCGTATTCTTCTTGTTTTTTCTCAAGGCCGGGAGCCGCTCTCCGACGAACTTTTATCCGCTCTAAATTCCTTTGCCCCTTTTCCTCCCCAGTTTTTCTGGTGGTGTGCGCCGCTGCCACCCAAAAAACGTTTTCCTGCCTTGCATTCTGCGGTTAGGAACTCCGTCGAAAGAGGCTTTGTTTCTGTAGAGGACGTTGAGTCCGATGCGTCTTTGGCTGCGGCGACGTTCCTTTCGTTTTTGAAAATTCGCATTCTCCGTGAAAATGTCCTGGATGGATGGCCGCGATTCTTTCGCCGTTTTTTCCCTCTTTTTTGCGTTTTGGCCGCCGCAGTTCCTTTTTTTATCTCTTCCGAATGGGCGGAGCAGCTTCCGCTTTCCAGGAATATCAAGTCCGAAATGCTTGTTTACGCCGAAGCTCCCTATTTTGATTACGTTTTTGACGGGAAGGAGCCACTGGAAAGAATTGCCCGTTATGCGGTCGGGCGTTTTTCCGCCTTGGTGACGAACGCTGAAATTTTGGATTCCTACATCGCGGAAACTCTGGAGAAAAATGGATTCCCCGCCGATTCCTGGAGAAAGAATTCTCTGCGCATTCCGCCCGCGGGAGTTTCCGTCCGTTTCTCGATACCGGACAGTTTGCGCAATCCCGAATACGATTTGATCGCTCCCGCCTGGAATTATTTCACGGGGCTTATCGCCGATTCGATTGCCTACGTGACGGAAGCCTATTATCCGAAAGCGACGTCTAAAAATCGCAAGCATCCGGCGTGGGATGTCGCCAGTCGTCCCGGAGCGAGAATCCTCGCACCTTTCAGCGGCAAGGCTTGGACATTTCAAGACGAACGCGGGGGAGTCGTTATTGGCATCGCCGATAAAAATCGGGTGATTCTTTTTATGCACTGCAATCAGCTGCTCTATTTGGACGGGCAGAACGTCATGCGGGGAGATCCGGTGGCCACTGTGGGAACGACGGGACATACGACGGGACCGCACGTTCATTTGGTGACGGGTTTTGTAGATGCCCGAGGCAAGAAAAAATTGGGTAATATTCGTTATACAGTTGTGAATCCCATCACTTGGTTCCTTTCTGGTAAGTGAAAATTCACAAAAAGATGCCCCTAAATTTGGTTGGAATTAGGTAACTTTAGTGCGGGCTGGGAAAATTACATAGGAGTTTTCATGTTTGGTCGTTGGATTGCTGTCATTGGTTTTGCGGCTATTTTTGTCGCCTGTTCCTCTTCTTTGCCCAAAGCGGAGCTTGCCACCCATTCGGACAGTTCGCGCAACATCCCGAAGATTGACAATATGATTGTCAGCATGAAGCAGTCCTATATTTCCCAATGCTACGAGCCCATTCTCAAAAGGAATCCGCCCGATAACCAGTGCCAGACGGATCTTTTCCAGATGCTGGAACGCCGTTACCACTTGAATTATTCCCAGCACAACATCGATCAGGCCTCCAATGAACTCTTTTTCCGGGACATTGATTCGCGTCTTCGCAAGCTGGTGCGTACGGATCCCGAAGTGCGCAGCGCCGTCAAACGGGGAGCGTTCCGCAATGCGGACGATATGTTGAGCTATTATCGCGAGAAATACGCGTTCGAATCCCAATCGAATTGATTCAAACGACGGTCGATTTTCCCGTTTGCGAATAGGAAAATCCCGGATTGCGGGCGACATGTTCGTCCGCGCTTCGATTTTTAAAGCCGACGTGAAATTCCTTTGAACGTTCCGACTTTTTTTTCTTATTTTGAGCAAGGAATCAATTTTTTTTGAAAGGTGTTCAGATGGAATCTGTCAATAATTCAAAACCGGGCTTTTTTGTTCAGGGGCGCTTCCTTTATACCAAGGACAATGAAAAAGTCATACTTCGCGGCGTGAACCACATGTTCATTTGGACGGATCGCGAAGGAAAGTCCATTCCGGAAATCGCCAAGACGGGTGCGAACTGCGTCCGTATCGTATGGAATATGCACGGGCGGATTTCGGATTTGTACCACATTGTCGATGAAAGCATTGTCAATAGCATGATTCCGATTGTGGAACTCCACGATGCGACGGGGCAGTGGACACGCTTGCCGGAATTGGTAAACTTCTGGACGCGGGAAGATGCCGTCCAGCTGATACAGGACCATCAGGAATATCTGCTGGTCAATATCGGAAACGAAGTGGGCGGCGAAGAGGAAAGCGGCGAAGAATTTTACGAAGCTTACACTTCGGCGGTAACGCGGATGCGGGCTGCGGGGATTCGGGTTCCATTGATTGTCGATGCGGACAACTGGGGACAGAATTCTAAAAATATTCTGGAACAGGGTGCGCGACTTTTGTCGTCCGATCCGGAACACAATTTGATTTTTGACATCCACATGTGGTGGCCCACGGAACGGCACAATCCGGAAAAGACGGGCTATGCGACGGTCCGGGAACGCATCACGGGAGTTTTGGAAGAATCGGTGTCCCGCAATCTGCCGTTGATTATCGGAGAATTTGCGCCTGTTGCCGTGAATGGTGCTCGGGAAATTCCGTATAAATTCATCATGGCGGAAGCGGAACGTTTGGAAATCGGCTGGTTGTCGTGGAGTTGGGGACCGGGAAATTTCGACAGTCCCGAGATGGACATGACGACGCACGGTTCTTTCAACACCCTCGTCGGCTGGGGCAGGGAAGTCTGCGTGGACAGTCCTTTGGGCATCCAGAATACGAGTGTCATTCCGGCGTTTATTCAAAATGCGGATTTTTCGACCGGGGTTTCGGACAGAGGCCGCAACCTCATTGCCAATGGCGATTTCAAGGACGGTTTGGACGGATGGACTGCGGATTTCTGGGGAGGCAAGGCGAATGCGAATGTTAAAAACGGCGTCGTCCATTTCGGCATTGTGGATTCGGGCAAAGAATCCTGGAATTTGCAGTTTCGGCAGAGCTTTTCTTTGCGCAACGGCGTCACTTACGTTTTCAGTATGCGGGCCAAGGCCGACAGGCCGCGCACATTGAATGTGGACATCAAGCGGGCGACCAAAGAATACGTCCCTTACGCGAACGGTCGTTTTTTGGATCTTTCGACGAGCTGGCAGGATTTCAGCTGGAAGTTCACGATGAAGGAGCCGACGGACGAAAACGCCGTGTTGATTTTTGACATGGGCGGAAGCGACATCGGCTGGACTCTTGCCGACGTTTCCCTCGTGCAGGCCCGCAGCGTCACGGATCGTCTGAACAGGAGTTTCCAACGCAACGTGCAGAAAAATTCCGGGTATTTCAATACGCCGGCAGGTCCGTGGGAATTGCATTTGTATTCTTCGGAAGGCGAACTGCTCGATGTGCTTGATAGCGGCAAGGGCGGCGAGGGAATGAAACCGTTTCCAAAAATCGGAAGAAGCGGGATTATGGTCATCAAGGATTTGTAAGCCTTTTTTACTATTCCATGTTGTACTAACCTTTAGCTATTTTGTATTAAAATAGAATAGATTATTCCTATATGGAAGATAAAAGCAGACCCCAAATTTTAGTCGTAGATGATACGAAACCGAACATCGAGGTTTTGGTTGGGGTTTTGGAACAGGAAAATTACGACGTCCACGTCGCTTTAAGCGGAAAGCGCGCGCTTGAATTGGCGGAACGCAGTCTGCCGGATTTGATTCTTCTGGATGTGATGATGCCGGAAATGGACGGCTACGAAACATTTCGCCGTTTGCGCGAAATTCCTTCCTGCAAAAATATCCCCGTCATCTTTTTAACCGCCCAGGCGGAAAGCGACAGCGAAATGAAGGGGCTTTCCTTGGGGGCGGACGACTATGTGACCAAGCCTTTTAATCAGGGCCTGCTGCGCTTGCGCATTCGCAATCATCTGGAACGCAAGTTTTTTCGGGATCGCCTTTTGGATTTGGTGGATGAACGCACCGTCCAGCTTTCTCAAAAGACCAAGGATTTGCAAAAGACTTTGCAGGTGATGCTGACGAGTCTTGGCGCTCTTGCGGAATTCCGCGACAATGAAACCGGCACGCATTTGCGACGCACGCAGATGATTGTGAAAAAGCTCGCTCAAGTCATGAGCCAATACGACGCGTTCAAAAAGGAATTGCCGGATGAAGAAACCATTGAAGAGTATGCGATTGCGGCACCTCTTCACGATATCGGCAAAGTCGGCATTCCGGACGATATTTTGCGGAAAACGGGAGCGCTTTCTTTGGAAGAGCGGATGATGATGAAGAAGCACACGATTTTGGGTTATCAGGTGCTGCTTTCCGCTACGCAGGAATTGAATAACAATCCGATGGTTATCATTGCCGCCAACATTGCGAAATTTCACCATGAAAAATGGGACGGTTCGGGATATCCGCTGGGGCTTTCTGGGAATGCCATCCCGCTTTGCGCCCGCATGATGGCCGTTGCCGACGTCTATGACGCGCTGGTTTCCAAGCGGGTCTATAAAAATGCGCTTTCTCACGAAGAATCCGTTCGCATTATTCGCGAAGGCAGCGGCACGCATTTTGACCCAGAAGTCGTTCGCGCGTTTGAATCTTTTGCGGACGATCTTCCCGAACTGTATAAAGGTTTTGCTGATTGATGAGTACGAAGCGTGCTTTAAGTTCCCGGATTATTTGGATTTATACATTTCCCGTTTTGATTGCGATGCTTATAGGCTTTATCGTTTTTACCGCCTATATGCGCTCGTTTTTATTTGAAAACGCCTATTCGGAATCCGGCAAGGTTTTGCAGCAGATGGCGCAGTCCTTTGAAGAAAAGGTTTCTTTTTATGCGGTTCCTTTTCAGCGGTTTCATGGAAAAATTGCGCATCGTCTGCCGTCCAATTTGCGCGCGTCGCTTTTAGCGGAATGCAAAAAGCAAAATGTAGTCGATGTCTATTACGGAGGGGCGGACGGGGCGTTCGTCAGCGCCAAGGGGTATCGCGGTGGGGACCCGGACCATCCGGAGTTTCGTACTAAATCCTGGTTTTTGGAATCCAGCCGCAACAAGGGTTTCGCCTATTCTGGTCCGAATTGGAATTTTAGCGCGGAGCGTCGGGTGCTCACTTTGTCTTTGCCCGTGTGGAAACGGCAGAATCGCATTCGGGGTGTGATTGCGGAAGATATAGATGTAAACGATTTTCGTTCGACGATTTCTGCGCTTGCTAAAGAGAGCGGGGGCGTGACTGTTCTTTTAAATAATGAAACGGACAGCGTGTGCACCTATTTTCCGTATCGCACAAGTCTTGGCGATATTACGCTGGACAGTGTCCACGCCCTTTTGGAACCCGTTCGGAATTTATACGACGTGGACACGCTTTCGAGCTCGGGCGTAGTCAATTTTGAATTGAAAGATAAAGACGGTCGGCAATATATGGCGTTGCTCGCGCCCGTCAATAAATTGCCGTTTCACCTGGTGCATATTGTTCCGCAAAACAAGACGGCTTCGCTTTTCAGCCAGAAGATGTGGAATTTCACCCTGTTTTCGGGCATCTGCATTCTCTTTTTAATTGTGATGACAATCATTGTCAGCCAGATTTTGTTCCGTCGGATGATTTCCAAAGATTTGACGGACAGCACCAATTCGAGCTCTCTCTTCGATGCGATTTTGGGAAGCAAGTATTTTTCTCTGATTTTGACGGACAACCATTTTCGCGTTTTGCGGGCGAGTTCCAATATCGCCAATGTCCGAGGCGGAGACGACTGGCACGATTTGCAGGGAAAAATCCTGTGGGACATCATTCCCAATCCGGAGTTCAAGGACTTTGTACTGAATGCGCAAAAAACGGCGGCACCGCAGGCCAGCGAAATCGGGTCGCATGAAATCGTCGTGCAGAGGAATGACGGGAAAATCCTCTGGTGGAACGTCTCTTTCAATTTGCTGCTGGAAGACGATGCCTCGGTGCGCTATCTCTTTTTGGTATCGGATGAAACTTCGGCGGTTCAGAAAGAATCCATTTTGGATTCCATTATGGAGTCTTCCCAAAATACGATTATCATTTTCGACAACAGCATGAAGATAATTTACGTTTCGAAAAGGATTTGCGAGCTTTTCAATATCCGCAGGGATCAACTTGTCGGCGTCTTCTATGACGATTTGCCTTCCATCGGTATTTCGCGGACGATTTTGGAAAAACCGCTGGCGGCTTTGGAAAGCGGGGCTTTGTGGAATGAAAATTTTGAAGTGATGCTCCCTAATGGAAAACGGATTTGGTGCCGGGGCGAAGGGTCCGTCTTGCGTTCCAAAGATTCGAGCGAGATGGGATATCTCTTTTTCCTTACGGACATTACGCCCATTATGCGCGCCGAGCAGGAAGCGAAGGATGCGACCCGGGCGAAGAGTGAATTTTTGGCGAATATGAGCCACGAAATCCGCACACCGATGAACGCGATCATCGGGATGTCGGATCTGGTTCTTTCTACCGAGCTGAACCCGCAGCAGGAACATTATCTGGATCGCATTTCCTATGCGGCAAAATCCCTTCTGGGCATAATCAACAATATCTTGGATTATTCCAAAATCGAAGCAAAAAAACAGGAACTGGAGCATATCCCGTTTGATTTGCGGGAGTGCGTTTCCAACGTGCTGTCGATTACCGTTGTCCGCATCGCGAGAAAATCCATCGAGCTTTTGGCCGACATCGATTCTAGAATTCCCAAGCGCATTCTGGGCGACCCCTTGCATTTTTCCCAGATTCTTATCAATCTGATCAACAATGCGGAAAAATTTACCGAAAAAGGGCAGGTGCTCCTTAAAATGGAAGTCGTCAAGCAAGAGGCTTCCCAAGTCACGATTTGGGTTGGGGTCGTGGATTCTGGAATCGGCATGACTCCGGAGCAGACCGCAAAACTTTTCCAGATGTTCTCCCAGGCAGAAGGCTCTACGACCCGGAAATACGGAGGAACAGGACTGGGGCTGGCGATTTCGCGTTCCCTTGTGGAACTGATGGGCGGAAATTTGCAGGTTCGCAGCGAAGCTGGAATGGGAAGCGAATTTTATTTTACGCTCACATTCGACATGGCGGAAGAGCCGGAAGAAATGGCTAAACCTTCTCCCTTGCAAGGGAAGCGGCTCCTGCTGTTGGATTCGAATTCTTGTTCCCGTTCCATTCTCGAAAAGATGTGCGAAGATTTGAATTTGCAGGTCGATGCGAGTGGTTTGGCCGAGGACGCGGAAGAAAAGATTCAAGAACGGGGAAGTGGATTTTACGATGCGTTTGTTCTTTCCTGGGATGCCGACGACACTCCCGCCGACCGCTTTGTCGAGCATCTGAAAAATAAAGGAATGGCGTTGCCGCCGATTTTAGGGATTGGCATGAAAAATGATGAATCCCGTTTGCAGGCTGCTCGAGCGGCTGGATTGAATTATTTGCCCAAGCCCTTTTTGCTCTCCGATTTCCAAAACGCCTTGGAAGAAACTTTGGGATTCTCTCCCGTGGAGAAGGAATTTTCTGTGAAGCCGCGGGCGCAGGATGCTTACCGGTTCAAACTAAGCAAAGTCCTGCTGGTAGAAGACAATATTTTGAACCAGGAACTCGCCGTCGAGCTTTTGACGCGCGTCGGTTTGGATGTGGATGTGGCGAACAACGGCAAGGAGGGCCTGGAAGCTCTCAAAAAGAATTCTTACGTCCTCGTGCTGATGGACTTGCAGATGCCCATTATGGACGGCTTTGAAGCGACGCGTTTGATTCGCGCTTTGCCCGATGCCGAAAAGAAGGATCTTCCCATTATCGCCATGAGCGCTTACGCTTTGCAAGGGGACAAGGAAAAAAGCCTTGCCGCCGGTTTAAATGCGCACGTTACAAAACCCATTGATCCGACGGAACTTTACAAAGAAATCGCCCGCTGGATTCCTTGTGAAGAAACGGCTCCCGTGGAAAATGACGAAACGGAAAATTCGGCGTCCGTCTCGCCCAAGGATCCTTTCCTTTCCCTTTTTGAAAAGATTCCCGACCTCGACGTTTCTCTTGGACTGTACCATTCTGCGGGCAACAAGGCGATATACCTGAAAGTCATTCGCCGGTTTGTGGAAAATTTCGATGGCTACGTGACCGAAATTCAAGAGTTGATTCAAAATGGCGACAGGGAAAACAGCGTCCGTATGGCGCATACGCTCAAGGGCATAACGGGAACTATCGGATGCTCCGCTTTGCAGGCCGCTTTTGCCAAAATCGAAGCGCAGATTACGAATGAGAGTGAAGAATTGAAGTTTACGCCGTGGTCCGCTTTGAATAAGAACTTGCAAACCATCATTGAACGCCTGCGCAAAGCGATTCCGCTAGCTGCGGAGTGTATCGGTGAACAAAATGAAAAACTGGTGGACGATCCGGATGCGGAAGAAAAATTGGACAAAGCGATTCAAATGTTGGAATCTGCCGTCCGAGACGCTATTCCGTCTAGTTGCCGCGCCGCTATCAAAACCGTGTCCCACATCCGATTTGACGAAGCCAGAATGGATTTTATTCGTCTTTTGGAAAAAGCGGTCGAGGATTTCGATTTTGAATCGGCAGAAGCCATCTTGCAGAAACTGAAAACGTTCAAAAAATAAAGGCGAGGACGAAGGCGAAAAGCAAAATGCCGACGACGAAAAGCGAAGCGATTTTTGAACTCCAGCGATTTCGCTTGCCAAATTCGTTCTCTACAATTTCATCGTAATCGGGAGTCTCCAAGTCCACAAATTCGGCCCCCTCTTTCCAGCCGGTTTCGGTATCGCTGCCGCATTCTTTGCAAAATGTCGCCTTGTCTTTCAACTCGGCGCCGCAATGAGGACAAATTTTCATAGTCGGAATATAGGTTTTCTTCGGCGGGCAGCCATCTGTTTTTGTATATTGGAAGCCTGTTTTATGCGTTTTCGCTTTTGTTTGATAGTCCTGCTCTGGGCGACCATTTTATTTGCCGCGGAGGGTGCCGATTCTTCTTCGTGGAAAACGGAGCTGGAAAACCGCTTTTCCTTTGTAGGCATTTTCTTGCCGCACCAGTCCTTGCGCAATTCGGAATCCCTGCACAAGTGGCCCTTTTTTCTCACGGCGTCGCCCATGGGTTGGAATACGAGCTTGCGGGCGCAGCGGGATTTTGGGAAGTGGATAACGCCCAAGGCTTCTTTGAACGGGGATCTTTTTTTGTTCGGGCTCGGGATTCGGAGCGACCTCTCCTTTGAATTCTTGCACCTTTTGGAAGTGGGCGTTCAAGGGAACGTCAGCACGGCCATCAACTATGGGAGCGTAGCGACTTTCATGGGAACCTACAATCCGGAAAAAAAGGACTACGATTGCGATGCGTTCATGACGCGATTCCTTTTGGGCGTGAACTACCATGCGACGCTTTCCATCCCGCTGATGGCGTTCCTTCCCAAGACCGCCTGGACGAAATGGATTCTGAAACCGGGAGCGACTTTGACTTACATGCGCTATACGGGTGCGGACGACGGGGAAGTCTGGAAAGTGGGGACGGAGATTGCCGCAAACGGTTACAGCTGGCAATACGGGGCGACGTTCATTTGCCTTTTGCCGTTTGCGCATTTTCCCATGGCGATGGTCTCCTATGGCGTTCAAGGGATTATGCACAAGTCCGATTATGATGCTGTCTATGATCCCTACGACCCGGAGTTCAAGCGCATCCATGTCACTCCTCGGCTTGCCGTCAAGTTGAACGAAAATTGGGCGGGAATGCTGATGACGGTCGTTTCCCGCAACCGTAAATACCGAAACGTCCGCTATGAAAGCAACCAGGAACTTCTGCAGGAACGGACCGGGCACGAGTGGATGCTGTCGATGATTATGTTTGTGATAAGTCGAAAGTTTTGAAACGGAAATTTTGCTGCGGGAGACTGGCCCGTTTTTTGTTCTTGCTGGCATTGCTTGCGAAATTTCGGATTCTTGGGCGTGCCCTGCCGTTGGCGGTCGGTGTGCTACGGGCTTACCGCTGGTCGGCGCTTCGCGCTGGCGCATCAAAACTGCGCCACCCTTCGCGTACCTCACGCAAAAGCCTAAAAGAAACTTTTCCGATGAAACAGGAATGCTTTTACAGAAAGAATAAAGCCGCCCTTCAAGGACCACCTTTCGACTAGTTCGACAAGTGGTTACCGAGCTTGCCGAGGTGCACTAACCAACGGCTGCAGTGCTTCGACAGGCTCAGCAACCAGCGGCTGCAGTGCTTCGACAACCGGTCCCTGAGCCTGTCGAAGGGCAGCAACCGGTTGGGAGTTGAAACTGATAACCGAAAACTGATAACCGACTTCTACTTGTGAAAGAAAATGCTCCATTTGAAAAAAGTTCACTCTTGCGGAAAAATTTTAATTGCGAGTATTTGGTGGATGATTGTCTATAATTTCCGAAAAATTTTTGCGGAAAAGAATTTGTATGCAAACCGAAAGGCCATTCTTTCTGCTGGTGTGGTTGCATTTTTTGCCGTGGCCGACGCAGAGAAAGAGCCGGTTGGTAATGGATAACCATTCTCGGCACCCCGTTTTCGCAGAAATTTCTCTTTAGGACAGGAACAATTTTTTGAGAAAAATCGAATGGCATCCATCAAAAAAGGATTCCGCCGAACGGAATCCCGAAAGTCTAGCAGGCTTTTACCATCTTTTTGAGCAGAGCCGCTTTGTCCGTCTTTTCCCAAGTGAAGCGTTTTCCGGTGCGCCCGAAATGCCCAAGTGCTGCAGTATCGATGTAGCCGGGCTTTTTCAGATCGAGCATTTCGACGATTCCTGCGGGGGAAAGGTCAAAAACTTTTTTGACGATGTCTTCGATTTTTGAATCGGCAATTTTTCCCGTGCCAAAAGTATTGACCAGAATGGAAACCGGTTTTGAATAACCGATGGCGTAAGCGAGTTGGACTTCGGCGCGATCGGCGATTCCCGCTGCGACAATGTTCTTGGCGACATAACGAGCCGCATAAGCACCGGAGCGGTCCACTTTGCTCGGATCTTTTCCGCTGAAAGCTCCGCCGCCGTGCCGTCCCATGCCGCCGTAAGTGTCCACGATGATTTTACGCCCGGTCAGTCCGCAGTCGCCGTGCGGTCCTCCGATGACGAATTTTCCCGTCGGGTTCACCAAAAAACGGGTATTTTTATCCAGAAGTTTTGCCGGGATTACCTTTTTAATCAATTGGCTCACGATGGTCTTTTGAATCTGGTCGTGCGAAAGCTCCTTGCCTTTGAAAGAGGCAGCGTGCTGCGTACTGATGACAACGGTATCCACTCGAACAGGTTTGTTCTCTTCATCGTATTCGACGGTGACTTGGCTTTTGGCGTCCGGGCGCAGCCATGGAATGGCACCCGATTCGCGCAGATTCTGGATTTCTTCCATCAATTTGTGGGCGAGGGAAATCGGCAACGGCATCAGTTCCGGAGTTTCATTGACGGCGTAGCCGAACATCATTCCTTGGTCGCCTGCGCCCTGCTTGTCTTCTTCCTTGCCGACGGCAGCTTTGGCGTCAACACCTTGGGCGATGTCCGGCGACTGCTTGTCCACGGCGACGATGACCGCGCAGCCTTTGGCGTCAAAGCCGAGTTCCGAATCGTTGTAGCCGATATTTTCAATCGTTTTTCTGGCCAGCGCCTGGTAGTCGAGTTCGGCCCGGGTCGTAATTTCTCCGGAGATGACAACAAGTCCCGTATTGACCAGGGTTTCGCAAGCGACGCGGCTGTTTTTGTCGGCGGCGAGCGCCGCATCGAGAATGGCGTCGGAAATTTGGTCGGCGACTTTGTCCGGGTGGCCTTTGGATACGGATTCAGAAGTAAACAGATAGTGAGCCATAGTATTCCTTTATTGTTCTATGCGTAAATGTAGAAAAACGCATAGATTGTGGCAATGGGTGGCGGCCATTTTAAACAAAAACTCTTAAATACGCAAAAACAAGGGAAAAGTTTTATCAAATCGGGTGATTTTACGCTAAATTTAACGCATGGAATTGCAAAATTTTTCAAAATGGCTGGATGAATTGCTGGAGCCTGCGGCATTTCAGGACTATTGTACGAATGGGCTTTGCGTGGAAGCCTCGTCGCGGATTTCGCGGGTTGTTACCGGGGTCAGCTTTCGGGATGCGCTAATCGATGCGGCGATAGAAAGAAACGCGGACTGCATTTTGGTACACCATCCGAACGGATTTTGGAAAAACGAATCCCGCATTCCGGTGGGGCGTTACGGCGAACGGCTGGGGCGGCTTTTTCGGCATGGCATTTCCCTTTACGGCTTCCATCTCCCTCTAGATGCGCACCCGGAAATCGGAAATAACGCTTTGATTGCCAAAGCGATGCAAATGAATCCCGTTCAGGGGTTTATGCAAGAGGGCGAAAAACGCGTCGGGGTGATTGCGGAATGGGATTTTGCCATTTCCAAACAGGAATTTTTAGACAGGGCGAACGCCGCTTTTGAACACGGCGTACAAAATGCGTTTCTATTTGGCTCTGAAAAAATCAAGCGGGTCGGCATTTGCAGCGGCAGCGGGGCCAGCGGGATGGATGAAGCGATTCGCTTGGGCTGCGAGGCCTTTATCACGGGTGAAATCAAGGAAGCGGTTCCCATTGCTTGCGAAGAAGGCCGTTTTAATTTGATTAACTGCGGGCATCATCGCACCGAAATTTTTGGTGTACGTGCGCTGGCAGAAAAAATAGAGCGAGAATTGAAAATTCCAGCCACCTTTGTAGATTTTGACAATCCTATTTGATTTTAGGCATCCACTAAAATTCCTTCTTGAAAAAGCGGCACTCCGCCGCTTCTCCTATTTTTCACCTTCAAGCGTTCTTGACTTTCGACTAACCTCTGGCCTCTAATTTATTTTTTCTTTTGGCTGGCTAAAAAGGTAAAATCCTCGCAGGACATTTCTTCGAGGCGGTTTCCCATGGCCTGATTGCGGGTTCTTTCGTTGCCCATTTTTTCGGGAATGCGGAAGCAGTATTCGTATTCCGTACCGACATCCGTCGGGATTGTCAATTTGAATGCCCGGATGCGGTCTTTGCGTTTGTGGCTGGCATTTTTATAGCCTTCGTGATATTCGTAACGGTTGGAAATTTTTTTCAGGCGCGTATTCTGGTCAAAATGGATATCCTGGACAATTTGGCCGTTGAGTTCGATGGGGAAGTTGCCGGGAATGCGCAATTCCGTTTTTCCGTTCGCTTGAACGATTTTGGCGTCTTTGGGATTGACCAGATAGCGTTCCTTGGCGATGTTGCGGTAGGATTTGAAGCGAACCGTCCGGACTCCGCAGAGCTCCCGCATATCGGGCTGCTCTACAAAATCGATTTCTCGGCACGCCGGTGGCATATTATCGGGAACTTCCAGATTGCTGCCGTCAGAGGTTCCGCCGCAGGCGGTAAGCAATAATAAAGAAACGCTGATTCCTAGTACAAATCGAAACTTCATGAAGCTAATATAATTACAGCTTTTGCAAAACGCTTGTGAAAAAAGAAAAATTTCGCATTTCGGGCTGGCGGGAAAGTTTATTGCGGAATTTTTTGCAGAAGGGAATCCAATCGAACGGTCAATTTTTCGGCACCGAGCAAATTCAGATGGTCGTCGTTCGCAAAAACCTGCATGGAGTAGTCGTTTTTCCCGTTTTTATATTCGTCCAGCACGTAAAAATTGCTTTTTTGGCGGGCAAGGGAATTGACAAAATTCAGCAGGATTTTGGCGTCTTCGAGGGATGGTCCGTAACGCCCCCACGTCCCGTTTGAAATATAGCGCGGGGATTGCGGAAAATGACGCCGACGACATTCACTCCGTAGCTGTAGGCCAAATCGATAATGGAAAGCAATTTTTCCTGGTTGAATTGGGCGGCTTTCGTGTCATAATTCCTAAAAGTGATTTCCGGCGTGTCGCTGTATCCGGCCGTTATGGAGCGATAAAGTCCATTATGATGGCTGTAAAAGTTGTATTCGTTTAGGATATTGTCCAGCACGACTTCCGCCATATTGGAAGGTACGCCGTTTTGCCAAAAAATCATGCCGCTCGTCATAGATGTAGCCTGGAACTTCGTTGTAGAGTGTCTGGAATGCTTCGTCGGTATAGCTCCAGCGATCCAAATCCAAAGCGATGACAAGCGTTTTCAGTTTTTCGAGTGGCAGGTAGTAGTTGGCGATAAGGAATTCGGTCGCCGCCATATCTTGGCCGGAATAGGAATAGTTGAAAGCTTCGGTGTTTCCGGTCGTCGTGAGCAGAGCCGGATCCACGCCCGCAAAAGTTCGGGATGATCCTGTAATGGCGATTTGCGCTTTAGCTCTGTTTGTCCAGAACAGATCCATTTTCACCTTCATGATGCGGCTGCCGATGCTCGATGTTTCCGTCATATAGATGCCCAGGCTGTCCGCGGCATATTTGTCGGATGGCAGGCGGTTCCGGTTAGGAGAAACCCAAAGGGAAGGATGCCAAAGTTCGTTTCCTTCGACAAGGTGGAGCACGCTGGAATCCCGAGTATCCACAAGGACAATTCGGGAATGCCCGCCGTCTGCATTGACCAAAGTGGCGACAATCAGGTCGGGAACGTTCGTCCATTCGGTATGGTCGAAGGTGTAACCGTCGGGAGCGGGAATCGCCTGGACGAGTTTTCCCGTACTGTCCGCGATTAGAATGTATTCGTGCGGGGTGTAATTCTTGCTGACAAATTCTCGACCGGTCTTGCCTCCGAAATCCAGAAAGAGCACGCGTTTTGTGGAATCCGGAGCGAGCGAAACGTTGCAGGCCTGTTCTCCATGATACCAGACCGTATCGTTTCCGCCGATATGGGCGCGCAGCAATTTGGCTCCCGTTACCGCGAGAGAGCCGTCGTCCGAAATTCCGCCATGATAAGAGCCATTGAAAAGCAAAATTTCTTCGTCAAAATTCTTTTTTGAAAATGAAACCGCTGCCGTTTTCCCTTTGAAAAATGGGGTTTCGTTTGTATTGTCTCCGCCGTCGGTTGCAAAATAGATCAGCGTGTCTCCGCCTTGGATTTTCCAACGGGATTCAGCGGCGGAAGTTTGCGAGTAAAGGAAGACGCTGGTGTCGGCAGCGTTGAACGGTTGTACATAGAGCGAGTTAAATCCGGAAATGCCTTCGGGGAGTGTCGTGTAGGCAATCCATTGCCCATTCGGGGAAATATTCGGGTGGTAGGGTTCGCTTTTCGTTTGTATTTCAAAAAAACTGTTGGAACCGATGGCGTATTCGACAACGACAATTTTTCCGATTTCATCGTCGCGAAAGGCAAGTCGCGCCAGAGTCGTTCCCACTTTCAGTTTGAGTTCTTGGGAAGAAGCTAGAGCTTTGGCCGTCGAAGAGTTCGGCTTTTCCGCATCAAAGGAATTTCCGTCCGGAATCGGTCCTAGAGCCAGGCGAAAGCCCACGTAGTCCGCTTTGGTCGAAGAAGTGACGGTATAAACGTCTCCCCGCGAATAGATGTGCATATTCGATGCGCTGGAACGGAAGCGGCCCCCTTTGAGAATTCGCATACCGATGGCACCGCCGTCGGGGGAGCCGATAAAGTTGGAGACGCTCGAGTCCTGGAACGCTCCCAAGAAATCGTTTACCCATTCCATGGCGTTGCCCGCCATGTCGCAAAGAACCGCCTTGAGGTCGCTGGTGCAGACCGGGTGCAGCGAATCACTGGAGTTGGAAGAATTCTAGGATTTTTGGGGACTGAAAGCGATGTTTTGGGCGGCAAAGGTCCACTCGGCTTCGGTGGGAAGCCTGTATCCGTTTTGGGAAGGCTGGAAGGCATTGGCCGCGAGAACTGCGCGTAATTGGTAACGCCTGTCTGAAACTGGTGTCGGCGGATTCCCTTTTTGGATTTGAATAATCTATCTTTTGCGCCATGCGCATTTATAGTTGGAATGTAAACGGCATCCGTTCCGCAGAGAAAAAAGGATTCGCCGATTGGTTCAACCAAACCCGACCGGAACTTCTCTGCTTGCAGGAAATCCGGGCCGAAAAAGAACAGGTCCCGGAAAGCATCGTCGCTCCGGAAGGCTATTTCTGCTACTGGAATTCCTGTCAAAAGAAAAAGGGTTACAGCGGAACGGCGATTTTAAGCCAGATAGAACCGGACTCCGTGGAGTATGGATTCGGGATTGATGAGTTCGACGAAGAAGGTCGCGTGGTTCAACTGGTGTTCCCGGATTGGGTCTTGAACTCCATCTATTTTCCCAATGGCGGTCAGGGCGAAGACCGGGTGGATTACAAGCTCCGTTTCTACGATGCGTTTCTGGATAATTGTCTGAGCTGGATAAAGCGGGGACGCCACGTGGTGACTTTGGGCGATTACAACACCTGCCACACGGAGATGGATATCGCGCGTCCCGCCGAAAATGAAAACGTGAGCGGTTTTTTGCCGGTGGAGCGCGCCTGGATAGACAAATACATTGCCGCCGGATTTGAAGATACTTTCCGTACTCTGCACCCGGATGCGCGGGACACTTACACCTGGTGGTCGAATCGGGCGAACTCTAGGGCGCGGAATGTCGGTTGGCGAATCGACTACGCTTTTGTGGATGCGGGGCTTTCGCAAAATGTGAGCGATGCGCAAATTTACACCGAAGTGCTCGGTTCGGATCATTGCCCGATTAGCGTGGATTTGGAAATGCCTTTTCCTCCGATTTCTACGGAAAAGCAGGAATAGGTTTGGCGCGATGGCGCCTTTGCATTTTTGCGTGAGGCATGCGGAGGGTGGCGCGGATGCGCCAGTGCATAGCACCGACCAACGGGTAGCCCGCAGCTCGCCGACCCGGCGGCGTGAAAATTTTCATTTTGCCTTTTGCCGCCGGGGCACGCCCGACTTTTCAAAAAGTTCCTTTTGATTTCCTTTTGGCTTTGATTCTAAAAAGCCGGAACCGGAGTCGGATTTTTCCGTTCAGCTTCCGAGAACGCTTTGGATATTCGTGCTGAGGAAAGGAAGGACGCCGACGAGGAGGACGCTGGCCGTGAGAAGGACGACGCAGATCTTTTGCCGCCGGTTGATGGCTATCGGGGCGAGGTTTTCGTCCGGCGAGTCCACCCAGGCGCTTTTCACCAGTTGCAGGTAGTAGTAAAGCGCTATCACGTTGTTGATGCAGGCGAAGGCGATGATGAAGTAGGCGTGGGAGTGGGCGGCACTTTCAAAGAGGAAGAATTTGCCGACGAATCCGGCGAGTGGCGGGATTCCAGCGAGGCTGAACGCGGCGATGGCCGTGGCGACGGCCAGACTCGGGCATTCCTTGGAAAGGCCGGCGAGGGAGTGGAAGCTTTCCGGACGCTTTTGCCCGATGATGCCGAAAACGAAAAACGCCAGATAATTGGAAAGCGCGTAGAGGAAAAGGTAAAAGACAAGCGCCGTTTTCGCTGTGGTTTCGGGACCGATCAAGGCGACGAGAATGTATCCGGCCTGCGAGATGGAACTGTAGGCCATGAAGCGGCGTAGGCGAGATTGCTTGAGCGCACCCAGCCCGCCGGCGAGAATCGTAACTCCGGCGAGGACGGAAAGGAAGGGAATCAATGCGTCGTGAATGGCGGAGAGAGGACCGTAAACGAGGACGGCGACGAAAGCGATGGCGATGGTCTTGCTGGTGACAGCCAAAGCGGCGGTGACGGGAGTGGGCGCGCCTTCATAGACGTCGGGAGCCCAGGTGTGAAAGGGGAAGAGGGTGAGCTTGAATCCGATTCCGCAAAAAAGGAAGAGGGCGGAAATCCAGAGCAGGGGATCCATCGGGCTTTCGGCGACGGCCTGGGCGATGCCGTCAAAGCGCATGCTGCCCGAAAATCCATACAGGTAACTGAGTCCGAACAATTCAAATGCCGTGGCGACGCTTCCCATCAAAATGTATTTGGTGCCGGCTTCGGAGCCTTGCGGATCGGCCTTGTTCCACGCGGTGAGCGCATACATCGGGAGCGTGGCGAGTTCGAGTCCCAAAAAGAGAGAGAGCAGTTCGTCTGCGGATACGACGATGAACCCTCCAAAGGTGGCGGCGGCGATGGCGGCGGAAAATTCCGGAAACTGGTGCAGTTGGGGCTTTCCGTCGGCAGGGTGGTCAAAGTAGTCTTTGGCAAAAAGCAGGGCGAGCAGCGTGCCCATCACAAGGACTTCCCGCATGAGAATGCCAAAGCTGTCGATTTTCCAGTTGGAAAGGAAAGTCTGCGTTCCCCCGACCAGAAGCGAGTTGAGCAAAATGAAAACGCCACCGAAAAACAGAACGGAAAAGACGAACGGCAGCTGGCGTTTTTTCGGAAGGAGCAAATGCAGCGTGACGACGGCAAAAGGAAAAAGCAAAAGCAGAATATCGGGTAAAATAAAAGTTGTCATGATTTTACCTCATCAGGTTGGCGTAGATGGGAGCGATGGCCGTGTCGAGAAATTCCGAAATCCAGCCGGGGAAGAGTCCGATTCCCAAAAGGCAGAGTGTGATGATGATCAGAGCGACTTTTTCGGTCCAATCCGCATCGGGAAGTTTTTTGAATTGTTCGAAGCGGACGGGTCCGGAAAGCATCCGGTTGGCGGTTTGCAGAATATAGACCGCTGTAGCCGTAATCGAAAGGATTCCCAGAATGGTGATGACTCGAATATGCGGAACGGGGCTTTGGAAGCTGCCGATAAAAATGGATGTTTCGGCGACGAAGCCCGAAAGCCCGGGAAGTCCGAGTCCCGCAAATCCGGCGATGGTGAAGGCTACGCCGAGGAATGGCATGATGCGCATGAGTCCGCCCATTTCATCGATGTTGCGGGTGTGGGTGCGACCGTAAATCATGCCGATGCTCGCAAAGAAAAGTCCCGTCAGAAATCCGTGGGAAAGCATTTGCAATGCGGCTCCCCGGAATGCCAAAGGGGTCGCAGCCACGAGTCCCAAAAAGATAAGACCCAGGTGAGAAATGGAGCTGTATGCCGTGATGTATTTGAGGTCCTTGTGGCGCATGGCGATAAAGCAGGCCACCGCGACATTGAAGATGACGAGCACGGCGATGTAGGGCAGGTAAATTCGGGCGGCTTCCGGCATCAAATAGATGGCGATCCGAAGGCAAGCGAAGGGACCCATTTTCATCATCACGCCAGCGGCGAGCATGGAAACGGCCGTCGGAGCGGAAGCGTGACCGTCCGGCGACCAGAAATGGAACGGAAAAAGAGAACCCGAAACGGCAAACCCCATGAAGAGCATCGGGAACGCCCACATCTGGAAATTCATCGGAAGCTTCACGTCGGCGAGTTCGACGATGTTCCAAGTTGTTGCTCCGCTTTCGATAAAAATGCCGAACAGGGTTGAAAGCACCATGGCGGAACCGAGCGCCAGCGTCAGCGTGAGTTTTTTGCCTCCGTAATCCTTGTTGCCCGTTCCCCAGCCCGCAATCATCAGATACATGCAAAGGGCTTCCATTTCGTAGAACACAAAGAAGAGGACCAGGTCGAAGCTCATGAATACGCCGTAAACCGCGGTGCCCAAAAGCTGCATCAGCGCGAAAAATTCCTTCTGCTGCTTGTCCACTTTCCAGCTGGCGAGCATTCCCGTGAAGACGATGACGGCCGTCAAAAAGACGAGGAGAATGCCGAGAGCGTCGGTTGCCATCGTGTAATGGGCGTGAATCGCCGGGAGCCATTCAAAATCCGTCAGAAATTGGAGAAAGGGCTTGTTGCCTTCGGGAATGCCGAGCGGCATGGTCAGCGAGTACGTGTGAAAAACGAGCCACGAGGCGATGGCCAGCGAGATTCCGGCGAATAGCAGATGAATCCGTTTGATTAGGGCGGTATGCTTTCGGGAAATCGGTGCGCATACAAGAACCGCAACGAGCGGCAGAATCCAGATGGAATTGAAAAGGACTGTGCTAATCATACTAAACCTTTAGATGGGAAGTCCGCCGAGGTAACGCCACAGGATGACGCCGACGATAAGCGTGCCGATGTAGATGGAAAGGTAGCCCGTCTGCATTTCGCGGACAAGCGTTCCGGCAAAGTGGACTACGGACGTGACCAGCTTGAGAATCCCGCCGATGACGTAATCTTCAAAAGCTCGTGCGCAGGCGGCGACTCCCCGGAAAATAAACTGGCGGGTGAATGCGTAATAGCCTTCGTCGAAGTAGAACTTGTGATAGACGGTTTTGTAAAGCGCGGACCGGTTTGTGGAATCCAGCGCACGGGAGATATTCGTTTTCGGGCTGGCGTAAAGGACCCATGCCACGGCGATTCCCAAAATGCCGGCTCCGGTTGCCAGATAAGGAACGTAGGGAGTCAAAGAGGAGGCGGTTTCCGGTAGGTGCGCAGCGGAACTGTCGAAGAATTTTTCAAAGAACCCGCGGCAAAGGAATCCGCTGAAAAACGATGGAACGGCAAGACACACGATAGGCAAGGTCATTGCGAAATCCTCCTTCGCGTGGGAAAGGTCGGCGCGAGGCTTCCCGTGGAAAGCGAGGAAGAAAAAGCGGAACATGTAGAAAGCCGTCAGCGCGCTGGTGACAAAGCCGACCGCAAAAATAAACGGATGGCCGGAGGCGATTGCGCCCGAAAGGATTTCATCTTTGGAGAAGAATCCCGAAAACGGCGGAATGCCCGAAATGGAAAGGCACGCGATGAGGGCGGCGATATAAGTGAACGGCATTTTTTTGCGGAGTCCGCCCATTTTGTCCAAATCGTTCGTTTCCACTTGGTGGATCAGGGAGCCGGCGACCAGGAAGAGCATGCACTTGAAAAAGGCGTGGTTGAAAACGTGGAAGCTCGCCGCTGCGGTTGCCGAAACTCCAAGCCCGAACATCATATAGCCGAGTTGCGAAAGGGTCGAGTAGGCGAGAATCCGCTTGATATCTTTTTGCGTGCATGCGATAACCGCTGCAAAAATCGCCGTGAACGCTCCGACGGTGCCGACAATTTCCAGTGTGCCTTCGCAAGAGGCAAAAAACGGGAACATCCTCGCGACCAGATAAACACCGGCGACAACCATCGTTGCGGAATGGATGATGGAGGAAACAGGTGTCGGACCTTCCATGGCGTTCGGAAGCCAGATGTGCAAGGGGAACATGGCGCTCTTTCCCCAGCCGCCGATAAAAATCAGAACGGAACCGAAGAGAAGGGCGTCCCGGGCGGAAACATCCCAGAATCCAAGGGAAATAGTTCCCGTCATCATTTCGGGCTGGACGATATTCAGCACGCCGAAATGGAACGATTTGACGACATAAGTTACAATGACAATGCCTAGCAGAAAAAAGCTGTCCGCAAAGCGGGTCACAATAAACGCTTGCTTTGACGCGGCCACGGCACGGGGACGTTCATACCAAAAACCGATGAGCAAATAGCTTGCGATGCCGACCAGTTCCCAAAAGAAATACATCTGAAAAAGCCCCGTCGCAACCACAAGGCCGAGCATGGAAAACGTGAAAAAGGAAAGCAGCGCAAAGAATCGCCCTTCCGCCCGATCCTCGCGCATATAGCCCAGGCTGTAAATGTTCACAAAGAAAGCGATGACGGTCACGACAAAAACCATCATGGCCGAAAGCGGATCCAGCAAAAAGGCGGCTTCGGCAATCAGGGTTTTAGAAAATGCGAGAAAGGGAAATTTCCAAGCGACAATCGCCTGCGGTGCGTTTCCGGCGAAATAGGCGACGACCAAGGCGATCGCATAGAGCATTGAAAACCCCGAAAGGACGACGGAAAGAGTTCCTGCCGCCTTGCGGTGATTTTTGGCAAGAATCAAGCCGTTCACCAGAAACCCGATCAACGGAAAAAGAAGAATCCAGTAACTATGGGAAATCAGAAATTCATTCATGGAGATCCCTCAATTGGTTGACGTCCAAACTGTGATGGCGACGGTACATGCTGACGACGATCGCCAAAGCAATCGCCATTTCGCAGGCGGTGAGCGCGATGACAAAAATGCTGAACACGGCTCCGGCGGTGGCATCCGCGGCCCTGAAATACGCAAAAGAAATGAAATTCATATTCGCCGCATTGAGCATGATTTCAATCGAAATCAGCATGCCGACCATGTGCCGTTGGCGAAGTACGCCGCAGATGCCGATAGCGAAAAGAATAAAGGAAAGTATCAGGCAGTTTTCGAGGGTCATTCTTCCCCCTTGAGTTTGCGCGCAATGGTAATGGCGCAGATGAGTGTCACCAATAAAATAAAGCTCACGAGTTCAAAAGGAATCAAAAAACCAGAAGGATCCGAGGAGAGCAGGCGCAGGGCGAGCTGCGGAAGGGAAGCGTAATCGCTATGGGCACCCGGCAAAGCGGTCTGGATGTCTTTCGCTTTTAGCAAAAAACGAACCACGGTGAACAGAAGTCCGCCAGCGATAGCGAGGGCGATAAAATTTCTTGGCAGTTTGATATTCAGCGTCGCCTCTCCCAGATGGCTTGTCAAAAGGATGGTGAATATCACAAAGATGACGACGCCTCCCGCATAAACCATAATTTGCGCCATCGCGATAAATTCCGCATGGAGTATCAAATAGAGAATCGCCGTTCCGATAAAGGAAACAATCAGAAACACGGCGCTCTGCAACAGGTTTTTTGCCGTAATCGTGATAATTGCCGAAAGAATCATCGCGGCGGCGACCACATAAAAAACGATGTCCGAAAAGAGCGCGTCGGAAATAAGACTCATGCTCGCCCCTCCTTCTGGTTCAATTTCATTTCAAAACGGCTGCGGTCAAATTCGGCGAGTTCAAATTCCTGATTCATGCGAATCGCGCCAAATGGGCAACTTTCGACGCAAAGTCCGCATTGCGTGCAGGTGTCCAGCCGATAAATATAACGCCCGAGAACTTTTTTCCCGGCGATATTCTTCGTCGGCAAAACGCTGATGCTTCCGTTCGGGCAATTCCTTTCGCACATCCCACAGGCGGTGCACTTGTTCTCGCCGTTTTCATCCTCAATCATTTCCAACCGTCCACGGAAACGGGAATACATGCGAAGAGTGTCCCTGTTTTCCGGATATTGTTCGGTCACAATCCGCTTGGGTTGAAAAAAATATTTCAGGGTGACGGAAAGTCCTTTGAAAAAACTGGCGGACTGGAGAATGCGTTTAAAATAGCGGTTCATTTGATAATCCATCCGAAAGAGATAAAGACGGCACCGAGAATTAGAAGAATCAGATTCACGGGCAAGAGGAATTTCCATTCCAGACTCATCAGCTGGTCCACGCGCGGGCGCACGAATGTCCAACGGAGCATCATGTAAATCCAAATCATCACGACTACTTTGGCAAAGAACCAGACGACGCCGGGAACCATGTTCAAAATGCTATCGATAGCGGCGATTCCGATGCAGGGAGGCAGATACCCGCCAAAGAAAAAGACAGTCGCCAAAGAGGAAGTCGTCACCAGGTTGATGTATTCGGCGAGGTAGAACATGGCAAAAGCGGTGCCATTGTATTCCGTGTGGTAGCCGCCGGTCAATTCCTGTTCGGCTTCGACGATGTCAAAAGGCGCGCGGTTCAGTTCCGCGGAAGAGCTGATGAGGAACATGACAAAAGCGATAATCCCGATGACGGGCGCTTTGAAAATCCACCAGTCGATAAGGGTTCCTTGCTGGCTTAGCGTAATATCGCGAAGGCTTGCGGAACCGGCGAGCATCACAATAAAGAGAAGGACGAGGGAATATGAAATTTCATAGCTTATCATCTGGGCTCCGGAACGGAGCGAACCCAAAAGGGAATATTTGTTGTTCGACGACCAGCCGCCAAGCAGAATTCCCAAAATGCCGAAACCGTTTACCGCAATGATCAGCGGCACGGCGACGGGAATGTCGGCGACTTGCAGGGACGGGCCAAAAGGAATCATCGTGAGAGCCATAAAGGGCGCAACGAGAATGACCATCGGAGCCATGTAGTAAAGAATCTTGTCCGCGCCGCCGGGAGCATAGACCTCTTTGAAAATGAGCTTGATCGTATCGGCGACAGTCTGGATGCAGCCGTGAAAGCCGAGTCGCATGGGACCCAGACGGCATTGGACGTGGGCGCATACCTTGCGTTCCATGTAAACCAGCACCATTGCGCTTCCAAAAGCCACCGTGCAAATTGCGCAGATACACAGCAGGGCGTTAATCAGGTAGGCGAGTTCCGGAATGGGAATGTTCGCCCGAACAAAGTCGCCAATCGGATTTGTAATAGACGGAGTCATCGTTTACCTATCGATTTCGGGAATAACGGGGTCGAGGGTCGCCATGACGGCCACCAGGTCTGCTACTTTATGCCCTTTGACCATCGTGTTTAAAGCGGAAAGATTCGCAAAGCTAGGGCCGCGCGTATGGATGCGGTAAGGCTTGTCTCCGGAAGTGGCAACCACATAGGTCGCATAGAGTCCCTTCGCCGTTTCGCTCGCCGCATAATAGCTGCCCGCCGGAAGTCGAACGGGCTTTTCCTTACTGCGCCACGGCCCTTCGGGAAAGCGGGAAATGCACTGCTCCAGAATCTTCATCGACTCGTGGATTTCGGCGATGCGCACCTGGTAACGGGCGTAGCAGTCACCTTCGGTACGAATCGGCACTTGGAAGTCGAATGTGTCGTAAATGCCATAAGGGTCGTTTTTGCGGACGTCGTAATTTACTCCCGAAGCGCGGGCGACAGGGCCGGAACATCCGAATGCAAGCGCGTCCTTTTTGGAAAGCACGCCAATTCCCTGTGTGCGCTCCAGAACAACCAGATTCGTGCTGAGCAGTCTTTCGTAATCCTCCATGGCGGGCTTCAGCTTTTCCAGAAAATCCTTGACTCTGGGAATGAACGTATCCGTCACGTCGTAGCGGGAACCGCCCGGTCGGAAAAAGTTGGTCGTCAGGCGGGAACCGGTCTGCTCGTCGAAAATATCGTGGATCATTTCCCGTTCTTTAAAGCCGTAGATTAGAGGCGTCTGGCCGCCCAAATCGCCGCCGAAGCAGCCGTAGAAAACCAGATGCGACGCAATACGCCCGAGTTCCGCCATCATCACCCGAATGTACTCGCCCCGTTCGGGAACTCCAATCTGCATCCCCTTTTCCAAAGCCAGACAGACTCCCAGATTATTTTGGATTGCGGTCAGGTAATCCTGCCGGTCGGAAAGGTGAATGTATTGCAGATAATTTTGGCTTTCCGCCTGTTTTTCGAGTCCCCGATGGATGTAGCCCAGATGCGGCACGACCTCGATGATGTTTTCGCCGTCCAGACGCAGCTGCAAACGCAAAGCCCCATGCGTGCTGGGATGCTGCGGACCCATGTTCACAATAAATTCTTCGCTGTTCGGGTCCTTGAAAACTTCCTTGAATCCGGGAAGGTTGAATAGTTCTTCCATTTAGCCCTCCCTCGAAATGATGTGCGGGTGCGTAAAATCCTTGCGAAGAGGATAGCCCGGAAAATCTTCGTCCAAAAAAATCCGGCGCAGGTCGTCGTGCCCTTCAAAGGCGATGCCGAACATATCAAAGACTTCGCGTTCTTTCCAGTTCGCCCCTAAATACAGCTTGGAAAGCGACGGAGCGGAAGCCAAAATACTCTTCGCCCGTTTCTCTTCGGGAATGGAATCGTCCTTCGGAAGCGAAAGGCGCAGAAAAATCTTATGGCCTTTTTCTGAACTCATCAGCTGGGCGATCAAATCGAAGTGGTCCTTCCAATCGACGGCGGTCACGTCAATCAGATAATCCATCTGCGTTCTCGGATCGTTTTTCAAAAATTCGGCGAGAGTCAAATAGTCTTCTCTGGAAACCAGAATATCCAGCGGCGTATCGGATTCCATGGCGGCAAAAGCCTCGTCCGAAACTTCCAGCCCGTAAAGCGAAACGCCTTGGAATTTCTCCTGCGCAATGCCAAAAAGTTCTTTTTGCGAAAGTCCTTGCTGTTTTCTTGCCCGGTAGGGAACTTCCGGAAAGGTTTCCTTTACGATGCGGGTCGGACGATAGTCGGATTTGTAATCGGGATTCCGCTCTTTGAAATGCGCCCGGGCTTCCGCCATTTCCTCGTCCTTGATTTTTTCCAAAGCCTCCCAGGCTTTCTTTGCTTCGGCAAAACGGTTCCCCAGATCCGTGGAATCGATGTCGCCTTCGTGCCACGGGTGACGGTAGGTTTCCTGCCGAATTTTTTCCCGGAGCTTTAAAAGTCCATGGAAAAGCGCTTCCGGTCTGGGCGGACATCCGGGAATAAAAACGTCAACGGGAATGATGCTGGCCGCGCCGCGGACGACGGAGTAATTGTTGTAATAAAAAGGTCCACCCGAAATGGTACACGCTCCCATGCCGATAGCGTATTTGGGGCCCGGAATTTGCTCCCAGAGCATCTGGATGGCGGGAGCCATTCTTTCTGTAATCGTTCCGGCCAAAATAAAAAGATCCGCTTGCCGTGGGGAAGCGCGGAAAACTTCGGAGCCGAACCTGGCGATATCGTAGCGGGCCATGGATGCGGACATCATTTCAATGGCGCAGCAGCTGGTGCCGTAGGTCAAAGGCCAAAGGGAATTGGCGTGCGCCCAGTTCACTACATAGTCTAGGGCGTCCACGATTTTTTTTCCGCCGGGAACCGGGTCGAGAATTTTGGGCAAGTAATTGATTATTCCCATTTGAGGATTCCTTTATTCCAAGCGTAGGCAAGTCCGCAGACGAGTATCGCCAAAAATACGACGAGGTCGATGGCGACGATGACAGGCGAAAGGATGGTTTCCCCGCCGACAATCGCCTTGAAGTGGACAAGAACGGGAAACAGAAAAAGCGCTTCGATATCGAAAATCAAAAACAGGAGCGCAAAAAGATAGTAGCCGACTTTGAATTGGATTCGCGCGTTCCCGACGGTTTGCATTCCGCATTCATAAGGCGCAAATTTATTTTTGGTTTCCTTGGATTTCGGCCCTAGAATCTTGCCGAAAATGACGGCTCCACCGGCGACGACAATTCCTAGAAAAAGGAAGAAAATGAGGATAAAGTATTCGGAAAGCTGCATAATCACCTTCGATTAATAGAAATGCTGCACTTCTTGCAAAACGCCGAAAAGTTCGTTCCCGATTTCAAAACGCGTTTTAATGTGCGAGTGCAAATCGCGAAATTCCTTTTCCGTCGCGAGGTTCAAGGCGTTCAGATTTTTATGCATATTGGAAATGAATCCGAAAACGTAGGCACCGTTTTTGTTGGCTTCCATTTTAGAATCCATATTCTGCAATTCCTTGTCCATTTCAATGCGCGAAAGCAGATAGCGGGTTGTCGATTGCAGTTCGCTCAAAAAATACACGAGCAGCAGCTCTTCTTGCAA
Organism: Fibrobacter intestinalis; assembly: GCF_900167415.1. Lineage (GTDB taxonomy): Bacteria > Fibrobacterota > Fibrobacteria > Fibrobacterales > Fibrobacteraceae > Hallerella > Hallerella intestinalis. Next base: position 26,879 of record NZ_FUWU01000008.1, on the reverse strand, counting down.
AATGCCGCGGGGATTTTCCGAGGAGTAGTGCCCGATTTTTTCAAGCTTGCCAAAAAAGACGGAAGCCTGCGCATATTCCAGACAGGCTTCGAGCGTCGTTTCACAAACGGCGATTTTTTCACCGATGGCGGCAAACCATTCGCGTCGATCGCTCACATTGGTCTGCGTCATCAAAGGGGAGAGCGCGCAGAAAGCGTAAAAAACTTCCTCGTATCGGCGGTTGCGCATTCGGCAGTTGAACGCCCGATTGCGGACGGTCTGGTCTTCAACGGGATGGGTGAGTGTCATCATAGGCGTGTTACCTCGCGAACTCCTGAAATTTTGCGGAGGGATTCCATCAGGCGTTCCAAAATGTCCCGGCGGGCAATGCGGAAAACAAGACGAATCCGTCCTGCCTTTTTGGCAGAAACGACGCTCATCCGCTCAATAAAAACCTTCGCCTTGTTCATTTCGTCCAAAATTTCGGCGGTAATGCCCTTGCGGTCGTCGGTGTCCACTTTTAAATGCACAGAAAACTCCTTTTTGGAATCGCTGTTCCATTCCATGGAAATCCGGCGGGTTTCGGGGATGTTCAAAAGACGCGTGCAGTCTTTACGGTGGACTTCAATGCCGTGTTTCGGCATCAGCGCTCCGACAATCGGCTCTCCGGGAATCGGGGAACAGCAACTGGCAAAGTGGATAAGAAGGCTCGATTCATTGCCGACTTCCACGGGCAGCTGGGATTCATCCGCCTGGTTGGTCACGAAAAGTTTCACGGGCGATTCCGGATCGGCTTCCTGGAATTTTTCCGGGTGGATTTTTTGAATGAAGCGGGCAAGCTCGGAAAGTTCCATATTGCCGAGTCCAAGCCTGTCATAAAATTCCTCGATATTCTTTACTTTGAAAAATTCGCAGATTTCTTCGGGTTTCGGCTGTTCTTCGTGCTTCTGGATTTTGAAAACCCGCAATTCCCGTTGCCACAGCTCCTTGCCGAGGGTTTGCGCTTCCTTGGCAATGCTTGTGCGCATCCAGCGGCGGAGTTCCTGCTTCGCCTTTTCGGTGCGGACGATTTCTAGCCATTCCGGGCTCGGGCTCTGGTTATGGTTGATGAGTATTTGAATGGTGGCGCCGTTGGGGACGACTTTCGTCGCACTAATCACGTCGTTGTTGATGCGCGCACCCACGCAATGCAAACCGAGTTCCGTGTGAACGGCAAAGGCAAAGTCGAGAATCGTACTCCCTTCAGGAAGTTCAATGGAGTCGCCTTTCGGAGTGAATACGGTAACGCCTTCGTTTTTCAAATCGACGCGCAAAAAGTTCAGATATTCCACGGAATCCGGAATTTCCGCCTGTAATTTGGCAAGACGGTCGATCCATTCGAGCTCTTCACCGCTTCTCTGCGTCTCGAGCTTGTAAGCCCAATGCGCCGCAAAGCCCTTTTCAGCGGTCAAGTCCATGTCCTTCGTGCGGATTTGCACTTCGACCATTTTATTTTCCGGCCCGATGACCGTCGTATGAATACTCTGGTAAAGATTCGGTTTCGGCGTTGCGATGTAGTCCTTGAAAAGCCCTTGCAGGGGCGTCCAGAGATTGTGCACGTAACCGAGTGCCTGGTAGCATTCGGGAATGGTTTCTACAATAATGCGAATGGAGAAAATGTCAAAAATTTCATCCAGCGAGCAGTTGCGGCTCAGGGTTTTCCCGTAGATGCTGTAGATGTTCTTGGTGCGCCCTTGGATAACGCAGTCAAAATCTTCCAACGCCATTTTGATCTGGAGCGGGCCCACCACCGATTTGATATAGCGTTCGCGCTCTTCCTTTGTAGAAAGAAGGTGATCGACGACCCGCTTGTATTCGACCGGATTCAGGTATTTAAAAGCCAGATCTTCCAATTCGGATTTGAACTGGTAAAGTCCAAAACGGTGGGTGAGCGGCGTGTAGATGTCGAGGGTTTCCTGAGCGATAATTTTGCGCTTCTCGGGTTTCATGTATTGCAGGGTCCGCATATTGTGCAGGCGGTCCGCAATTTTAATCATGATGACCCGCGGGTCCTTTGCCATCGCGCTGATGAATTTGCGATAGGTTTCCGCCTTCTGCTCGATTTTATTTCCCTGCTTTTGCACGGCGGAAATTTTTGTTACGGCATCTACCATAAAGGCGGCGTCTTCGCCAAATCGGGATTTGATTTCTTCAAGAGTGTGCGGAGTGTCTTCGACGACATCGTGCAATAATCCCGCAAGTACCGAAGAGGTGTCGAGTTTCATTTCGGCTATGATTTTGGCGACTTCGTAGGGATGTTCCGTGTAGGGCATTCCACTTTTGCGAAATTGTCCCTTGTGCGCATCGGATATAAACGCTACGGCATTCCGAAGCATTCCCTCGTCAAGGGCGGGGTTCTTTTTCATCAGCACATGAATAATATGTTCTTGTGTCGGTTGCAAAATTTCCGTTGGCATACCCTAAATCTATCAAAAAAACAGCGAAAAAGCCCAAATTTCGTGAATTTTGGCGGTACAATTTTGTCTTTGCGTTTAATTCGTTCGGAGGAGCGTTTGCTTTAAAAGCGCTTTTCATCGCCAAAACAGAAGAAGAAAAGTTTTTCAGCGTTGCCGAAATTAAAAAGAGGCAAATTTCGCGAATATCTAAACGAATTCAGAGGTTTTCGGAATCTCGTTCCATTTTTAGCCATTCAAAACGCCGAACGCATTCCTGCAAGTTGCTTTCCAGGGCTTCGGGGCTGGGCATCAAAAAACTTTCGTCGGCGTCGGTTTCAAAGCGGATTCTCTCTGCCGGGATGAGCGGGAGCGCGCGACAAAAGGATTTTTTGCGAAAACTGTCTAAATGCAAGGAAAATAGCGCATTCAACGCCAGCGCCCGTTTGACGATTTCCGCATCGCCAGAAAATCGGTGAAAAATCGGCTGTCCGCAAGTTGGCGAAAATCCAGCTCCTTCGAGAATTTTCAAAAGGCGACGCGAATCGCCGACCGAGTGGAGCATCAGCGGGCGTTGCATTTCCAGAGCCATTTCCGCTTGGGTTTGAAATACGCTTTCTTGGATTTCTCCGGGCGCATAGCCGGGGAAACGCTTGTCCAGTCCGCATTCCCCGACAAAGGCCTGCGGGTATTTGTGCAGCAGGGAGCGCAAGGCGGCAAGTTCTTCCCGATTCAAATTCGCAGCGATCATCGGGTGTATGCCAAAACAGGGAATCGCCGAATCTTTCCATAGAGGAAGCAACGCTTCGATTCTTTCCCATTCCCAGGGCTCGCAGGCGACAAGAACAGCCTTATAGCCACGACGGACGAGCGCTCGGGAAATTTCTTCCGGGCGGGGAAGTCGCGCGATGTGAATGTGAAAATCGAGCAAATCGAACAGGTTATTTTTCTTCGAGATGCGAAAGGATTTCGGCGGCAAGGGCGACCCGGTCATTGCAGGTCATATTGGTCTTGCTGCGAATCTCCTTGCAAAGAGTTCCTTGGGCAACCCGGCTGAATTCCTGAACAATGGCATCCTTTTTTTCGGGCATGAATTGCGTGGCGGCGTAAAGTGCTCCGCACAGGCCGTCGGGAGCACGCCCCGCACCGCAGGTTTTAAATTTTTCGACTTCGGAAGGGTCGCTTTCATGGGCGTTCAGCCAGGCGGCGGCAACGGACATTGCGCAGTTGCCCAGGTGTTTGGCGTGGTATTCTCTTGCAAAATCCTTCATTTTTGTTGTTCTCCGTTTTGCCAATATAATAAAATCCGGATTTAATATGGGCTTTTTAAAACAGCAAGTGCTTTGCTTTGGGCGGTTTCACCTCTTTTCTTGCCGTTTTTGTCAGCTATCCAAGTCGCAGGAAAAGTTCTTTTATCCTTTTTTTTGATTTTTTCCCGCATTTAGCGTCGAATAAAATGTAGTTTTATGCCCAGAATATCTCGAAAACGATGCGTTGAGATGTTTACTTAATTTTTGGAGTATCCTACCTATGGCAAAAAAGATGATTGCCGTTGACGGTAACGAAGCCACCGCCAACGTAGCTTTTCAAGTAAGCGAAGTCGCCGCTATCTATCCGATTACCCCGTCTAGCCCGATGGCCGAGCATGCGGACAACTGGAGTGCGGCAGGTAAAAAGAATATCTGGGGCCAAGTTCCCCGCGTGTTTGAAATGCAGTCCGAAGGCGGTGCCGCAGGAACGGTGCACGGAGCACTTCAGGCGGGAGCTTTGACGACCACCTTTACGGCATCTCAGGGCCTTCTCCTGATGATTCCGAATATGTACAAGATTGCGGGTGAACTCACCCCGACGGTTTTCCATGTAACAGCCCGCTCGCTTGCCGCGCAGGGCCTTTCTATTTTTGGCGACCATTCCGACGTGATGGCCTGCCGCCAGACGGGCTTTGCCATGCTGAGCTCTTCTTCCGTACAGGAATGCCAGGACTTGGCGCTCGTCGCCCACGCTTCCACTCTGGAAGGCAGAATCCCGACGATGCATTTCTTTGACGGTTTCCGTACTTCGCACGAAGTGATGAAAATCGAATCTCTCGAAGACGGCGTCATTCGTCAGGTCATTGATGAAAAATATGTCAAGGCTTGCCGCGAACGCGCGCTGACTCCGGATCGTCCGACCATGCGCGGAACAGCCCAGAACCCGGACGTCTATTTCCAGGGTCGCGAAACGGTCAATAAATATTACGAAGCGTATCCGGCAATCGTCCAAAAATATATGGACAAAGTGGCGAGCTTTACCGGTCGCCAGTATCATCTGGTGGATTATGTCGGGGCCGCCGATGCGGAACGCGTCATCGTCGTGATGGGCTCGGCCGCTTCCACCATCAAGGATACGGTCGCCTATCTGAATAAGAAGGGTGAAAAGCTCGGCGTGCTGATTGTGCGCCTGTATCGTCCGTTCCCCTCGGAACAGCTTGTCGCCGCTCTGCCTAAAACCGCAAAGAAAATTGCCGTCCTCGACCGTTCCAAGGAACCGGGTTCCGCAGGCGAGCCGCTTCTCGAAGATGTGATCACGGCGATTTCCGGTGCAGCGATGAAAGGCGAAATTGCGCTTCCGTCGATTATCGGCGGGCGTTACGGCCTTTCTTCCAAGGAATTTACGCCGGCGATGGTCAAAGCGATTTTTGACGAACTCGCCAAGGCTTCCCCGAAAACCCGCTTCACGGTGGGCATCAACGATGACGTTTGCCACACCAGTTTGGATGTCGATCCGAATTTCAAGCTCGAAAGCGACTTCTTCCAGGCGATGTTCTTCGGTCTGGGTTCCGATGGCACTGTCGGCGCCAACAAGAACTCCATCAAAATTATCGGCAACGAAACCGACAATTATGCTCAGGGCTATTTCGTTTACGACTCCAAAAAGTCCGGCTCCATGACGACTTCGCACTTGCGTTTTGGAAAGTCCATTATCGACGCGCCTTATCTCATTGAAGAAAATCAGGCGGACTTTGTGGCTTGCCATCACACGCCGCATTTGGAATCGGTCGATATGCTGAAATATGCGAAGGATGGGGCGACATTCCTCGTGAACACGCCGCATTCTGCTGAAACCGTGTGGGACACTTTCCCTCGCCCCGTACAAGAAGCGATTATTGCCAAGCATCTCAAGGTGTATGTCATTGATGCCTATGCCGTCGCTGCGAAAACGGGAATGGGACGCCGGATCAATACCGTCATGCAGACTTGCTTCTTCAGCAAGCTCGGCAACGTTTTGGATGCAGATACCGCCATCAAATACATCAAGAAGTATGCGGAAAAAACCTATGCCAAGAAAGGCATGGAAGTCGTTCAGAAAAACTGGGACGCAATCGACGCCTCTCTCGCGAACCTCCACGAAGTCAAAGTGCCGAATGCGGTAACGAGCAAAACGGAGTTCCGCGAAGCCATTCACGGCGACGCCCCGCAGTTCGTGAACGAAGTCACTGCGGAAATCATCCGCGGCAACGGCGAAAAACTGCCCGTCTCGAAAATGCCGGTGGATGGCGTGTTCCCGACGGGCACGACCAAATATGAAAAGCGCGACCTCGCTTTGGCGATTCCTAGCTGGAATCCGGACGTCTGTGTACAGTGCGGCAAGTGTGCGATGGTCTGCCCGCATGCAGCGATCCGTATCAAAGTTGTGGACGAATCCGCACTCGCCAATGCGCCAGAAGGATTCAAATCCGTGGCGGCAAAGGGCTACAAGCTTGCGGGTTCCGAAAAGCCGATGTTCACCCTTTCCGTTTCCAGTTACGACTGTACGGGCTGCGGCGTTTGCACGCAGGCTTGCATCGGCAAGGACAAAACCGACGAAACCAAGAAAGCCATCAATATGGTTCCGCAGGCTCCCATTAAAGTGCAGGAAGGCAAGTGCTGGGACTTCTTTGTGGATCTCCCGGAATTTGACCGCACCCAGGTCAATAAGAGCCTAGTCAAGCAGGCGATGCTTCTGGAACCGCTCTTTGAATTTAGCGGCTCTTGCGCGGGCTGCGGCGAAACGCCTTACGTCCGTTTGGTAAGCCAGCTTTTCGGTGACCGCATGGTCGTCGCAAATGCGACAGGCTGCTCTTCCATCTACGGCGGCAACCTCCCGACGACTCCTTGGGCAAAGAACAAGGACGGACGCGGCCCTGCTTGGGCGAACAGCCTCTTTGAAGACAATGCCGAATTTGGTTTAGGCTTGCGCCTCGGCGTTTCCAAGCATGCAAAACAGGCGGTGGATCTTTTGGACTCCCTCGCAGACAAGCTTCCTGCCGACCTCGTTAACGCATTGAAAACGCAGGAGCAAAAAGACGAAGCCGGCATCCAGGCTCAGCGTGAAAATGTCGCCAAGTTGAAGGCGGAACTTCAGAAAATCGGCAGCGACGATGCCAAAACATTGGCGGACGAATTCGCCGACTATCTGGTCAAAAAATCCGTATGGATTATCGGAGGCGATGGCTGGGCTTATGATATCGGCTACGGTGGACTCGACCATGTGATGGCAACCGGAGAAAATGTCAATATCCTCGTGCTCGACACCGAAGTGTATTCCAATACGGGTGGACAGGCATCCAAATCGACAAACCGTGGCGCAGTCGCCCTCTTTGCCGCTGCAGGAAAGCGCGCCGGTAAAAAGGACTTGGGGCTTATTGCAATGAGCTACAAGAACGTTTATGTGGGTCGCGTGGCCATCGGTGCAAACGATGCGCAGACGCTGAAGGTCTTCCAGGAAGCGGAAGCGCATGACGGTCCTTCGCTCATCATCGCCTATTGTCCGTGCATCAACCATGGTTTCGATTTGAACAACCAGCTCGCTCACCAGAAGATGGCGGTGGATTCCGGCTACTGGACGCTTTTGCGTTACAACCCGGCACTCGCCGCAGAAGGCAAGGCCCCGCTGATCCTCGATTCCAAGAAGCCGACCATTCCGGTGAAGGAATACATCTACACCGAGAACCGCTTCAAGGCTTTGACCCGTTCAAAACCCGAAGTCGCGCAGAAGCTCGCTGAAGATCTCCAGAAGGAAGTGGACGCACGTTATGCCTTCTATGACGCAATGTCTAAGGATACGGAAGGGTTGATCAGCCTGTAAGCGGTTGATGCGTCATCCTAAGCGACCGTTGGTCGCGAAGGATCCTGACCTGATGAAAACGCCCCGTCACTCAAAAAGTGGCGGGGTGTTTTGATTTTCATAAACCGCTCAAACATTCGTTAAAAAAAATTACGCATATGTGTAATGCCTGCCAAAATTTTTCAAAAAAACAACTTTTTTCTATATTTGTGCCGCTAAAAAAACACACTTATAAAAAAATGAAAAATCATAAATTTGTTTTGATTCTAATTTTGATAATGACATCCATTGCATTGGGATCGGTTGTCGAACCAAATCCATCAAAAATTTTCATTATGTTGGATGCATCAGACTTATGTACATCTACTTCAGATGTCACTTGGGATAATCTCGGCATCAAGAAAAATCTTTCCATGGGAGATGATTCATATGTCTATTGTCACTCATATAGCATGGCAAACACGCCTTCCGAAGCAGCGAATGAACTATTTATTGGAGATAATTCCATATTTAATAAAGCAACGATTAACTGGTTTGCAAATACAAAGAATGCAAAGGTCGTTTCATTGAAAAAAAATGGCAAAAAATTAGCCGACCTAAAAAAAACAAATCCAGATTTAATCCCTTTTAAATTTGTTATTATTTCGGAAGGTGTTGCAGGTCTTGCAGTTCGTGAATATATTCAAAGCAGCAAATATAAAGGCGAAATTGAAAATGTAATATTTTTCAATACGCCTCATGAAGGTTCGGGTTTTGCTGATCAAGTTCTCTTGAATGGTTCTAGAGAGCTTGATAAAATAAAGTCTATTTCGGATTATACAAAACTAATCCCAATTATTTTGACCGCTTACTTAGTTGGCGGTGTTGGTCAATTGCAAGAAATATTAATTTCTTTAGTCAAAGAAGCCGTTATTGGGATTGCTCAAGATCCTGGTAGTGCGGCAGAAGCGGTAAGTCCAGCACTTGATAATTTTAAGAAATATAAAGCATCTATGCTATATCTCGCACAAGATGCGGATCTCAATGACAATGTATATAAAAAAGTTTTAGAAAAGGACAAATTGATTGAAGTTGCTGAAGAGAATATTGGAAGTCTACAGCTTCTGAACATAATGCCTCAAATGAATGGGTTCGCCCATCCTGACTACAACATAGTATTCTCTTATGGGTTGCCAACTCTTGGAAATGGTCGAAGGACTTTGTCTGATTTTGCTAATCAGCAAAAAAATCATATCAACAAGCAAAAAATAGAATCAGCATTCAAGACGGCAATAGCAAATGCAGCAAATGAATACGGAATTCCTGCAAATGAAGATGATTTGAAAAAAATTGCAGAAGATGCGGCCAATGGAATAGCATCAACCGAACTTAAAGATTTTGCTAATAAACTATCATCTGCGTACGGAGAATATGGTGGCGACATTGTAGGATATGCAAGAGATATATCCACGCTTTCAAAATTAAAATACAATAAAGAAAATATTGCCAGTTCTATTTGGACTATAGTATCAACTCTTAGCAAATACTTGCCTGATGAATATAAGAATGAGCTGTTCTCGACATTCATCGAAGAGTATTCTACAGATATTTCCAAATTAGTTTCAGATGTCAATGAAATATCCGAAAAATTAAGGACCGGCAGAAATATACTAGCGGGGAGTCTCTCTAATTACTCCTTGAACTTTTTTGATGACGGAACATTTGAGGTGCCATCATATAGCGCTTTGGGAAAAAATGTCCTAGCCTTTAAGGAAGCAAATGTTGCTCGTATCGGCTATTCTTTAAACGACTATGTAAAAAAGAACAGCGGAAATTACGAAAGTATTAAGGAGTATTTGGAACTTGTTGAAGACATCGGAGAACTGGAAAATCTTCGTAAGGATATAGATGTCGGCTTAACCGCGGGATGTCTTATAGCAAATGCACTCACTCCTGCGGCAGAAAAAGCTTGTAAAGCGGCCCAATTTGCCACAAATGTCGCTTTGATTACAGATATGAATTTAAAAATGAAAGACGCTATAGCCAAGACGAATCAGCTAGAAATAGCAAAATACATTGCTTTGAAAAAGGCTATCGATAAAAAAGAAAATACTGCAAAATTCAACGATTACCGTAATAAAGAACATTCTGTACCATACAATGATATGGAAAAGATGCTTTTTGGTACACCCCATGTTTCAATAGCTACGGTGATGAATGATAAGAAAATCATACCACTTGTTTTTAGTAGAACAACAGATAACAACGACATATATTCATACGCAGACTTAGAGAAATGGTTAAGTCCGAACGAGAAACCCTTAGCAACATATAATTTGAATAATCTTAATCAAATTAGTTTCAATTCAGAATCAACATCGCAAGAGTTTACTTTTAAAAATGTTGATTATACAAACGGCTATCGAAAAGTTCATTATTATAATTACAAGCCAATATACACAACCGGAGCTATAGAAGAAATTCAGTTTCAGATCGATGACTATCAACCAGACCAGTTCAATTCTATTAAAATTGATTTTAACACGAAGGTCCAATTTATTTTTGAACATTCAAATGAAAATGAATGGGCCGTTTACGTTGGCACAAATGAACAATATTCATACAATGAAAAACTTTCTGGAAATCCCGTACAAAAAGACGGCCTGTTTACCTTTAGACCGAGAACTTATGCTGAAAAAGCGGGAATTGGTTTAGAAGGTGGCGTAGAGGAGGATGGACCAAACATTGTCAATATATTCATAACAAATAAAATTGGCAGAAAAAACCATCACAAATTTGCATTTTTCTGGCAGGCAACAGATCCCCTGATTGAAGAAAATTGGCCTAAGTCCTATGCTACAATTTCAAAACTTGATACTGTTCGTGCATATGTAAATAATCTGGGATATCCTTTTGTAGTTACCAAGGCAGAATTGTCCTTGGAAGGCTTGGATGGAAAAATCAAGGTGGAAAACATCCCGGTTGTGGTTTCTCCAAAGGACAATGAGTCTTTCCACCTCACTTCGGTTTTACGAGACGCTTTAATAAACAAGTCAATAGTCGATGGTGAATATTTAATAAAATGGAACATTGAAATTCAGCCAGAAGGATCTGATCCTCAAACACAATATCTGACAACCATTGTATATTTAGATACAACATCGCCAAATTTCATTCTGCATACATCCGATAAGGCTGTATCGCTTAATAAAAGCAACGATGTTGTCGGCGTTGTTGACTCCTTAGATGATAAATATCTTCGTGGAATTCGTAGTTTTATCGTTCGAAGAGGGACAAAAGATGTTGTCGAATTACTTCATAAAAGTCATTCCGCAGAAAATTCTTATTTAATTCGATGGAATGGCAGCGATGTCAGTTGGAATGGTTGGGCTGATTTATATGTCCAAGCTTACGATTTTGCGAACCCAAATAGCAATATTACAAAACTACTGTCAGATGTATCTCAGGATTCCGCAAAATCCTCATGGAATACGGTGCTCGACGCCAATGGTGAGTTTATTGAAGGCATAAACGGCAAAACCATGCATAAAGCAATATTGGTTGATAATATAGCACCGCATATACAGAATGAAGTTGTTTCGTACAAGAGTGAGCAAGCGGAAATTTCATCATTTAGTAAAAAATCAACGGACGCAAAAATAACATTAAATTCTAGGGATACCCTATTGATATCTTTTGACATTATCGAGAATTTACTGGAAAGAAAAACAACAGATATTTTAGTAGACATTGTTTTGGAAGATGAAACGAATAAATACAAGAAAACCTATACTTCTAGTTTTTCTGTAACAGATTCAAAAAAACGTTTTAAATTTATAGAACCAGATGCAAATAGAATTAAAGATGGGGTTTATTCTCTTTCAATTATATTGACCGACGAAGCAGGAAATATTTCAACAAAAAACTTTGATGACAAAATAAAAGTGGATAGAACGGCTCCAATTATCTCGACAATTGCATTGGGAGGTGTAGCCTTTAACAGCCTACAAGATCTCAAGCCTGCAAATACTTTTGTTAATCAAATTGATGACGACATCCGCAATCGTTCGGATTTGATATGTTATACAAAAGTTGTTATTAATGATGGATACGCCAACTGGAATGAAATAAAAACTTTAGAGACAAATAGCAAAAACGGCAAAGAAAGTTCATATTCATTTGATTACAAGCAATTTGTCAACAATGCAAAGGATGGATTTTGGTATATCTACCTAGGCTGCTTTGATGATGCCGGTAACTTTACCCAAAAAGTTAATTTCTTAGGAATGGGCAAACGCTACCCGCAAATCACTTTTCCAAATGATAATCTAAACGAAATCATGTATGGTCAAGTTCTAATCAAAGGTATTGCTCCGAATCCAATTATTGATGGAAATGACAATTTAGGCGAAATCAAGATTTTGTGGAAAAAATTGGGGGATGATGATTCAAAATGGATGGAAGAAAGAATAACAAATCTTGTTTCGGATCTGAAGACTTCGACATCCGATAGGGACTTGGCCATTTGGAATGTTGATGGTCTTGAAGCAGGAGATTATGTCATTAAGCTTTCTGTAAGAGGCTGTAAAGAAGAAAATTGCGAATGGGTATCCACGGAAAGAATCGTATATGTAGATGATTCCGAAGAAACCCCTGATAGCAAGCCGGAAATAAAAGTTACCTTGCCCACGCATCATGTTGCTGGGAATAATCAATCCGCCTTCATCGAACTGTCTAATATCCCCGATGCATCGAATTGGTATGTCAAGGCAATTATAGAAGCACCTTCTGCTTCAAATCCAAATGTCTATGCGAGAGCCTTGGAAACAACATTTGACCCCATGAGCACCTGCCCCTATACAACGGTCGCTGAAGCAGGCAAAAAAGGGTTGTCTGTATGGAAAGAAAAGGACTCCAATAATGAAGAATTTTGGAATATTCAATGGATTGGTTCGGCCGAAGGAGTTGTCGTTGATAGCGAAACAACAAAACGTTTACCCCCTCAATTAAAGTTAAACTATACAATTTCTAATGTAAGTTTTGACACAGAGAAAACAACACCTTCTACTTCCGACAATCCTCTTTCATATACAGTTGAATCTATTAAAATCGGGAACATTGAAACACCTGCTTATAACGCTGTTAAAACATGGGACCTCAACGGAAATAATGTAAAAATTCGCTTTAAAGCAGAAACAGGATTTATAGTTGACGCTTCATCTGTGGAAGGAAAATTTGAAAAAATATATAACATAAATCTTGACAAATATAAGGGTGAAATCGTTTGGAACGGTTTGATAAACAAGGTATATCCTAGTGGAGAACTCGCCAGAATCAGCGTTATTGCTTATGACAAGAATAATCCAAGTAATGTAATAAGTAAGAGTGAGCCTTGGTATTTGTCTTTTGACGACACAAAAATTGAAATTTCAGAAAACAGTCTCGAAAACTATTATATTGACTTTTTAGATCAATCGGATGTAACGACTCCTTTTGCCACAGCAAAATATGGTTTTCAGTTTGGACTCAGCGGACGGTCTGCTTATGTGACCATTGAAATACAGGATGAGAAAGGAAGCCATATAAAAACTTTAATGAATAATTCGTTTGTCCTTGCGGGGGCCTCCAACAAGGCAAATTCTGTTAGTTGGGACGGGTCAACAGAAAACGGATTTGTTGCGACGAAAAGCGGCAACTATAAAGTATATGTAGTAGCGAAGGATGAAAATGGAAAAATATTTGACAAGAAATATCATTCATTCCAATTAGATATTGCTGGCAATGTTTTAGAGGCTTCAAAAGACGACTCAAAAAATGGAAGCCCTGCGGTTTTACGTATGGACGAAGCTATTGAAGGTCCTACGAATGTATGGCGTTATACAGGAAGACCCGATTACTTATTGAAAGCGAATGTAAGTGCACAGGTGCTTGAAGAAGGAGATCGTTCATTTACCTATCAATGGGACATTGCCAATGGAACACAGTATCCTTATGTCTATAAGAAAAATAGACCTTGTCTTGGCATTCATCGTCAAAGAAATGAATTCGAAGTTGCCATTGTTACACTACTGGCAACTAAAGGACATGGTTTTGATTTTTGGTGCGATGAAAATGATAAGGCTTATGTATATACGGCAACATTAAGTAAGGAAAAATTTTCCAATAAAGATGGAGTTTCAGAAGCCGTTACAAAAGCCCTTAAAATGGGTAATAGTCAAACGGTTATTGGTTATGATGCTGGTGGAAGCGGACATGAATATGACATATATCTTAAAGTAATAGTCTTTCCCATAAGTGCTTATAAAGGTCTATCCGATTGGTTCTCAGATGGACAAAAAGTTGGAGAGATTAGCCATAACTTAGATTGGGGTAAAATATGGAATAAAGCTTATAACGCATCTCAAGTTGATAATTTCATTTATAATTCGTACACTTATTGGGGAAAAGTTCCTTTATGGGAACATGAAATAAAAAATTTCAAAAAATCATCTGATGATTTTGTTTTCTCCAACAAAGAATTACCAAACACCTGTGTACCTAAAAATTCAAAAAGTTTTGTTTGTGGATCAGTTGGCGACAAGAAAGAGGAAGACTATGATGTTCACAAAAATATGTTCAAAATGGAAGTTTATCCAACAGATCGAGATAAAGGTTACGGAAGTGGTAGATATAGTGGAAAATGCAACAACCGTGGGAGTACAACAAATTTAGATGTTTCTGTAAAGTTGACAGTAAATTCTGAATATTGGGAACCTGCTTTAGGAAATTACAAATGGGGATATAACAACCTGGCAAACCGATATGTTCGTTTTGACCCTACAAATTCATCGCTCTATGGTTCGGGATACCTTTCCAGGATCTCAAAAAATCATCATTATGATGGTAACGAATGGAACAAAAAGGATGTTTCAGGCGGCATAACCGTTTTTGAAGCACTTTCGTTGCCAATGGAAAACAAAGTTGAAAACCCGCTGCTTTTTCCCGAAGAAGTCGGCAATTCCTCAAACAACCACTCTAAATCACTATTTAAATGGCGTTTCTTTACCGATGTTGATGCAAATCCAGTTCATTTTATAGCTAAAGCAACCGCAGGATCTAATTCGAAAACTTTTTTGAGTAAAAATCAAAAAAATGAAGAAGAGTATAATATTTTTGACGGATATAAGACATTACCTCTAGACATTGAATTTAGCGTTGCTCCTGCCGTTTCTATAAGCGATGCAACTAGTGCAAATATGAAAGCCATCATCCAATCTTCTCAAGAAGTTGAATATCCATATTTGGGAAACAAAAAAATTACGGCTCCTGATGGTTATGTTTTCTATGGAGAAAACAGTTTCGTATCTCATGTACATACGGGATGGAACGAATGGAATGATAACATTTGGGATAATTTTATTGCTATTAAGAAGAACGGATTCATCCGAAATCCATTGACAGATTCTCAATATGAAAAGGGTTTGACTAAGAAAACAGCAGAAAACATCGTTCCTAATCTAAAGGTGAATAATTTACTAAATAAAAAAATCAGCATAGACGAATCTGAAATAAAATGGAATAAATCGTCTCTACGATGGGAATACATGGTTCCTTTCATCGATTTTGATCAAGATTCACATTCGAACAAAGGGCCTTCAGGCGAACGAACCATAATTGTTTCTCCATCATCATGGGAAAGTGAATGTAAAAAAGAAGAACGTAAATGTGAAATCTTCAATGAGGGTTCCTTTGAAACCAAAGAACTGGCTTATGTTCCTTCGAAGGATCATATCCAATTTGCAAGCAAAACACTGAATCATGAAGTTTCCTTAGAAAAATTTGTAAGTCAGAATGAGGCGAATTCGGTTTTATTGACGGATTGGGCTTTTATAAAAAGTGTTGAAAATGCAGAAATATACAAGCGTCCAACAGACATAGACCCAACACTAAGGAAACACGAATATTTCGATGTAAATTATGTAACAAAAGAGAATGGCAAAGAAGAAGATCACTTTTTTGAAATTCGCCGTACGGATAAAGAAGACTTCCTGGAAAGAGAAGATGAAATTGTAACCTTACGTGGTCAGGTTCCTGGAGACAATGTAGATTGGGTTCTTTCTTATGTAAACAATGGTGTTCGATACGGAATCAAGACTGGTACGCAAATCAAAAATTCAAAGGATAATCCATATCAATTTCTCGCTTATAAAAACGTCAATGAATTGCAGGGGAATACTTCTTTCTTCCTTACATATAAAGGAACAGGAGGAGCGACATATTACCGTCAGCTAGACGTTCACATGGGTGAACTTGTTAAAGCGAATGAAATAGGTCATGCAACGTCTATGTATGGTAATGTATCGGTCGATTTTCCTATGGGTTCCTGGGAAAACGATGTAGATGTGACTGTTCGTACCATAGATAATGACATGCTATTCGAAACATTTGATGGTCTTGCTCCTGTTGGACCCATTATTGAAGTATTGCCGTCCCATGAATTTCCTAAAGGCAAATATCCTACGATAAGCATGACTATTCCCATTAAATCATTAAAGGATGAAAAATTAGAACCCGCTGATGTTAAAATATTCAAGCCAGATTATAAGCTAAAGAAACTTATACCTTTAGAAACACAAATATCTGCATATCTTGATGAAAAAATACAACCATGCAATTCTTCAGAGAAGGAATGCGCTTATGTACAATTGTCCGCAGAAACACCGACCTTTTCCACCTTCCTTATTATGGATTCACAAAAGGCTGCTAATGTAGAGCCAAGGAATATAGACCCAGAGGAATTAGTCAATTTATCGTGTCAAGAAATGAACAAGGACACCATATGGATGGGAACCGATAATGGTTGGCTCGAATATCCATATCCGTGTTCAGGGAAAAGTAACTATCTATTGCAGCTTTCTGCTATTGACAATGTAGCTTCGGAACATCAAGGAATATCGACAGATCCAATAATATGGAATATCCGTAATTCGGATTTACAGATGTTAGATTCCTCCTACAATTCAACGATTGTGTACTACGGACTTGATGGCAGTACAATTCAAAAAATAGGCCCCGTTGTTAAGTTGGATTCGGTAGCTCCAGAAATTAAGGAACTCGATGTTTCTGTTGTTGAAAATGATGATAAAAAGAAAATTCATGTAGAAACAGAAATTATTGAATCGGGAAGCGGACTTGAAGCAATTACAATGGAACTTTTCTTTGCAGGAAATTTGATTGAGAGCAGGACTATTCCGAAAGACGGCCTTTTAATTCAAGATTTCGAAATCAGCAAGAAACAACTTTTTGAATGTGTAGGATGCAAAGCTTCTATTGCAGTCATTGCTCAAGATAAGGGACACAATTTTGACAAGGTCCTCAAGCAAAGCGAAAAAATCTATCCGTTCCCAAAGAGTCTTGTTCTGTGGTACCCAATGGTCGAAGGAACAGGAAGCACTGCTCAAGAATTAATGACCAAAGATACTCCCTATCCTATGGATATGTTACTTTCTAAAGTAAGCAACCCATGGAACGGAAAATATGGAATCAATTTGTATCAAAAATCAGACGCCGCAACGAGTCTATATAAATTAGGTGTCACAGATTCATTAAAACCATTTAGTTTCGAATTCTATTTTAATGCTGGCTATGGCAAGCCTGGATTAGAAGCGTCTATTTTGAGTTTTGTCGGCTTAAATGGATGGAGTTTTGGAATCGGCTCCAAATCACGTTATTTTATCAAGGTAGGCTCCAAAACATTCTATTTTAATACAATTCGTGAAGCAAATATCTCCACACACTTGACAATCGTTGTCAATGGAGACAGGGTCAGTCTTTACAGAAATGGAAATTACGTTGAAACCATAACATTAGACAACGATTTACAATATGGGGGTAACGGCAAACTTTCGATAGGTGCTTTGAGCGAAAATATTCGCAGTGCGGTTGGCAGTATTTCTAATTTACGATTCTATTCTTCAGCCCTTACTGACAAACAAATAAAGAGTATATTTACGGGAATTTTAAGTGAAGAAGATGTCAATATAGCATCGGTTCGAGCAGTATCATTGACTGATAGAGAAGGCTTGATTGTAGACCAGTCCTGTTCAGTTCCTGGAATGTCGTATCTTCGTCTAAAATCACCAAACAATCAAGGCCATATGACATGGAAGGCTGATGTAGAGGCAGACAACTACAGTTTCTATATACTTCACCGCAATTACGCTTCAGATTTGTCTTCGGTTAAAATAATAGTAAATGGAACAAGTGTTGGAACCTATAAGTTAAAATCCACAGGATTCTGGGAAAGCGAAAAAATTGAAGGTCTTAACATTAATTTGAAAGCGGGCATTAATGAAATTATAATACAGCCTATTGGCAACCTTGGAATTGCTGCATTAGCCTTGGCTAGCTCAAGTGCTAATATTGATGGAGAGCAAATGGGGTATGATGAAGCGTCCTGGACGAATCCATCTCCCCGTATAATCGTAAGAATGCACTACGAAAATCAGGGGGATGTCACTTGGGTAAGACCCCGATTCCAGCTTCAGAATTTGACGGGAACGAGTTTCAAGGATGTCCGTATTCGTTACTACTACAATGGAGAAGGCGAGGCTGTTCAGGCAGTCTCGTTCTATCCCAATGCTCCGATGTCCGTTATTCCTGATGCAGGAAGTACATATTACGGAGAACTGTCTCTGACAGAACCCATTCCAGCCTATGGAAGTCCTTATTATGGTAATGGTCCCCAAATAGGATTGCATCGTACAGATTACTATTTCCCATGGAATGCTCTTGATGATCCCAGTTTCGCTGGCGGAGCAACAGACACTTATGCTGAAGCAAAGGGAATTGCTGTTTTGGATGCAGACGGCATCCTCTTGAACGAATGGAATTGTTACGATGCCGATGGTCCGATAGAAAAGAAACGTAAGAGCGTTCGCGTCTTGGCGAAGGATGCTAAGGCTGGTTCAAATCAGTCAAGTCTCTTGACAATGCTCGCTGAGAATACTGGTGATACACCCATTGAAGGATTTGAAGTTCGTTACTATTATCGGGATGCAAGCGGAAAGCAAGAAGTTGATTACTATAGTAGCCCTTTTGCCGCTACAAGTAAGATGAGTGCAGGCGGAGATCTCTACTATGTATCGTTCCTTTATACGAATACCATACTTAACCCTGGAGAAAAAACTGATTTTGGCAATGGCGTAAATTTTGAAATTCACAACCCTGGATGGGGTGTTGGTTTTGATGCAGAAGATGATCCCTCGCATCATAATTTAAATGAAGTAGAACTAATTGAAGCAGATTCTGCTGTCGTTCTGGATTTAAATGGAAATCTGCTTTGGGGGTACGCACCTCAACCACGGTTTAGCAGTCAATTTAAGACAAAGGACTCTTATGAAGATTTGATTGATGTCGATGGCGACATAATCTATGTGAATGTGACTGAAAAAGGAACTTATACACTAGAAACGGTAAATGCAATTGGTATGCCCCTTGTCTCTTTGTTCAATGGAATATGGAACGAGGGCGAACATTCTGTTTCAATTTCAAATTACACATTCACACCAGGAAGTTACCTTGTTCTCCGTCGCGGGAATGAGATTCTGTCCTGGGAAATCTTCAGATAGGAGTTCGTTATGAATTCAGTAACACCAGAATCGGTTAGAAACCACAAAGCCATAATAGTCGTGACTGTACTTAGTATCCTGACTATTGTTCTAAGTGGCTGCACAACTGATGCAGACGATAGTTTTGATGCGGCATCCACCTGTCCTTCAGAAGGAACAAATATTTATGGTATGCCAAACCGCGGAACGTTCATTGATGAACGTGATGGTCAGGAATATCGATATACGACAATTGGTGACCAGGTTTGGATGGCGCAAAGCCTAAATTATAAAGCTGCGGGTAGCTTTTGTTATGATAGTTTGCCAGAGAATTGTGAAAAATATGGAAGACTCTATCTTGGTAAAAATTTAGATCAATTGTGTCCGGCAGGATGGCGTATGCCAAAGTCAAATGATTATGATAATCTCCTAATTACAATAGATAATAGAATGAACGTTCTCTCCGCAGGATATTGGGAAAATATACAAGATACCATAAATACCAACAAATGCGGGATGTCTTTAAGAGCTGGGGGATTTGCTTATTTAACAGAAAGCCGTAACGAAAACATCGATGTTTCTTTTTGGACAAATGAATCAGACGGTTCTGATTATTTTTATACACTCTATGTTTGTTATAACTACATGAGCGTTTCTTCATTGGGGCATAGCATAGAAACAATGAAGTATTATATCCGCTGTATAAAGGAATAGACTTATGTATAAGAAAATTATCTTTTTGATTGCCCTGATTATATCTCAGCCCTTTGCTTTAACTTTGGAACAGATTAAAACAAATCTTAAGGAATATTATATACCCAAAGATTCCATTGAAGTTCGTTTACGTGTAACGGTTAAAACCTTAACATCTTCTAGTCAAACAGATATGCATATTGTCAATAAAGGTACAAATAAATCCTATATGGAAATCAGAAGTTCTTTTTTAAATCAGCGAAGCATTGTAAATGGCGATAGAATGAAGATTGTTGATTTAGCCACTAGAGAATACAAAATCGTTCACTACGACGGAGAACCACTTAAGGAATATTCATACGGAAACTTTAATCCTCTTGATTCGGGTAAATGGAATGCTCCAAAGTATATTTCTCAAGACTTATATCTTATTGAAGGCGAAGTAGGCTCTTTATTCTATAACAGCAAACGCAACCGCATTGAAAAAACTCATTCCGCCAAGGATAATGCGGATGTATTGACAACATTTGAATATGATGTAAATAACAACCTTAAAAAAATGATTGTATCTGTAGATGTGAATGGAACAGAAACCGTTGTTACTACAGAAATATTTAAAATGCGTAATTCAAAGAATTTCCCTGACAGATTATTTGATTTTTAGAAGAACTACAAACATCTTTTGGAACATTCATTCTCTATTTTTTGCGTTAGGGATAGTGACCCCTTGGGGACAAGACCCGCGAAGCGGGGCTTGGTTCTGGGAGGTGAGCGGCAAGCGTTAGCGCAGCCGATCGCCCCCAGAATATAGCCCGACCCACGCCAGTGGGGAACGCCCCCCCCCTGCCCAATCCATCAAGATTATCGGCAACGAAACCGACAATTATGCTCAGGGCTATTTCGTTTACGACTCCAAAAAGTCCGGCTCCATGACGACTTCGCACTTGCGTTTTGGAAAGTCCATTATCGACGCGCCTTATCTCATTAAAGAAAATCAGGCGGACTTTGTGGCTTGCCATCACACGCCGCATTTGGAATCGGTCGATATGCTGAAATATGCTGTGAGCGACTATGGTATTACCGTTTCAAAAAAGAGGGATTGCCTAAAATTAAAAGGCGAACGAGTTTATCTGATTGTTGGAATGAAACAAAGAGGTCATAGACAAAAAGATTTCTATTTGTGGTGCTATACGCAAGTCGAAGAAATTGAAGCTTTTGAAAATGAAAATTATGGCGTTTATGGAACGGATTTCATTTGCAAAAAGCCGATTCGCTTAAATGATTTGCCAGGTTTTGAACATTTTGCCAAACATACGATGGGTTCATTTGCTTACGGATTGCAGAATGCCATAAATGATCCCTTTTCTCAAGTTCTGATGAACGATAAACTTTATGCCTCAATGGAAAAGTATAATCAGAAGGCTCTTCGTTGGCTTGCCGATTTTGAAGATGGGTTAGAGGACTCCGATCTTTGGCTGACAAATAAAGATGGAAGAAATCATCCTTCGTGGTTTATTTTCGAAATGGAGCCGAATACATCTACGGCGTATTTAAGGGTTAGAGCCATTTCGTGCCTCTGGAACAAAAAGTTCTTTATAGAACAATTTAAAATTTTCTGTAAACGTTTCCCTGAAGTACAAACTCTTTGCATTCCTGTTGCCGAAAATGACGAGCAGACAGATGAGATTGCCTACAAAGCTTATGACATTGCAAAAAAATTTTCTAACCTAAAAGTGCGATTCTATATTCCATAAATGGAGGAATGGCGTAAAGAAATTCGGGAGCAAAAAGATTTGTTGTCGTATAAGCCTAGTTTTTTCATCTGGAAGTCGTGTTTCTTTTGGCAAGGAAATTCCATCCGAAGAAATACAAATGCTCTATATATTCCGGCGGCTGCTTTTGAATAGAAAAAATCTATATTTCAATATGAAAATAGGGTTTTCTCTTATTCTCGGCTAGAAATCTCGACAATTTCCAGATATAGAGAGTAAGACGAACGCTCACGTCTGCGACCGGCTTTAGCTTGCCGCATCGTTTTGCTATGTGGCTATTTCTTTTTAGAATTGCCGAATGAGCGCAACGGCCTTTGGGGGCGTGAGTTGTTTGTGTTTATTTGTATCGGGCAGTCGAGAGCCTCTAGCTGGTAAACGCATTCAACTTCACGCCTTTTTCTTAAAATCCGTGATACTATGCCTGAATGAGAGCAAACTCGCATCCAGAGTTTAACTCTTGTTCTTGGCTAGAAAACTCGACACTTTCAGATACAAGGAATAAGACGAAACTCGCAATGCCTATACCGTATATGGGCGTATTGTCTCTTGTGCTATTTGTACAGGGGCGTGCGTGTTGTTGATTCCATGAAATGTCCTGTTGATGCTCCAACGAGAGTGGACTCGTTCACTTTCAAGACGGAGCGAAAATGGCGACGCAAAAAAGCAAGGCAAAACGATTCAAGTCTATTGAACTGTTTGCAGGAACCGGCGGTTTGGTGATAGGCCTTGAAAAAGCGGGCTTTGATCATATTGGACTAGTAGAATTTAACAAGGCTGCCGCCGAGACTCTAAAAAGCAATCGTCCCGACTGGAACGTTCTGTGCGAAGATGTTGCCAAAGTCGCAGAACGGGATTTGACAAAAGAATTCAAGATCAAGCGAAATGAACTTGATTTGTTGTCTGGCGGAGCTCCATGCCAAAGTTTTAGCTACGCAGGGACAAGGCTCGGGCTTGAAGATGTCCGCGGAACGATGTTTTATCACTATGCGACGTTTTTGCATAAACTGCAGCCCAAGATGTTCCTTTTTGAAAATGTAAAGGGAATCTTATCTCACGACAAGGGAAAAACCTACCATACCATTCTGAACATTTTTGAAGATGCAGGATACGTGACTTTTCACCAAGTATTAAATGCTTGGGATTACAACAATCCCCAAAAAAGGGAACGCTTGATTACAGTCGGCATTCGTAAAGATTTGGCTGCAAAGGTGAAATTCGAGTTTCCGAAACCTCATAAATACAAGCCTGTCTTAAAAGATGTCAAACTCGATCTCAATCCGGACAAAGACCATTGCGCGAGATACTCAGAGGCCAAGGAGAAGGTCTTTGAACTAGTTCCACCGGGCGGATATTGGCGGGACATTGATCCTGAAATTGCAAAACAGTATATGAAAACCTGCTAGGAAATGGAAGGCGGAAGGACCGGAATTTTACGCAGAATAAGTTTGAACGAGCCTTCGTTGGCAGTTCTCACAAATCCCGGAATGAAGCAGACGGACAGGTGCCACCCTCTGGAAGTTCGCCCATTTAGTGTTCGTGAAAATGCCCGTTTCCAGTCTTTCCCTGACAATTGGAAATTTGCGGGTAAATTGATGGAGCAATACAAGCAAGTCGGCAACGCCGTTCCGGTCAATTTAGCAAAGGACATCGGTATTCAAATCGCAAAAGTTCTGAAAGAGGTTTGACCATGTGGGATTTGGATTTTATTTCAGAAAATGATTTTGAAAACCATGTACGCAGAACCATCGAAAATTACAGGGAATCCCTTAAATCGATGTCATTGAAAGATTTTAACAAAAACATCATCGATCCTGTAAAATTTGCATTCGACAAGGCTTTATACGGAATTCCATGGCAAGAATTAATCAACAATGAAATAACTCGACAAAGGGACAAGACAAACAACAATTACATTGGCTATTTTCATCAGCACATTTTCAAGTATATGGAAAAATGCACCGTGCCGCCAAATGGGAAAAATGGCGGTTGGGACGTGATATTTAAAAATCCGGCGGGTCTTTATTTCGCTCCAAACAAAGAAAGCGATGAACTCGTGCATACAATTTATGTGGAAATGAAAAACAAGCACAATACAATGAATAGTTCCAGTGCCGAAAGAACGCACAAAAAAATGCAACAACAATTATGCAATGACGATGATTGCGCCTGCTATCTTGTCGAAGCTATTGCAAACGATTCTCAAAACATAATCTGGGAAACATCCGTTGACAAGCAAAAAGTCCACCATAAAAGAATTCGCCGAGTAAGCATAGATCAATTTTACTGCATTGTTACGGGACAATCGGACACCTTTTATAAAGTCTGCATGAAATTGCCTGAAGTTATAGCAAAAGTTGCGCCGCAAATATCTACTGATAAAATTCAAGATGATACTGTCTATTCAGAGTGCAAAAAGAGGCACGACATTACAAAGCCGGAGACGAAGATGTGAATTTAACTCTAGCAATGTATATGCTAGGATTCAGTTCGTATTTGGGATTTAATGAAGTGAAGTAACTGAAAGTAAGGACGGTCAGAAGACGCGTCATTTGACGTTAAAAAAGGTTATCGTCTTGAAAAAAGATACCGGCGAAGAGGTTCGTAATGCGGGTTTGTCAAACCGAAATCCATGTCCTTATAGCTCCAAATGGCGTGTCCGATATCGTGTTTGTCAAAAACGTTCAAAACGTCGCGGAACCATTTGACCGTTTCTTGGGGATCGGCTTTGTCGATAACGCCGAATTCTCCGCAATAGAGCGGAACGCCGTTCGCCTTTGCCGCGGCCAGCGCGTTTTTCAAAAAATCTTCAAAAAATTCTGTTCCCATTCGGGAGGATTTTGTCTTCAAAATGTTTTCGCCCATATAACCGAGGTCTCTGGACTTTTCACGGAAGAACTGAATGTCTTCTGTAAAAGGAATGCTCGGCGAATCTTTGAGGGCTTCTACCCAGCCGGCTTTCTGATGCGTGAACAAAAGCGGTTCATACAAATGAAACGTGTAGATGATGTTTTGGGACGGAGGCACAACCAGATTTTGTACAAAAGAAGCACTGTTCCAGCAGACGCCGCCATAGATAATTGGAGCATCGGTGTTCTGGCGAATGACTTGAACCGCCCGGACAATCAACTTGTTCCATGGTTCGATAAAATCCAAATCGGTGACTTCGTTCAGCAATTCTAAAACGACGTGAGATTCTTCGGCATAGCGTTTAGAAACCTTGTTCCACAGATTCAAAAAGCGTTCCTGCAATTTTTCGTCGTCAAATAGGCAATTTTTTTCATTGTTTCCGAAATCGTTAAAATCATAACCCGCGGTTTTGTGCAAATCCAGAATGACGTTCAATCCGAACTTTTTTCCCCAGCGGACGGCGTTGTCCAGATATTTCCAGTGGGCGGGAATATCGTTTCCGGACTCGTCTTCGATAAGATTAAAATCGAATGGAACCCGAACATGGTCGAAATTCCAGACTGCAATCTGCTTGTAATCGTTTTCTGTAATAAAGGTCTCGTACCGATGGATTGAATAATCGCATTGCGAAAGCCATCCGCCTAGGTTGATGCCATTTTTTAACGAAAGCATATTTTTCTCCGATTAAGAGTTTTTGTGAAAATTTTTACGCGGCTTTTGATGGGAAAATCGCCGATTTTCTTTTTTAGGTGCAAGACGGATGCCGTCGTTCCCGATAAAAATGCGCCCTTGGCGGAAGAGTCCGCCGATGATTTTTTTAAACGCCTTTTTGGAAACGCCGAACTCCTGCTGGATTTCTTCGGGCGAGCTGTTGTCGGAATAGGGAAGTGAACCGCCAGCCTCTTCCAACTTTTGAATGATGTCGTCTGCGGCATCCATCGTCGCGTGGTAGCCCACAGGTTTCAGGCTGATGGAAAGACCGCCGTCTTCGCGGATATTTTGAATGTAGCCCACTCCGCAATCTCCGATTTCAAAAGTGTCCTGAATGAAAGAATTCAGATGCAATCGACCCGTATAACGATAGTTTACCAGAAAATCGACGTAATCTTCAGCGACATCATAGACCGCCAGATCGACTTTTTGGGAAATGTGCAAATCCCGCGTATCCCTGTCGATAAACGCTTTGATTTTTTCCGTGGCGACAATGCGAGCCGTGCGTTCGTCTTCTAAAATATAGACCACGCAGCGATCTCCGGGCAGAAGTTTTCCGAGTTGCTGCTTGTAAGGCAAAAAAAGATCCTTGTCCAAGCCCCAGTCCAAAAAAGCGCCGACTTCATTGACGTCCTTGACTTCCAGAACGGCAAACTCGCCGACGGTCGCATAGGGCTTTTGTATGGTTGCTATTGGACGGCCTTCGTTATCGACATAAATGAACACTTCTAATTCGTCGCCTTCCTGCAATCCTTCGGGGGCTTTGGAACCGGGCAAAAGAACTCGTCCTCCGCTTTCTACTTCTAAATAAAATCCTTGCGGCTTCACGTCTTCGACCCGGGCGTATTCAAAATGTCCAATGTGCATATAAACCTCAAGCCAAAAATAGAAAAAGGACGGCAAACAAAATTTCTTCCAACATGGAATATGCTATCGTGGTCTATGGAACACGCTTTTTTTCCTTGAAAGAACAAAGAAGTTTAAGTAAATTGGTATTGTAATCGGTCAAGAACTTCGGCGAAAGGTTCGCAAAGGCTTTGCCGGCGGAACAAGTAGATGTTTCCTTCCGAAGTTCTCCTGATTTCTAAAAGAGTCCGCCTTTTTTAAGGCGGGCTTTTTCGTATTTACAAAAAAAACGCTCGAGGCGAGGCTTGGATTTGAAAATGTGAATTACAAATTCCGGATTTCTTCTTCGGAAAGGCCGGTCTGCCGGGCGATGATATTTACAGGAACACCTGCATCGCGGAAACCTTTCGCCATTTCGCGTCGGGCATTCAAGTCGCCTTCTTCCCGTCCCCTTTCCATGCCAATCCCGATACCTTCGTCACGACCCTTTTCAAATCCGATTCCGATGCCTTCGTCGCGCCCTTCCTCGTATTTTGCGGCGAGGGCCTTCTCTTCGGCGTCGGCGATGGTCTCGTAGCCGTAGGCTTTGGATGTCTTGATGAAGTCCATTTTGAATTCCTCTTTCTCTTCTTTCGGGAGCAGCTTCTTCAAATATAGAAAAGGCTAACTGAAAAACTTCACAAAGTCTTTCGGTTCAAAAAAGAACTTTCAAAAGCCCCGCACGAGGCGGGGCTGAATTTGTAAAGTCAAGACAGCTTTTTACAGGCTTTGGATTTCTTCTTCGGAAAGGCCGGAAACATTCGCGATGAGATCCAACGAAGCCCCGCCATCCTTGAGACGTTTAGCAATTCTTCGGCAGGCGATTATATCACCTTCTTCTCGTCCCC
>NZ_FUWU01000007.1 GCF_900167415.1 Fibrobacter intestinalis | reverse complement strand
CTACATCTCCCTTCCATCCGCAAAGCAACGGGAAAGTGGAACGTTTTCACAAGACCCTCAAGGCGGAGGAAGTCCGTCGTGACGCTTACCAGGACTATTCCGATGCAAAGAGGAAAATGTCGGACTGGATCAATTACTACAACTCGGAACGGCTACATTCCGCAATCGGATTCCTGACTCCTGACGAGGTTTTCGCAGGAAAGATGGAGGAACGACTTGCAGAACGAAGAACAAAATTGTATAATGCGACAAGAGAACGTGAGGATTATTGGGCTAACCAACAGATCTGACAGACTCCCTTATTAGCTTTGCCAAAATTTTCCAAGTTCAACTTGGGCGGGACACGGTCATTTAGGCCGGCTTCGTCATTCTGCTCCTGGGTCGTGAGCTTTTCCTTGAGTTCGGCGGGTGAACGGCTTCGAGGAGGCTCAAGGCCTGCTTGGCATGCTTCGTGATAGCGAGGCGCATACCGAGACCGAATTCAGCGTTGTCTTCGAAGAGGGAGTTCGCCCAAGCGGGGCCGCGGCCTTCCTTGTTCTTTGCCCACGGAGTGGTCGGGAGGTTACCGCCGTAAATGGAGGAGCAACCCGTAGCGTTAGCGACAACCATGCGGTCACACAATGGAGACCGTTCGCGCTAGACTCTAGTAAGGCATTCTGGTTGGCGCTCACTCTCGCCTCCGACGACTCGTTATGACGAGTCGCCTACGGCTCACGGAGCTGAGAAACGAGACGCACGTAAGCGGTTTCGCCGCAGCCTGCGCAGCTTCCGGAGAATTCGAACAGCGGTTCCAGGAGCATGGCCTGCTTGACCAGGTTCTTGTTGACCTTGGTACGGTCGAATTCCGGGAGGTCGACGAAGAAGTCGAAGCACTTGCCTTCCTGGACCTTGATGGGTTCCTGCGGCACCATGTTGATGGCCTTCTTGGTTTCGTCGGTCTTGTCCTTACCGATATTTTCTATTTGGGCGTTCCCCGCACGGCCCGTGCGGGTCGGGCTATATTCTAGGGGCAATCGTCTGCGCTTACGCTTGCCGCTCGCCTCCTAGAACCAAGCCCCGCTGCGCGGGTCTTGTCCCCAAGGGGTCACTTATAGAACACTTGGGAATTTATTCCCTTAGTGTTCTTATCCTCTATGAGGAATCCCTAACGCATATCGCCTTGACTCGACGGCAGAGGAACCACATCTTGCGCATCCAAAATTTCCTGAATAATTTTATATCCAGTCTTAATTGATATGTTTTGGAACGCAGGTTCTTTAGCATCTTCGTCTTCAAGCACATGGAAGACTTCACTTAGTTTATCCAGTTTCGCCTCTAAACGGTAATCCGACGTCACCCTGTTTATTGCGTCTAGCAGCGTATTCGGGTTTACGTTCGCCATAGACAGCATGTTGTCTATGCCGAGATACTTCAAACGAAGGGCGTTGTCGATCTGGTCTTTGCCCAATGGATTTATAACAAATTTGCGGTTGAAATACACGCATTCCTTGATTGTAGCAAGACCACCGTGGATTATGGCGCATTTAACATCGCCCTCTTCAAGCAATTTTCGCTGAGGCACCCAGCTGGCAATAAGAATTTTAGACTTGTCGTAATTCTTCCATTCAGGGCTGTTTACCAATTTGGATCCGGCGGCGACAATCAGGAAGCAATCCTTTAATTGCGGAGATTGCATCGCCTTGCACATGGAATGGAAAAGATTCTTGGCTTTGTCCTCGTAATCCAACACTTGGGAACCTGCAGAAACAAAGATGATATTTTCCTTCGCGATATACTGAGGCCAGTTAATAGGTTCTCCTTCGGAGTCAATGGATTGCGCGGAGGAAGAAAGTTCCTTTGTAATACAGGGATCAACGTAATGAACAAGAAAACCATGTTTGTAATGGTCATATTCATATTCTCTCGGACAAGGAATCAATTCATCGAACGTTTCCAACGGTTGGGTAAACTGCTGCAAGGTCATTTTCGGCGCATCGGTCGAGATTATGCCTTCTGTGGCCATATTTATAATCTTGTGCAGTTCATGTCTTGAGAACGATTGCAAGTTTACCCTGGCACGGATGGCCGGGTCATCTTGCGGGTGCCTCAGATAGGTGGTCGAAATGACAAAGTTTAGGTCTGCTCGTGGAGTCCATTCTTCCTCTTCGTTCTTTCTCTCAAGGCCATAAATCCAGTAAAGGAGTAGAGTCTCTAACGAAGTGAAATAACCCGATACGACGATATTTGGGTTCGATTGGGTCCATGCCATCCAAATAGACTTGGCATCTTCTATCAAATCCCTGCTAGGCATCCTAGCACCGCTTGGAAGGTTAAATTCAATATTTGAATCAACTACATCGCCATTTTCGTCACTCAGTTCAAAATACTGGCTATAAAGAATGGCCCAGATATGCCATGTTTTCCAACGCTCGTTAGGGTCGCTGGAACTTTCCGTGGTGTAGCCCTTAGGATACATATTCTGGAATATCGGGAGAAATTCATATTTTGCAGAAGAAGCATTATCTTCCTTATAGGAGTTTATGATACCTTTACAATCAAGTATTCCCATGTATCTTACGGTATGCCCCGCACTGTGCAAAGCATCAGCCCATTTCAACGTGGGCAACCAGTGTCCCTGTTCCTTGTAAACATCGGGCCAGAAGAGGACGCGTTTGAGCATTGTTGATTCTCCTAAAAGTTTATCGCAAGCAACTATTGCAGTTTCTTTATTTCAATTTCAAACAAATTGTCTAAACATTTTTTTTCAAGCACACTGCAATCACCCTTTTTTACCCAAAGTTTATATACATTACTTTTATACTCCATAACCCCTTGAACGCCAAGTGAAACATCATTTGTAACATTTTGCCAATTTTGCAAAGATAATTGCTGTGATAGATTTTTCCTAAAATCGTACGAACTTTCATTTGTGATAAATTGAGTTGAGTACAAAAAACTCAGGGAGTTAGACGCAGTATAATTCCACTCAATCGTCACTCCAAGAGAAAGAAATAATGGTTTGACCATTATTTCGCCAAATTCTTCTATGTCACCATAAAGATAATTTTTTTCTTGTTTTGTCACTGTTGCTGAAAGAATTTGCGTTTCGGACACATAAACCAATTCCACTGTCAAAGTGCTAGAATCTTCAAGTGTTTTGATGTAAGTTGAAGATCCTGAAAGTGTATTTGACTTTACAAAACCGAATGAACCCAAGGCTTCATCATAGGCGCTATATTCCTCGTTTGAAAAACTTTGCCCAACAACAACGCAGCCTCCATTTCCATCGTTGATATAATTAATTGTTGAACTTGGTAAATATTTGTTCGCTAAAGCACATGTTGATGTTGTTGGTTTGGTTGGATTTGCTCCAGTACTAGAATCAGAGGAACAAGCCACGATTAAAAATGAAGATATACCGAAAATGGTTGAAAAGATATTTCTTCTCATAACAACTCCTTAGGAATTTTTTGCGGTGAAACTTATGTAAAGAATAACATCGTCAATTGAATTCAGATTGTCAGATTCACCTATAGTCAAATTCCATGATGAATCTAATCCTGCACCTTCAAACGATGTATATTTTTCTGTTTTGAAATTGAAATCAAACTTTCCACAATCGGAATTCGCCATTCCCGTAGCGAATGTACAAATCCCAATTCTGTTTTGGATTTCATTGCCGTTATATTTCAACGTGTTACTTTCAAGAGTCAGTTTCGCGTTCAAAGCAAGACCATGAAAATCAGGGGCAACAACACGCAAACGAACATCGTGGATACGGCAGAACGAAATACCTAGTTTAGAACAAATATCACTAGAATTGATATCGAAAGAACAATTACTCAGAGTACTCAGAATTAATGTGCCATCTGCATCATCAGCAATTTTTTTTATTTTTCGTAGACTGATGGGCCAAGTAATCTCTTGTTCCCGTTTATCATTCTCAAGATAAGCAACTTCCATGGCATGCAAGTCTGCAATCAGCCTATCGGCAGAGAGCAAACCACTATATGCACCGTCCCAATAGCTATTGCTAATAAACGACTTCGCATTGCCCATATCGGTGTCGCCAATCTCGAAGTGATAACATTTTTCGGCCATCCTGGCAACTTTCGTAGTCAGCTTGCACATGGTCTTGGAGAGTTTTGTCATCTGCTTTACAAGCCATTCATGCAGGTCCTTGTTCGTGAACTTGTCGCAGAGAAATTCGTATTCTTCTTCGTCTCGCTCCAGTTCCTTTTCGAAAAGCTCTTGTTCCTTCTCGTTCTGTTCTTGTCGAATCGTATTGACAATAATCGCCTTTTCCGTTTGGTCTATTTCGTTTGTTGCAACTGATTCTTCGAAAGTTTCCTCTTCCGTTGCCTTCTTTTCTTCGCCCTTGGCTTTCTGTTGTAAAGCAGCTGCTTCACGCTCCATCGCTTTCGACAGATAGCTTTCGGCCATGGTAATAGCCGCTTCGCCAAGTTTACGACCTCCGTATGCGGCCATGTGGAAGTCGATACCACCAAACGCATTCACAATGCCGCCCGCATCCAAATCTGGAATGCTGTACATTGCAGACGCAATGCGCTTCGCAGATTCCACTTTTTCACGAAGGTCGGCGACCTTCTGCATGGTCTTGGCGTAGCCGTTCTCAAAGTCGGTCTTAAGTTTTTCAATGTTAGACTTATGATGTTCCTGTTTTTTGGTTTTCTTTTCCTTTTCAACTTCCAGCGAAGAAGCCTCTGTTTCGAGTTCCTTCATCTGAATTTCGAAAATGCTTTGCGAGAGTTTCTTGGCCGCAATGCGGTGTTGCATGCGCAACTGCGCCAATGCCTCGGAATCCTTGTCCTTCAATGCCTGCAGCAACGTTTCTTGCATGTTGCGCAAGTCGCGAGCGATTTCTAACGCCTTCGCAACAATGACCTTGAAGCGGTAATGCGGCAATGCGGCTCCGGCATCAGCAAGAATGTCACTGATGGAAAGCCCTGCTGCCCTAGCCTTTACAAGCATTCCCGGGTCTATTGGCGGAGCAAACAACGCTAGCGTCCTCTTGACACCCTCGATGTTCAGGCTATTTCGAATCTTGTAGAGTCTGTCTGCCACCGTTTCCCAGAACGCCATCAGGTTCTCGTTACGTGGAACATTGAAATAGAATGTCTGCTTCGAAATATTTGCAATCAAGGATGTCCTATAAGGATACTTGTTTTGATAGGTGTCCCTGTCGCGAATACGCCCAATCAACATAGAATCTTCATATTCAAGGAGTGAGTTTGCCCAATCAAGATTCCCGTCTTCTCCAGCTTCGGCAATCAACTCGTCGGCAGTCCTTATTTCACCAGTCAACGGATCTGGGGCTTCTGCACTCTTCGGGCCAAGAATATCCGCCGCCATGATGTAGAACTGAATTGCCAAGTTTACAGATTCTGTAGTATCTTGAGTGAATAGTTCGTCACCACGGGCAATAAGTGTGTTCAAGTATTTCATGACCACGAATTTCTGGTAAGCCACCAGGCGCTGTTTTGCAATCAAGTGCGGTTCGAAGGGGTCGAACTTCCACTGTTCAATCAAACACTGCAAGTCTTTTTTCTTCTGCGAATTATCGGATTCTTCTAGGACGGCAAGCGATTCTAGAATAGTCTTGTCGGCATCAGGGTTTGCATAGAACGGTAGGAAACGCCAATACTGAGCTCCAGAGGGCAAGTCATCTGCCCAGCGGGCGATTTTTTCTGGTCCTTCTTTTTTGCCTTGCGGGTCGAATACCAACTGCAGCCATTCAAGAGCTGCCTCGTATTTTTCCTCCGCAATCAATTTGTCGGCAATCCGCACGGGAACATAGAAAAACAATTCCCAGTTATAAATGCCGTTGGGAGAATTCCACGAGAAATCTACATAGGGCGCAGGATAAGGCTTTGTCACATGATATGTCGGGCAATAATTACTTTCGAAGAAGGATTGTCCCATATCCCATGCAGCCCAGTCACCAGCGATGTGGTAGCCGATTGCGGAACCGAAATAGTAATTGTAGCCGGAATACATGGTATAGTAGCTTTGGACTTTTTCCAAAGCCTGTATTCCCCTAGTGTGCAGTTCCTTCTTTCCGCCATTCCTATACTGGTTGAAGAATTCATCCATGATGGGGTGGGACATCAAAATGAATTCATAAACACGCTTGTTGCCCTTATTCGCCTTCGGGCAAACGAAGTAAGTATTTGTTGAATCCATATAGAAGAATGGCAAGTCGCTAACATGGCCGGTTTCATCTTCAGGATCATAGAAATCCATATTTACAGGCAGAATTCGAAAATCTTTTTGAGCAGATAAGATTTCCTTTTGCTTGTATACAAGAGGCTGTTTTCCATTGGAGAACCAATAATTGTGTTTAAGAAAGCAACTCGCTGGAGAAAACAAATATACACCAGTTCCACGAGAATCACCATAATGCCCCATACTATCAAGTGATAAGGCTTTTATATCCGTTCTGGATTCGTCTTTTCCATCACTCGAAAGAAGAAAAATTCCTAGCGCGCTAATTCGTTGAGAACCCAATTCTCCAAAATCACGTACTTCAATACATTGCTGAATTTGTGTATCATTGGTGACAGTAACAAATTTTATAACGTTTCTTGTTGTTTCACCATTGTTTCGCATCGCTTGATATATGTTTTTGAGATGGTTATAGAACTCGTTTTGGGTTCTGGCATATTCGATATCGCATTGCTGAAGAAGAATTTCATAATCGGACGCATTAAATTGATCCAGCAATGTTCTAAATACACGTATACGAATATTCCCATTATCTTGATCCAATTTGAAATGGTATCTATCGCCAATAGACTCATTAGGAGGCAGTTGAAAATTTAATGGATCTATAGATGTGTCGTATAATACACTTTTCGTCGTTTTAACACCAAGCCATTTATTTCCATTAAAACAAGTCCAAGCAATCTTGATTTCTACATAAAATTCAAGTTGAGGAACGCTTACCCCATCCGTTACACCCGAATTCAATTGCCTTTGTCCCTGCATAAACTGAGGCCACGCCAGATAAAGGCGACCATTCATCAACTGGGGGAATACCACATCACCTGTGATGTCTGCCTCAATTAATTCCCATGGAGACCACGTCCCTCTAGTATTCTTTTTCGCGAAGTACTTACGGTAATAGTAACGATGTGGCTCGCCACGAGTTCTGCCGATAATATGCAGCGTATAGACGGTTTCCCCGTTCGGGTCGCCATCTTCCTTGCAACAGCCCACAATTTCAAGGTTAGCTGTTTCACGCATTTTCTCCAAGTATTCTGCATAGATGCGTTCCATGTCGTCACTGTCGCCACCCACTTCTTGCAGGCGTTCTTCCAGTTCGGTGAAGAACGAACTCTTGTCGTCACGCAGACTAACATCAAGCCAGTTCTCAGGATAGAGGAATACTTTGCGGTTTGCCACCCAAACTTGATAATTCTTCATCCATTCCCACTGGGAAAGAGCCGAATCGCTAAACAGGTTTGCACCATCAATAGTTTGACCTTCCAAGCCAAGCTGACAACGTTGAACAAACAACTGCAAACACGCATTTGCCTGAACAATGCGCGACATGGACATATCAGGTTCCATGAGGACATCGAT
The DNA here is from genome assembly GCF_900167415.1 of Fibrobacter intestinalis. Classification (GTDB taxonomy): domain Bacteria; phylum Fibrobacterota; class Fibrobacteria; order Fibrobacterales; family Fibrobacteraceae; genus Hallerella; species Hallerella intestinalis. The sequence continues at coordinate 78,159 of NZ_FUWU01000007.1, read as the reverse complement.
CAAGTAATATGCGTAAAGGTCATTCGTATTCAAGAACGATTGCGGATATTTTTTGGGGGTAGTCTGAGATTCCCAGCAAACAAATCCCGCCAATGCATCCCTTCGTTCTTTACGGATTTCGTCACTTACGCCCTGTATAAACTTATACCATTCAGATTCACTGTAATTGGCGTTCAAGTTGTCGTTTAGTTCCTGAACGGCTTTTTTAAGTTTTTCAAAGTTACCGATTTCGTCGTCGAGTTCTCTGGTCTGTTCTTCATTGCTGCCAGTTTGTTCTGCCAAATCAGATTCTCTCAACTCGATGAACAGATTTTCCAATGTTTCTGGGGTCGTGAATGTTTTTAAATAAAGCTGATAAACCTTGAAGAACCTAAACCACATTCCGGTTTCAGACCAGTTGCTTATTTCAATTTGTTCCCAAGTATTTATATCTTCGTCTAGTTCAATATTGAACACATATTTGTAGCATTCGGCGAAAACCGACTGCGGAATAAGAAGTAAACGTTTGAGTTGCAGAAAATTCGTTATCGGTGTGTTCAACGAATCCTTATCTACAGGCGGAACGGCTGCATACGAGTATTCTTTATTGCCAAAAGCATCCGAAACAGAATACGCTTCGATTAAGGATTCAAATACTGAATAAGGCGTGATATTTGACAAAAGATACAATCTTTCATCTTTATCAATAATTTGGTAACTATACAATTCATTCCAACTATTCCACCCAAAGCCTAAAACAAGGCCTGTTTCTACATCAGAGGAATTTAGAACATAACCAGAAACATATTGATAAAGAATGTTTGCTTTGTATAGGGCATAATATGCAATATAGTCAATTTCGCTTGTTGTCGCTAAAGGTTGAGCACTAGGCCAAAGAGTATTTTTCACACGGCTGGTCCACACATCGATAGCTGCTGTAAAAACTTTGACCAACAAAGCCTTGAATGCGTCTTGCGCCTTTTCATCAGCCGCTATCCCAAATTCCTGCGACAGCATTGTATAAACTTGTTTTTCTATCCAAACTGGCTTTAAATATCCGTAGAATTTATATAGTCGCTGAATTGGCGTTTTTTGCTCATCAAGGACATCCTCAATTTGTTCAGAATCCTCTTGTAAAACGTCATTCAACCAACTTTCTAGGTTCGTTCGAACCGTCAAATCATCTTCATCAATTGGTAAAAGCGCTTGTGAAATCAAATCAATATAAGGAACATCCTCATATCCCAATGACAATAGTATTTTGCTACAGGCATCCTTGTATGCAATAACGTAATTTGCATAGTGATCGATTTCAGATTCTTCTTCCTGCTCTTCGCCCTCTTGAAGCTCTTCATTCCTTGTTTGTTCCTGTGAGGGCACTGTTCCGTCAGGATAATCGTTTAGTTCATCCTTTTCATCAATTTTTACAGCGTTCCACGACTCCGCAATAGATGTGTATAAAGAGCCTAGTACGATTTCATCGGAGCCATCCTTTTGAGAGACACCCATAAACGCTTCGGCCTTTTTCGTGACGGAATCATCCGGCTTACGAATTAGGTCTTCAATCACGGATATTGGCAGGGATGTTCCCTGGCATTTACGAATCGCCATAGAGAAGTCCCTAACATCATCTAGAGAACCGAGTCCCGCATCCTGCAATAGATAAAGTTCATCGGCTGTCAGGTTATGTTTTTGAGCAAATGTACCATAGCGGTAAACATAGTTCAATCCGTTCAGAAATTTTTCGTGTTGCTCATGCGCTTCGTTCGTCGATGCTCCAGTGAATATTCCACTTTGCTCCAAGAAATAAAGGACATCTTCTTTTTTCAGGGATAAACAACTTGCAGCAGCCTTTGCAATATCGTTTTCAATGTATTCGTCGTCGTATTTTTCAATTTTTGCAGCATCTTCCAAATCTTTCGGTTCGCGATAACGTTTGAAAAGGACAGGAACATCAAATACGGTCTCCAGCTCATCTTCAGTTAACGCAAATCCATACCAGGCAAGGGAATTGAGCGGGGTTATGCCAAAACGCACCACCATTTCCTGGACGCGGTCCCAATTACACAGAGGGTCTTCCGCATACGGGAAAGACGCATTTTCGGGAGTTCCTTCATCGGACTCCTTGCGATTCAATTCATCATAACGCAAGGCAATATCCGCAAAGTTCCAGCCAAGTAAACGACGGAAGCGAATGAAAGCAGCCAATTCAATGAAGAAATTCCTTAGGCGATCACCGCCTACAGACTCGTCGCCATTCCTGTTGTTTCCTTCAATGGTTTCCTCAAAAAGAACATAGCCGTTGATGTCCGCCAATTGATATTGTAAAGCATCGGGGCAATGGTAATTGACATGGTATCTGGCTAAAGGCGGGAGGGCGAGGAGTTCCTGCAATTCCTTGAACGTGATTCCGGCACGGTCTAAAAGAATTGAAACATGTCTAAGGATGTCATCCCAATCCATATTTTTCAGATACGGTGTCGGACGACTCGGATTATCCATCTTGTATTCCGACTTATCCGGGAAATAGACATTGTTATTCTTTTGCGTTAAGCCCCAAGAAGTCCATGGCTCGCTGAAATTTTCCTTGAACAATATTTTGTGCAAAAGTTCGTCAGCAAAGAGACTATTTTTCTCCGTCGCCTCGCGACCAAGGCTTTCCGACATACTATAGAATGTAAGTGGAATATTCGCCAGCAACTTAGTCGCTTTTGTCCTGTAAGTGTTCAGGGGGAGCATTGCCGGATAGGCATGAGTCATCAGTTTCTGATTGGCAACAGTCTGTCGGGTTTCGCCTTCACCGTCCTTTTCCCATTTTAAAGGTTCTGCGCGTAAACTGGCAACCGTTGCGCTGGACGGAGTCTGGTTAGCAACAATATCAGCCTTTGTTTGGTCGTCATGGCCTGCAAGACATTCAAGCAATTCGTTTACCAAGTCGATTGTTGGCATAGCAACTTCGGCGTTGGCTTTGGTCAATTCCAGGTTTAGAAGATCCGAACGGCGTTCATGGAATCTTTTGTAGGGTTCTTCGTTCGCCTTGAAGAAATTCAGCAAATCTACAAAGTAGGCAGACGCACTCAATACGGACTGGCCCTCGGTGGCTCCGTTCCTATTGATGTTTCCAAAAAGGTTCTTCCATGTAGGAGAAATTGCGGCAGGGATTCTTGGTAGGGCTACATTTGAGCGAGTTGCTTCGCCTCGCGTCAAACCACCCGCAGCCATAACCGTCAGGTTCGGAGTCACGCCGCGCGAAGTGGGTGGCAACATCTTGCCGTTTTCGTTCAGGTTTCTGTGGAACTGACCAATTGTAAACGCAGCCTCGGCCATAAAGCTTTTGGCGACTCTGTGAATTTGCGTCGCCTGTTCTTTTGTGCCAATTCCAAGGGCGTGCTCTGCGACAAAATAGTCCTCGTCAAGTTGAGCTATAGATGTAGCTGATTCAAAACCATTGTTAATGAGATAGGCGACCGCATCAACATCGTCCGTTAAACGGAAAATGCGTTGCAAAATATGAAGTTTGTTTAAAGTCGTTTCGTCGGTTATCTTTTCCGCATAGATATGTTCGTCTTCGTATTTTTTAGAATCTTGTTCAATAAGGCTAAAACCTTCCCATTGCTTTGATTTCAGTATACGGAATAAATTGGCCCAGGCTTCGCCGGAAAGTGCAGAAGAAAGTTTTGTATAAAGTTTATATTGCGGGAACCACGAGGCAATCAAGTCCTTTAGTTTCTTTGTATAGAGAATTTTTTGTTCTTCTTCTGTGTTGCCTGGGAATTCATGGGGTAACCCAAGGGAATCTTTCGGATAATATTTTTTATATCGAGTTGAAACTTCATCGACAATATCATCCCAATCAGCAGCCTCTTCTAGGGAAAGAAAATCCTTCAATTCGGTAAAGTGATGCCTAGGGTCGATTGCATATTTATATGCCGCCACTACGAAATCGCTATACCAGTCGCCAAAATTGCACAGGTCTATTAAAAGTTGCAATCTCGTTATATCGTCATCTGTCAATGAAGTAGAATTTTGTTTCTTTAGATTAGAGATCATCTCACCATAGTCGCAACCTGCATTGTAGAAAGCGTTCATCAAGGAGTCAATTTTTTGTTTATCATTTCCTGTTAATGAAGGCAAATTAATGCGAGCAGATGTTAAAACTCCATCTACGTAAACATTCTCTTGAACCAAGTCTTCTTTTAGGAATAAATAAAATATATGGTATGGCGAGAATTGATCTTCCATCTCGTTAACAACAGCAGAAGACATTGTCGCTGTTTCCCAAAGATTCCGCATATCTTCAGTTTTTACATCAGATGCAGAAATATAATTGCTTGTAGATGCATCAAATAATGCAGTTTGCAAAGCGGGCTCTGCGATATTCACAAGATCGTCAAGATTTTCGACAAGTTCCTGATATGTGAGTGCGAAAATACCTTGTGCATACTTTTCAGGAGAATACTCATTTTCTGTTTTTTCCAGCCTGCCAAGCAAGCCATAGTAAAGGCTATACGCAAGGAAATATGCCCTGACTTCTTTGTCGGTGCGATGTTCGCGCCCTACCACTAGCGGGAATTCATCTACATTCTTCAAGAAGTCGTCAATCTTGTTACGTCTATCCGTTAAATAGGTTGAACCACTGGTTACCGTTTCACGATATATCGCAAGTAAACTATCCAATTCTTCAAATAGAGACTGTCTGTCTTTGGTTGACGATGTATCGAGTTCAAAATCAATCCTTTGTTCCCGTTTCCCGTTAAAAACAAGCGGTTTGAAAATTGTAGCCTTGGGTGTTGGCGCTCCTGTTTCGTATACTTCTAGTTTTGCGTATAAAGACGCCTTATCCTTGCCAAAAGCATCTTCTGCATCCAACAGGAGCCCCTGTGGCAATATTTCGGGATTATAGGAAATCGAATATTCACCGTTTTCGTCAGTTTGTTGAAAATTTCCTAATTCTTGATGAACGAAAGTTCCGGTCGAATGATTGTTGATGTCCGTGATGTCGTAATGCAGACAATATGCCGTAATTTTCACGCCTGAAACGGGGCGGCCCAGTTTGTTTACTACAGAACCATAAATTCTGCAAGAACCATCCGGAATTACGATATCGCCCGATTCGACCTTTATGTTGATGAATTCACGGGCAGAAGCGATTGCCGGACCGGCCTGGTTCGCAACATTCACGCCGTCAGCGGAATAAACTCGGACAAGAAGGTTTGGACTGGTTATAGAAGTATCGCCCTGTTGAAATTGGGCCTTAGTGTAGCTTACGGAATAAAAACCAACAGCATTGAGTTGGCAAAAGCCTAAATCCCGCGGAGCACCATTGCGGACATCGAAAACCTTGACATAGCCGTTTGTAAACGGCACTTTGGACGAATAATAAACATTTCCGCAAACGGTCCAGTTCTCGTTTATGTCGCCATTGACAACGATATCGCCCATGTATAATTCATGCGGGGGTGTAGTATATATGCATGACATCCACAAGGGATTGTATTCGTAATCAGTCACACGGATTTGCAAGGTAGGGTAATCAGCTTCAGGGGAGCCAACCTCTTGAAAACGGTCCTTATGAAAGACAAGTTCAAATGCCCCCGTATTGGAGTCTATGTCCGATTCAGCAATCCATTGCCAACCACCTTGGGGAAACATATGGTATGCCAAAATGCGACCTTGATTGTGGAACACGGTTCCGTCTGCATTGTGAATCGTGCCGCGAACAAACCAAAGGTTGGGGTCTTGAGACATAGGGACTCCTTTGAAGTGATATTTTTACACTATTTTACAAATAGTAATATAATCAATTTTATGAACAACGGAAAAATCCTTACTAAAAAATTTATGAAAATGTTGCAATTTATAGAGTTGGTTGTCTTTTTTTTTCAAAATTTAACCGTTTTCGACAAAACGCCCTAATTTTAAGCAAAAAAAGTCCTGTCTGATATCCGATCAGGCAGGAGATTCGTTGTTCATGTCTTGTATTTGATTGCTATGCGGCATTTTCCTCGTCCTTGGTTTCGGTGGGAATTTCGATTACCGCCGTTTCGGGTGTTTCCGGAGTCACGGTAATCTTGCCCCTTCCCTTGCGAAGTTTCAGGTGGGCCTTCTTCAGTTCGATGTGGCTGTTCACGGCCTTGATAAACTGTGTGCAGCCTTCATCGCTTTCTAGGGTCGCCTTACCGATGGCAAGCGTCGTCACGATACCGAATGCATCCAGGCACCGTTCACGGTAGACCTTGGTGAGTCCGTTTTCCCTGGCGGCGAGTTCCCTGTTGCGGGTCTGCACGGCGGCCAGGTAATCGTTGTTTTTCTTTTCAAGGTTTTCGAGCCACGGCTTGAATCCGCAGGCGTCCAGCTTCGCATCGTCAATGGCCTTGAGGCTGTTGACAATGTTCGTGAAGACACCCGTGGACTGGTCCTGATTGAGGTAGAAGGGGTCCGCATTTTCGGTAAAGATCTTGCGGAGCCTTTCTCCGGTGGCGACGACATCCTTGTCTGCAAGGGACCTGAGGCTCTTGGCAAAGTTGCGGCAGGCGGCGTATGCGGCGTTGCGTTCCTTGTCAAGGCGGCTCACGATGCTTGCGGCGGATTCGTCCACACTTACTTCAATGAGGTTCGCGTATTCGGTGACGGCCTTGCGGTAGGCTTCGATGGACGGGCGAATTTCTTCGCCCTTGATGCTTTCTGTCAGTTCGACGATGTTCTTGTGGAGGCCAAGGAATTCGTCGTTGCGGAGTCTGTTGTAGCAGATGCTGTTGATTTTCATCATGATGCTATCCTCGTTTTGAAGGTTGCCGGTTTCAGTTTAGCGAAAGGTTTCCATGCGCCTTTCACAAAGTTAGATGTGCTGGTTGCAACGCCAGTTGCGTCAGTTTTGTACAAGTTCGTAGCACATTTGACGCCTTTGGCGTCCGTGGCTACGGCTCGGAAATAAAAATATACGAGTATATTTTTGCTTCACTCACCTTGCACACTTTTGTCTTGTTTTTGTAAAAGCATACTTTGTTTGTTAAAGCCGCTTTACAAAAGGCGCGAAAGTGCTCCTACAAATGTTTTCGCGGCTTTGTTCCTGAACAAAACCGCTTCTACAAAAGTTCAAGCACGATTGTTCACGGACAAAAGAGCTTCTACAAAAGTAGAAGCACCTTTGCAAACGGTCAAAGCCGCTTGTATAAAAGTTCAAGGGCTTTTGCTCACGGACAAAACGGCTCCTACAAATGTCCAAGCGTTTATACACAAGTGACAAAGGCGCTCCCGCAAAAGTTTGAGCACCTTTGCTCACGAGCAAAAGTGCTTCTACAAATGTTCAAGTGCTTTCGCACATAAACAAAACTGCATCTATAAAAGTTGAAGCTACTTTGTTTGCGGACAGAACTGCCTCTACAAAAGTAGAAGCGCTTTTGCATAAATGCAAAAGCGCTCCAACAAATATTTGAGCGGTTTATGCAGTATGTTGGGTAAGTCCGGGCGTTGCGGGTGCGGCGTTTGAGCACCCGTTAGAAGGGGAAGCGGAAGACCCGCGAATAGGAGAAGCCCGCTCAAGGCGGGCTTGACAATGGGTGGGGCGGGGCTGGAGCGTGGGGGAGACTTCCCCCTTTCTTTATAAAAAAGACGAGAGCCAGGATTTCTCTTGACTCTCGTCTTTGATTTTTCGTATCCGGTAGGGTAGTGCAGGACTAGATTGCTTCGTCGCCTTGCGGCTCCTCGCAATGACGTATCCTGTCTACTTCCTACTGTCTACTGCCTACTCGTTTACAGACTAATCAGACCTTCGGTATCTTTGCTCATCGCATCGTAGAATGCATAACGTGCGTCGACTTCCTTCTGGAGGTCGTCGGCGAGCTTCTTGGCCACTTCCGGATTGTTACGGGTGAGCTGCTTGTAGCGGTTTTCGGTGTAGATGTATTCTGCAACCGGAATCGTCGGCTTCTTGGAGTCGAGAACAAGCGGCGCCTTTCCTTCGGCGGCGAGAGCCGGATTGTAGCGCAACAGAGTCCAGTAACCGGAATCCACGGCCATCTTCTGGTGCTGAAGCTGGCTGTTCAGATCGAAACCGTGGTTGATGCAGGGGCAGTAGCAGATGATCAGGGACGGACCACCGTGAGCTGGAGGCGACAACTGTCAAGTTGTCGTCGTAGGCGAGAGCACAAGTCAGTCGGACATTCTCTTTTGCATTTGACTTGTGCGGTCGTGTAAAGTGCTTCCGCTTCCTGGAGAACCTTCAGGGCCTGAGCGTCGTTTGCGCCGAGGGCGATACGGCCCAACGATGACGACCGTTCGCGCTAGACTTTGGCGAGACACTCCGATAGGCGCTCACTCTCGCCAACACGACTTGTTAAGACAAGTCGCTTTTGGCTCACAGACGTTCTTGTAACTCATGGCGATGAGGCCGAGGTCCTTCTTGCCGGCGCGCTTACCGGCGGCAGCGAAGAGAGCGACTGCGCCACGGTTCGTGGCCTTGGAAGCCTGTCCACCGGTGTTGGAGTACACTTCGGTATCGAGGACGCAGATGTTCACGTTTTCACGCTGGGCCTTTGTGAGCCGGAGGCGACAACTATCAAGTTGTCGTCGTAAGCGAGAGCACAAGTCTATCGGAGTTTTTTTTTGCATTTGACTTGTGCGGTCATTTAGGCCGGCTTCGTCGGACTGGTCCTGGGTCGTGAGCTTTTCCTTGAGTTCGGCAGGAACGTTCACGGCTTCGAGGAGGCTGAGAGCCTGCTTGGCATGCTTCGTGATAGCGAGGCGCATACCGAGACCGAATTCGGCGTTGTCTTCGAAGAGGGAGTTCGCCCAAGCCGGACTGCGGCCTTCCTTGTTCTTTGCCCACGGAGTAGTCGGCTGGTTACCGCCGTAAATGGAGGAGCAACCCGTAGCGTTGGCAACGACCATACCCTATTTGGGCGTTCCCCAGCTCGGTTGCCCTCGCCGGGTCGGGCTATATTTTAGGGGCGGCCACCTTCGCTTCGCTCGTTGCCCGCCACCTAAATCCGAGACCATGGTCTCGGCCCCAAGGGGTCACTATCCTAACGCAATTCTAGCAACGAGATGCCTAGCGCCAGTAAATAGTGGTCATAATATACAGATTGCCTGTATATTTCCCGACTTCAATCAATATTGGAAATTACAGACAAATGGTCATGTAGGGCGGAATGCAGATAGTTCCGTTTTCTTTTATGGAGTAGTTCTTGGGATGGATGATATACGATTTTCCGATACGCTTCTTGTAGATTTTTTTGAAATCGGTTAAAGACGATGTGGTATAATTCTTTGACGATTTTACCTCGATGGGGATGACTTTTCCGCTTGCGGAATCGCTCAGCAAAAAGTCAATTTCCATATCGTTTCGGTGCAGTTCTTTGTTGTATCGGGTGTAAAAGTAAAGCCGGTGCCCGTTTGCGGTAAGCATTTGCGCAATGGCGTTTTCATAGAGCATACCCTTGTTTATTGAAAGCTTGTCGTTCATGATTTGCTTGTACAGCGAATCTCTTGCAATCGCATTTTCACTGAAGGCATGCGAGAACAGAATCCCCGTGTCGCCCATGTAGCATTTGATGGCAGAATCGTCGCCGTTCAGCCCCAAGCCCACATTGGGGTCGGAACATTTGAGGCAATTGTTGGTAATCATGGAGTTCGAAAGCCACATGAAGGTATTCTCGTAGGTGTTTTCTGTGTTGATGCCGGATTCAATTCTGGAGAGACTTACGCGTTTCTCGTGCTTGGAGAGGAATGCGGGAATTTGCAGGAATGTGGAAAGGACCTTTGACTTGTATGCACCCTTGATTTTTTGGATATCCTTCTTGTAGAGGGCGATAATGCTGCGTTTGCGCTTGTCGCTGTATTCAAAGCTGAACGTGTGTTCCAGAAATTCGACGATGGACTGGGGCATCCCACCGATAAGCATGTATTGCTTGAATAGTTGCATGGCGTCGTTGTGCAGACTGCGCTCAAGGGCTTCTCCTTTGCCGAAACATTCCCGGATGTAGTCGCAGATGGAGGGCTTTCCGAGTGCCTCACAGAACTCCTCGAAATCCATCGGATACATTTGGATAGATGTTTCTTCCGATGGAATGGTGATGTCCTTGACGTTTTCGTTGATGGAAATGAGTGAACCTGTCTCGATGTAGTCGAAGCGCCCGTCCTTGACAAGTTTCTTGATGCTTTGTCGGGCCTTTGGGAATTTTTGAACCTCGTCGAAAATGATTACGGAGTCACGGGGATGGAGCGTGATACCGTAGGTGTAAGAGAGCGTGGTAAAGAAACTGTTGAGGTCGCTCATCTTTTCGAACACTTTCTTGACGGAAGCCTCGCAGTCGTTGAAGTCGATAAGGATATACGACTTGTATTCGTGCTGGGCGAATGTTTCTACGATGGTGCTCTTGCCAATTCGTCGGGCCCCTTCGATGAGGAGGGCTTCGCTGCCCTGGGATTCGGCTTTCCATTGCAACAGCTTCTGGTAGATTTTGCGTTTAAATTTAATCATTTGTATGCCTCCGCTGATGAGAATATAAATAAATATTGTTAAAAACGCAAGGTGTTGTGTGTCAAAATATTGCTAAAAGCGCAATCTAATAAATGTGAAAATATTTCCAAAAGCGCAATGTTCTCCATTTTGGCCATTACTGGATAAAATGGTTTCTTTTTTGCTGATTTTACGAATCGAATTGTAAAATTTTCTTTAAAAATGGCCGAAATTTCACAAAACACTTGACATTGTTTTTTTTTTGTTTACATTTGGAGGGCTTAAATACTTAAATAAATAGATTGCACAATGTCGAAAAACGAAAACGAATCCGTTAGCTCAAGGGAATTGGCTGAAAAGTATAATTCCGATTATGTAAAGATTCTGGGCGATTTTAAACTTGATTGTTTTAAACGTTCAACATCCTTAACCGTGTATCGTTATATGCGCTACAAGTGGGCCAAAAATCTGATTGAATCCAAGAAAATTTCTTTTGCGGATCCAGCCACCTGGGAGGACCCCTTTGAAAAAAGATTTGTTTGCGGGGATTACGAACAGTCTGGATTCAAGAAAAACCAAGTGGCCGCATTTTGCGTGACAACAGAACATGGAGAAAACGAATCCGCTTTTTGGCGCCAGTTTGACATGGAAAACCGCCACGACCTTGTTCAGTTGACTTTTGACTTCGACGTGTTGATTAAGTCGTTGAGCGATTTCGCCCAAAAAAACAATGCGAAGGTCTATGTAAGCCCTTGTAAATACGATTACACGAGTGAAGAAATAAAAAACAATAGTAAAATTCAGAAGGTTTACAAAACAATCGATGAAGAAAGTTTCATTGAACTTGCATGCCTCAAAAGGCGTGCCTTCAAATACGAATACGAACTCCGCATCTTTATGTATGGCGAAAAATTGCCCATTGAAGGCGGTCGTCTGAATATTCCTTTAAAAGGCAAATTGGTGAAAACCCTGAAGGTTTGCCCAAATCCCAGTGTGGAAGCCTTTGTTTCAAATGATTTTGTGAGGGAGATGCTTCAGGAAAGGCTTGGTATAAGAGTTGAAAAGTCCCATCTTTACGATGAGGTGTCGAAATTCAAGTTTTCAAGGGGTAAATAATGAAGAAATTTGACGTGTTTTTTGGCGGGTACACTGGCTGTACTAGGTCTTGTTGGCTGCGGTGGCGATTCCAGCGGAACAGGCGTAGATGCAGCAGACATGAGGGTCGAGACCATGGAGAATCTGCCCAACTGCACGGAAAATAGGGAAGGCACCACCGCCCTTGTGACCGAGGACAGTTCTACGTACAAGTGCGAAGAGGGAAGATGGATTTTTATGTCGGCACCCCTGCCTACCGTAAGCACCTTGGACGACCTTTCCAACTGCACTGCAAAAATCGACGGCGATACCGTGAAGGTGGAAAAGGAAAGTGCGGTTTATAGGTGCGATGATGGGGAGTGGATAAAATATTACACCCTGACAGACACTTTGGCTACATCTGACGCTCTGCTGGCTTGCGTGGAAAAGCGTGAAGGGAATACCGCTTATATTACAGAGGAACACGCTCTTTATAAATGTGATGATGGTGTTTGGGGAAAAATTGTTTCGTATATGGATACGGTTTCCACCAAGGATGCTCTGGACAATTGTACTGCCAAAAGGGAAGGGGATTCCACATACGTGAGCAAAGAAAATTCGGTATATTTGTGCATCGAAAGTGCCTGGCGGTATTTGGGCACGGTGGCGGCAAACTCCGATGAACTGCCAAACTGCACCGAAAAGCGTAATAATGAACAGGCATTTGTGGTGGAAGAACACATGACGTTAATTTGTAGTGAAAGTAAATGGTACCGTTTTGACATTTACACCATCATCGAAAAGGAAGAGGTGAAATCCAGCAGTTCCCCAAAACAGGAAAACGACTGGGAAGATTATAACCCTGTGTCGTCATCTAGCAAGGTCACATCTTCTTCCAGCGTTATTCTCAGCTCTGATTCAAAATCTAGCAGCAGTAACACATCCAGCACTTCGGTACAGTCATCTTCTAGCAGTAAGAATGAAGCAATCTCCAGTAGCAGTGTTTCTATATCTTCTTCCAGCGTCATCCTGAGCGGAGGCGAAGGAACTCTAAAAGATTCCCGTGATAATCAAGTTTACAAAACCGTCACCATCGGCACCCAGACCTGGATGGCAGAGAATCTGAATTATGCTTATAAGGGAAAAACAAGTACTTTCGATTCTTCTAGTTTCTGCTACGACGATGACCCCACCAACTGTTCAAAATACGGTCGTCTTTACTTGTGGTCTGCGGCTATGGACAGTGCTGGAACTTGGAGTACCAACGGGAAAGGCTGTGGTAACGGAAAATTCTGCTTACCTACATACCCTGTTCGTGGTGTTTGTCCCGAAGGCTGGCACTTGCCAACTGAAGAGGATTTTAGGATTTTGTCAAGGGGTACCGGTGCAACCTGGGATGAGAGAAACTTCTATTACATCGACGCCGGAAAGTATCTTAAATCCACTAGTGGCTGGAACGATAATGGCAACGGTACCGATGCCTACGGCTTTTCCGCTCTCCCAGCGGGCATCGGCCTCCAAGGCGGCCCCTTCCAACAGTTGGGCTACATGGCGACCTTCTGGAGTGCCACAAGAGTCATAGAATCTAATGTCGACGATTTTTATAGCGACGACGCCTTCGTCATGACGTTGGGCCAAAGCATCGATCACGCTTTCCTGCCGCCCCAAGACATGTACTTTGCATCGTCTGTCCGTTGCCTCAAGGACTAGCAGTGAGACTCTGTAGCGCAGAAATGCTCGCATTTCTGCATTGCAGAGCCGAACCGGGCCTAGTACGCAAACACCGGGCTGGCTTTTATTTTTACCCAAAGTAGCAAAAATATTGGAAATTACAGACAAATGGTCATGTAGGGGTCTGCCACCTGCGATGGTCCTTACCCGGCTACCCGTAAACGGGTTATTTCTTTCCGAATAGGCCTAACTGTTCTCCGTACTCGTCTTCTTTCAATTGATTTTCAATGTACGCCTTGATTTTCTGCGTATTTTTCCCTGTCGTGTCAACGTAATACCCTCGGCACCAAAACACTCGGCTTCGATATTTTTTCTGTAATTCAGGATATTTCTCATTGATCATCAAACTGCTTTTGCCCTTCAGGTATCCGACGATTGATGATGGCGAGTATTTCGGGGGAATCGAAAGCAACATGTGTACATGATCAACGCAGACTTCGGCTTCAATAATCTCAATATCCTTCCATTCGCACAATCTTCTCAGAATCTTTCCTATCTCAAGTCTGCGTTCCCCGTAGAAAACCTTCCTTCTGAATTTTGGGGCAAACACAATGTGATATTTGCAATTCCACGTTGTATGTGCAGTTGTATTTCTATTATTCATATTAATCCTTTGGTTTTATTGTGATGCAGTTGGCAGACCGCACCATCAATTTAGTCAAAGGATTTCTTTTTTCATGATTGCCAGAAGGCTTTACTTGAACACCCCAGCATAGCTGGGGATTTTCATTTTATACAAAAACACCCCACCACTCATCGTGACGGGGCGTTTTCACTTTCGTCATTCTGACACCGAAGGTGGAAGAATCCAGGACTGGATCCTTCACCCCTGTCGGGATTCAGGATGACGCGTTAACCGATTACAGGCTGATCAACCCTTCCGTATCCTTGGACATGGCGTCATAGAATGCGTAGCGAGCGTCCACTTCCTTCTGGAGGTCGTCGGCCAACTTCTTGGCAACTTCCGGGTTGTTACGGGTGAGCTGCTTGTAGCGGTTTTCGGTGTAGATGTATTCTGCAACCGGGATCGTCGGCTTCTTGGAGTCGAGAACAAGGGGAGCCTTGCCTTCGGCGGCGAGAGCCGGATTGTAGCGCAACAGAGTCCAGTAACCGGAATCCACGATTAGGCAAGTCTATTCCTTTATACAACGAATATAATACTTCATTGTTTCTATCCAATGTGAGTTTGACGCATGCATATATCCGCCATATTCAACATAAAATGTGAAAAAATAATCGTTGTTATCATAATTACTGTCAATTTCTCCTGTCCAAAAGGATACTGTTTGATTTTTTTCGCGAAATTCATTCAAATAAGCAAATCCGCCTGCTCTTAAAGCCATCCCACATTCATTGAGATTTACTGTATCTTTTATATTTTCCCAATATCCTGCGTAAAGAACATCTCTCTTATTATCAACATCAACCATTAGTTCTTTATAGTCGCTTACCATTGGCATCCTCCATCCGGTTGGGCATAACTGCTTTATATACTCACCACCATACAATCTTCCATATTTTTCACAATTTTCAGGTAAACTATCATAGCAAAAACTTCCTGCGGCTTCATAACTTAAGCTTTGCGCCATCCAAACCTGGTCACCGATGGTCGTATATTGATATTCCTGACCATCACGTTCATCCACGAATGTTCCTCGATTTGGCATGCCATAGATGTTCGTTCCTTCTGAAGGGCAGACGGAGGCTGCATCAATGCCCTCATCCGCATCGGTTGTGCAGGCATTTAGAATAATAACGAATGAGCAAATCATAGCCATGGCAATGATTGTTTTATTTTCTAGGAGAAACCTAGATACTGTTGTCGAATTCATAACGAACTCCTATCTGAAGATTTTCCAGGACAGAATCTCATTCCCGCGACGAAGAACAAGGTAGCTTCCTGGTGTGAATGTGTAATTTGAAATTGAAACAGAATGTTCGCCCTCGTTCCATATTCCGAAACTGCGCTTATATGGACGCAAAGAAAAATAGCCTGATGCTCGGAGGAATCCTACCATGGCATCTAAGTTCTTTATCGAAGGATTGTTGCTAAGAACTCCTTCGAATTCACGCATCAGCGTGTTGCCATTTTTATTGGTGAAGATTCCAAAAGGCATTTTCAACGCACGGCTCTGCAGAACGCGCGCATTTTTTCGGCGGATTTTTTCCCGGGGAAACTTTCCAGGGCACTGGAAAGATCGACCAGTTCGGGGTGAAAACTTTTTACGATTTCTTGGATGTTGTCCGCAGAAATGCCTCCGGCCATCCATAGCGCCGTTTGGGAAGAAAGCGTTTGCAGCGTTTCTCCGTCAATGCGTTTGCCTGTGCCGCCAAGGGCTTCGGGGCTGTAAGCGTCCACCAGTGCGCGGGGGATGCCGTGCTGAAAATGATTCGCGAGTTCTTGCGCTTCGTCGCTGGATTTCAAGCGCACCGCTTTGTAATATCCGAAATCGGCGGATTCCAGTTCTGCGGGTATTTCGCATCCGTGGAATTGGATGGCGTCCAGAATGCCGCCATTCGCTAACCCCAGCGCTTCGTTTGCTTCGGGGCTTTCGTGTTCGGTGACGACTCCCACGCAAAGGGGGGCATCTTTTCCGAATTGCTTTTTCACTTGGGCGATGACATCTTGCGCTTCCGTGGCATTTGTTTTTCGGGGGCTTTGTGCGCTGAATACAAAGCCCAGCAGATTGGCGCCGAGTTCTGCGGCAAGAAGGGCGTCGTCCGCGTTCGTTATTCCGCAGATTTTGACGATTGGCTGGCCGGGATTCCTTGTGCGCAGGGATTTTCGCATTTGGGCGATACGCTTCCAGAATTTTCCAAAGCCGTCGGGTTTGGCGTGCAGGAAGCCTTCGACGAGCTTTTGTGCGGCGGGTTGGTTTTTGGCGGCGGCTTCACCGATGAGGACTCCGGCAAATCCGAGGCGACGGGCGAAGGCCGCATCTTTTGCTGTCTGGATGCCGCTTTCAAAAACGGCGCGTTCACCGAGTTCGTCGATAAATTCGGCGGGGATCAGGGAGTCGATATGAAAGTTTTTTAGGTCTCGGGAATTGACGCCGGCCACGCAATCGACTGTGGCGCGGATTTTTTTCAGTTTGCGCAGGTCGTCTTCCGTGCGGACTTCCACAAAGGGTGTCATGCCCAAGGCGGCGGTGCGTGTAGCCATTTGCAAAAGGGTTTCGTCCGAAAGAATCCGGGCGATGAGAAGGACGGCGTCCGCGCCAAAATCGTAAGCGACATCGACTTCTTCGGGATAAAGCAGAAAATCTTTGCGCAAAATGGCGCAATCGGGTGCGGCTTCTGCGACTTTTAAAATGTCGGCGAGGGAACCGTTAAAATAGTGGCTTTCGGTTAAAACGGAAATGGCGCTGGTTCCCGCTTGGGCGTAAATTCGGGCGGTTTCCGCAGGATCGAGTCCCATGGCGATATTTCCCTTGGATGGGGAGGAACGCTTGACTTCCAAAATGGTTCCCGCTTTTTCGATAAAGGGGTGCAGTGGACGTTTTCGAGAGGGGCGTTCAAATCCGAAGCAGATTCCCAAGCGGGCGATATCCGCTTTTCTTTTTTCGATGATTTCGTTCAGAATATCCCGGGCCATTTATTTTCCTAAAAAGAAAAGCGACCCCGAAGAGTCGCCTTTGAAATTTTATGTTTCAAAAGTTAGATTCCAAAAGCGTCGTTAGCCGAGTCCGCCATGCTCTGACCATCTTGAGGATTTGCGGAAACAGGCGCGCCGTTGGCTTGCGGAGCTTCTTCGGCTTCCTGTGCGGAAGCGATGGAAAGCTTGTTCGCTTTAAATTTGTTCATCGCGATAGTCGTCGGTTTCATCGTCAAATTCACATAACCCTCTCGGTTTGCTTGTTCGTTGATGAAACGAGCTTCTTGTGCCATCATCACCACGGCACGGAAGGTGGAACCCTTGCAGGCTTCGCTTGCGTAGATGTCGTCAAGGTAAACGCGATTGTTAGACATAAGCCACCTTGTAAAGTTTTAGAAGAGGGAGAGGGATTCGAACCCTCGTTACAGTTAAGTAAACACGCTTTCCAAGCGTGCGCCTTCAACCACTCGGCCATCCCTCCAAGGATGCGTCGCAAAGATAATAAAAACCGGCGCGTCTTGTCAAGGCAAAAGTCGGAAAAAATGCAAAAAAGGCTTGTTTTTTTTGTGTTTTAGGGAAAATTCGGCGAAATTTTTCGTTTGAAAAGACTTTTTATGGGAACGACAAAAAATCCCGAAGGAATTCGGGATTCGTTTTGCTTGCAGTCGTCTTTTCGAACCGGTATAAATTTGCAACTTTGCTCTATGTTAACAGCGTCGCAAATACAAGAATTAGTGAAAGGCGGAGAAGGCTACAATGTGGATTTCAAACGCAGCGTACCTTCCAAAGTCAAGGAAATCTCCGATGAAGTTGCCGACTTTGCCAATGCCGCCGGCGGTTATGTTCTTATTGGAGTTGATAACGATAATCACATTGTCGGTGCTGAAATTGATAACAACAAGCGCTTTGCCATTCAAGGTACAATTGGAGAAATTTCTCCGGCTCTGAAATGCGAGCTTTATTCCGTCGATGTGGGAGACAAAAAAGTATGGGTCATTGATGTTCCAAATGGCAAGGACAAACCTTATATTACGGGAGGGGTCGTCTATGTCAGAGAAGGGGCCAATTATCAAAAACTCCGTTCTGCCGAAGAGATTAGGGCTTTCTTTGCCGAGTGCGCCAAGATTTTTTACGATGCCATTCCTTGCCGTTGGTTTGATATTGATAGAGAAGTAGAGCCGCGTAATTACAAGACCTTTATGGAAATGGCAAACCTTTCCGATACTTTACCTCTCGGGAGTTTATTTGAAAGTCTTGAACTTTTGACAGAAGATGGTGTTGCCAAAAATGCTGCGGTTCTCTTCTTTGGTCGCGACCCGGAACGTAAATTCCCCCATGCTGTTATTAGGTGTCTCCGCTTCAAAGGATTGGACAAGGTCCATATTATCGACGACAAGACTTTTGGAGGACCATTGTATCAGCAATATCTCGATGCGCTTTCATGGATTGAGAGTAAACTCGAAGTGGAGTATATCATCAAAGGGACTGGACCCCGCCAGGAAATATGGGAAATTCCTCTTGATGTTTTCAAGGAAGCGATTATGAACGCCATTTGCCATCGTGACCTATATGAAGAAGGTGCGACAGTTATGGTAGAAGTATATGATGACCGGGTTGAGATATCGAATCCCGGTGGATTGCTTCCAATAGTAGCTGCGGAATTCGGGCATAAAAGTATGAGCCGCAACCCGCTGATATTTGGACTCTTTACAAGAATGCAGGTTGTCGAGAAAGTTGGATCCGGCATTCCCCGAATGCGGAAACTGATGCAAGACGCAGGGTTGCCAGAACCGAAATTTGATACCCAGGGCTTCTTTACGGTGACATTTATGAAGCGGGGCAAGACGAATAGCATTCGGGATGATAGATTAAATGATAGATTAAATTCCCGTGAAAAAAGAGTACTCCAACTTTTGTCCGAGAGCCCCGGTCTAAAAACCAACAAGTTGGCCTCGTTAGTAGAAGTCAGCGTTCCCACATTATCTCGCACCTTAAAGAGTTTTATCGAACTTGGATTGATTGAATTTCGTGGGGCCAAAAAGACCGGAGGATATTTTTTAACCACAGGCAAACATTAACGGAGGCTTAACGTTTCAAACGGGCGATTTCGTCGCTTAAATCGCGAATCAGCGGTTCGATGGTCGCCGCGGAAAAATCGAAGCGAATGCCCGCGCGAGAGAAAATTTCCGGGAGGGGCCTGCTGCTTCCGAGTGCTTCGGCGGCAAAGAGGTCTTCCAGACCTTTTTTCGGATTTTTGCGGAAGTTCTCCCAGACTTGGAGCGCACCGAGCTGGGCGATGCCGTATTCGATGTAGTAGAAGGGCACTTCAAAGATGTGCAGCTGTTTTTGCCACAGGTAGGCGTGTTCGTCGTCGAGTCCCGAATAATCGATGCCCGCGTCGTAGCGGTCCATCACGGAAAGCCACATTTCCTTGCGGTCGCTGGCGGTGTGGTTCGGGTGGGAATACATCAAGTGCTGGAACGAGTCGATGGAGGCGACCCATGGGAAAAGCCAGATGATCTCTTCGAGTTCGCTAATTCGGCTGCGGTTGGCGTCGGCTTCGTTCGGGTAGAACGGAGAAAGGTCCGTGGACCCGATGAGTTCCATGCTCATGCTGGAAACTTCGGCAAATTCAGAGGGCACGTCGTGGAAGGCGGTCAAGGGCAGGTCGGCGACTCCAAACTGCTGGAAGGAATGTCCGCTTTCATGGAGAAGGGTGTAAATATCGCCATCGGTTCCCGCAGCGTTCATAAAGATAAAGGGACGCCCGCTTTCTTCAAATCCGATCTGGTATCCGCCGGGAGCTTTTCCCACACGGCTGTCCGGGTCGATCAGTTTTTCCTTTTGCATGGTGCGGAACCAGTCGGAGGTTTGCGGGGAAAGCCTGTCGAATATCTGACCGACTTTTTCAATCAGTTCGTCGCCTTTTTGAAAAGGCTTGAGCGGCGGGCGGGAAAGGGCATCGACGTCGGTGTCCCAAGGGCGCAAGCGTTCAAGTTTTAACATCTGCGCTTTTTCCCGGTAGAGGTCGGCGAGATAGGGCAGAATAATTTTTTCAATGCTTTCGTGGAAGGTCCGGCAGTCCGCAGGAGTGTAGTCGAATCGGGATTTCGCTTTGAAAATGTAATCGAGATAATTGTCGAATCCCGAATTTTTGGAAATCTGGATGCGGTTGCGGAACAGCGTGTCGAATGCGGCGTCTAGGCGTTCTTTGTCTTGAAGCCTGCGGCTGGCGATTTTTCTCCAGGCGTCTTCGCGGATTTTCCGGTCGGTCTCTTTCAAAAGGGGAGCCATCTGCTGAAGCGTCCTGGTTTCGCCCTTGTATTCGACCGTCATGGTGCTCGTAATCTGCTGGTATGCCTGAATGTCCGTGGTTTCTTTGGTGAAGAGGGGAATGTTTTCCTGCCGGAAAAGTTCCAGGCTGGAACGGACATCGCGAAAGTACATCCCGAATTCATTTTCCAGATCGGGAATGTTCGGGTGAGCCATCATTTTGCGTTCCAGTTTGTTGCCGTAGTCTTCGCATATCGGGTCGATGTTTTGTACAAAATCCATATAGGCTTTGGCGATTTTTTCGTCCTGGGTATGCGAGGTCATGGCGACGTAGCGCCGTGCGTTTTCTTCGGAAAGAACGGTGGAAAGTTCATTCCACTGGAGAATCCATTCTTTCAAGGCTTTGGCGTTGAAGGGGATTTCCTGTTGTAAAAGCTTCTGGTAGTATTCGGTGACCAGCTTGGCGTCGTCCGCTTTAAAATCGGCGGGAATAAAACTTCTTTTCATCATGAACCTAAATTAGATAATTCGTTTAGCAGCCATGCTTCGTCGTGAATGGGGATGCCCAGTTCTTGCGCTTTTTGCAGTTTGCTGCCAGCGGCTTCACCCGCTAGAACCCACGACGTCTTTTTGCTGACCGAGCCGGAAACTTTTCCTCCGTTTTCTTCAATCATTTTTCGGGCGGCGTTTCGGTCGAGAGTCGGGAGGGTTCCGGTTATAACGGCGGTGATTCCGGCGAAATGATCTTTGACTTCTCCGGTAAATTGGGTCTCCAGACCTTTGGATACGAGCGCGTCTAATTCCGATTTGAAAACGGGATCTTTGAAAAATTCGCAGATGCTGCTGGCAATGCGATCGCCGATGTCGGGAATGGCGGTAAGTTCTTCGATAGTCGCCTCTTGCAATTTTTGCAAGCTTCGGAAATGCTTGGCGAGAATTCGGGCTTTGGTGCGACCGACAAAGCGGATTCCAATGGCGAACAGCAGGTTTTCTAAACTGAGCCGCTTGCTTTTTTGAATGGAGTCGAGAACGTTTTGTGCGCTTTTTTCGGCCATGCGGTCCAAAGAAACCAAATCTTCCTGAGTCAAGTCATAAATGTCCGAAAGAGCTGAAATTTTATGAGCGTCCAAAAGTTCGGCGATAAGGGCGGGTCCCAGATTTTCGATGTTCATGGCTTCGCGAGAAACAAAGTGTTCAAAAAGGCATTGCCTCATGGCAGGGCAGTGCAGGTTTTCGCAGCGCAGATCGACCTGCTCCTCTTTTTTGCTGAGGGGCATTCCGCAGACGGGGCAGTATTCGGGAGCGGCAATAGGAACGCTGTGCTCCGGTCGCTTGGTCAAATCGACTTCTATGATTTTGGGAATGATGTCTCCGCCTTTTTCGACTCCGACGGTATCGCCAACTCGCACTCCGAGGCGTTCTATCTCGTCAAAGTTGTGCAAGGTCGCCCGTTTGACGGTTGTTCCGGCCAGCCGGACGGGTTCAAAATTGGCAACCGGGGTGATGCGCCCCGTTCTTCCGACTTGAAAATCGACGGAATGAATTTGCGTGTAGGCGCGTTCGGCTTTGAATTTATAGGCGAGAGCCCAGCGAGGGCTTTTGGAAGTAAATCCCAGTTCCTGTTGCAATTCCAAATCGTTCTGCTTGATGACCATGCCGTCTATCGGGTAGGGAAGTTCTTCGCGGCCTTCCAGAATCCGGTCGGAAATCTGCATGATTTCTTCGGTGTTGTGTGCCGTCCAAAATTCATTTGTCGGGAATCCAAAGGCCTTTAGCATTTGCAGATTTTCGGAATGCTTTTGGGTGCCTATGGCATCAGGGATATGGTAAGCGAAAAAACGGAGGCGACGTTTGGCGCATTCCTGCGGGTCTTTTAATTTCAGCGTTCCGGATGCCGTATTGCGCGGATTCTGAAATCCTTTAAGCCCTTGGGCTTCCAGTTCGTCGTTCAGGAATTCGAATGTTTTAAATTCCATATAAACTTCGCCTCGGACTTCGAGAAGGCCTTGCGGAGCCCCGTCGATTTTGTGCGGAATGTCCGCAATGGTTTTTACGTTGGCGGTCACATCGTCGCCTACGGAGCCGTTTCCGCGAGTTGCCGCCCGGACGAGAATCCCGTTCTGGTAGGTCAGCGACATACTGATGCCGTCGATTTTTCTTTCGCAAATCCATTCGGTTGCTTGAGGAACGCTGGATAGCGCCTGATGAATAAATTCCGCAACCTCTTCCTTGCTGTAGGCGTTGGAAATGGAAAGCATGGGAATGCGGTGTTCCACTTTTTGAAAATGATTGAGAAGATCGCTCCCGACAACGGCGGTTAGCGATTCGGGATTTTTCCATTCTGGGTGGGCGATTTCAAACGCTTCGAGTTCTTTGATGCCAAAGTCGAAATCCTGGTCGCTCATCGGCGAGTAGCCGTCTTTGTAATAGGCTTCGCTCGCTTGTTTCAATTGTTTTTGCAGTTCTACATAGCGGGAATAATCATCGGTGTTTTGCATAATTCAAAAATATAAAATGGTGAAAAGGCGAAATTTCTTTTCAAAAATTAAGTCCCGTTTCGCTTGCCCAAGGAATGTAGAAGTGCTTCCTTGACGCTAGTTGGTGATTAGAGCCTATCGATTAGTTCGGCAAACGGTTGCTGAGCTTGTCGAAGCACACTAACCAAAATTCAGGGACCGGTTAATAGTTATGAGTTGGGAATTGAAACTAAGAACTAAGAACTGAGAATAATTGAGAGCATTTGGTGGAAGATTGTCCATAATTCCCCAATTTTTAGAGCTGGCCTTTTGCTATTTTAGTACCGATGAAAAAAATTGTCTCTCTTTTGTTCCTTGCTGTTGCCGCGTTGGCAACTCCGCCCGTTATTTTTGAATCCGCACAACCGTTCCGTTCTGAGGAGCTGTTTCAAAAACTGGATGAAAAGGGCGGTGGCGGCACTTGGATGGAATGGGATGCCGATGGCGTGCTGGATTCGGCGATCGCAGCGATTGTGATGGATGAAAAGGGGCAGATTTGCCGCAAAGTGGAGCACGGTTGGCTTTTGAATTCACCAAACGGAAAAAAATTATTCGCCCTTTTGGAGAAAAAAGAAAAAGGAGAAAAACTTTCTTTTTTTGAAATCGGTAAAATTTCTACGAAAAAAATTCCCTTGGATATTAAAGAACCGCTTCAGGCCCAAACGGTTTTTCGGGATTATCGAGAAAAACTTCCCGGGCTTTATGTGCATCTCGACGATACGAATTTACAGGTTGCCGTCCGTCAGAACGAAATCCAGTTTTCGTATTTAAAACCCGATGCGCAGCCCATTGCTCCCATTCCTCACTTTGCGATGCTTTCGGAAACGCAGAAACTGTTGGAAATCCAGACACGGCGTGATTTTTACGCTTACGAATATGCGTTGATGGTGCAAGCTTTTATCGCCAGTACTCGAGGCCTTTTCAACTGGCAAATTTGGCATTGGTACAATAAGGATTGGATTTCATCGGCGATGATTTCCGAACGTGAAATTTCGGCAATCCTTTCTTCTCCGGACCAAAGTAAATTTGTACGCATTTTCTTTCAAAAGCTTTCTAGCGGAGGCTTTGTGGAAATGCAGACAAATTCACATGGATCCTTTCTGCTGACGATTCGTCGGTAGCGTTTTATGCCCAAGCGAACCGGAATTGCTGACTTGCCGCTGCATACGGGGACGGTTCCTCGCTGGCTTGCGGACAGAATGCGCGATCTGGGACGCCTGATTGCAGAGAGCATTGTTGAAAATTACGGGAAAAGGGAATTTCTTGTTCGATTGAGCGATCCTCTTTGGTTTCAGTCCTTGGGCGCGGTTTTAGGAATGGATTGGCATTCTTCGGGAATTACGACCAGCGTGATGTATGCGTTAAAGCGCGGATTGAATCCGATTGCCAAAGAGCTTGGCATTTTTATTTGTGGAGGCCGGGGAAAGTATTCCCGGGAAACGCCTGCCGAACTTTTGGCCTTCTCGGACAAGACGGGGTTGAATGGATGGGATTTGGAACGGGCGAGCCGCTTGTGTGCGAAGGTGGATAATACGGCGGTGCAAGACGGATTCCAACTTTACCAGCACAATTTTATTGTTACGGACGAGGGGGATTGGGCTGTCGTGCAGCAGGGGATGAATCCGGCAGCGCGAGCGGCAAGACGCTATCATTGGAGCTCTGCCCGTTTGCGTTCTTTCGTGGAAAATCCGCATTCGGGAGTGGTCGGCGAAAATCGGGGCGAAATTTTAAATCTGACGGACTTGGGCGCGGCTCCGACGAGAAGTTCCATTCTTTCCCTTTCTCGGGAAAATCCGGATCGAGTCCTGCATGAAATTTCGCAGATGGTAAATCCTTCGACGTCGATTGTCGTGCCGGAGCAATTCGATTTGTTTGATTCGAAGCCGGAACCGATTGAAATTTGCCATTCCCGCGATTTGCGGATGCCCACGCATCACGATGTCCGAATGGAAGATGTGAATCTCAAGCGTTTAGGCGGCGTTCTTGCGACCGCTTACGAATCCAATCCAAACGATTTTGAAAGTCTGCTTTTGACCCCCGGACTAGGGCCGCGTACATTGCAATCGCTGACCCTTGTCAGTGAAGTTATCAACGGGACGCCTTCTCGTTTCAGCGATCCGGCGCGTTATTCTTTTGCGCACGGGGGAAAGGACGGTCATCCTTTTCCTGTTCCTTGCCGTATTTATGACGAATCGATTCGTATTCTGGGAGCTTCCATTGAACGGGCAAAACTCGGAGAACGCGATAAGCTGGAATGCTTAAATCGCCTGCATCGGACGCAGCTTTTTGTGGAAAAAAATTGCCATCCGACGGCGGATTTTCAAAAAACGCTCGCTCACGAGAAAGCGCATTCCGAGGAGTGGGGCGGAAGAGTGGTGGGATAATTTAATTTTGCCTTAAATCATTTTCCAAAGCGTCGCGAAGGGCGCGAATGGCGTTTCCGCGATGGCTGATCGGCTTTTTTTCGGCGAGTTCCATTTGGGCAAAAGTCTTTGAAAATCCGTTCGGAATAAAAAGCGGATCGTAACCGAATCCTTTGTCGCCTACGGGAGCCAAGTTGATCTGCCCACGGCATTCGCCTTCGAAAATCCGGGGTTCGGAAATCGAAAATTTTCCGTTGCTTTCTCGGATGACAGTCTGGTAGGAAAGGGCACAAAAATATCTTGCGCTGCGATCTTTAACTCCTTCGAGTTTCTGGAGCAGTTTGGCGTTGTTGGCCTTGTCGTCTCCGTGTTTTCCGGCATAGCGGGCACTGTAAATCCCGGGCTCACCGTCAAGAGCAAAAACCTGCAAACCCGAATCGTCGGCGAGGACGGTCGCTTCCGTATTTTTTTCGGCGAGCCATCTGGCAACGGTTTGCGATTTGATGATGGCGTTTTCTTCAAAGGAGTTTCCGTTTTCTAGAATATCTTCTTCAAAACCGATTTCCCGGAGGGTTTTAAAATCGTTCTGTTCGGTTCCTAAAATAAAGGCGAAATCCCGGATTTTTCCGGCGTTTCCCGTAGCGATGACGAATAAGCGTTTCATACGACGGCAATTATAGAAAATGTGAAGTGTCTGAGAATGGGACGTGTTGCTGTAAACAGGAAGCGAAAAATGCTAGTTGTCAGTGCCCTTCGACAGGCTCAGGGACCGATTGTCGAAGCACAGCTGTCGTCTGTCGAAACATGGTTGGTTTCAACCTTACCCAAGCGTTTTTAGAGGCTGCCTAAACACGAAAATGTCGCAGCGGATTGTCCGATTAAAATAAAAGAGGGAGCTTCCCTTTTCGAGAAGCTCCCATAATAGGGACAACTATAAGCCGGGTTCTGTGCCGGCATAGAGTCGGCGATGACCATCTATCTGGGCACGCCATTGCTGACGGCCTCGAGCAACCTACCCGAATTCCGACTGGAAAAGGCTACCCAGGCTCCGTAATCGGAGCGGAATTCTGCTTGGTCTTGCACCGGATGGGGCTTGCCGTGCCATTTCTGTCGCCAGAAATGCGGTGAGCTCTTACCTCGCCTTTTCACCCTTGCCTTTGAAGCGAACTTCAAAAAGGCGGTTTGTTTTCTGCTGCGCTTTCCGTCGCATTTCTGCGCCTGGACGTTATCCAGCATCCTGCCTTGCGGTGCCCGGACTTTCCTCCCTTGCTTTCGCAAGAGCGGCCATCCGTTGTCCCGCAATCAATTTAGAAAAATTTTAACCTTTTGTCGGAAAAAAGAAAACTTCATCACTGGCGGACGGATTTTCCCTTTGGAATTCATATTTTGTAAAATCCTCTAAAGAATTAAATATGGTGAAATAGGACCTTCGGGGCATCTCTAAAAATTCATTTTCAAAAAAATCGGCAGCATTAGAGTTATCAGTGGTTGCGAAAAATGCCTTTTACGAATAATGGTGGAAGGCCTTTCTTCGCGTCGAGGGAATCTTTGCGATTTCAAAGGAATTGATTTTATGGGGCATTTTATTTTTCTATCGTTTCCTGTATGAAAAAAGGGATTCGCATCATCGGAATTGTTTTGGCGGCGCTGCTCTTGCTGTTTTTCGCCGCTTGTCTTATCGCTCCGAAATTCGCTGGCAGCTACATAGAAGGACACTCCCGAGAATGGATAGGAAGAAAAATTCAAATCGGCGGCATTTCTTTCAACCCGTTCCGTTTTACCGTGCGGATTGAAAATTTTGACCTTTTTGAAAACGACGATACGACAAAATTTGTTTCTTTCCGGGAATTTTTTGTCAATGTGGATCCGAGCTGTCTGTTTGTCGGGGACATTTGTCTTTCGGAAGTTCGCGTGGATTCGCCCTTTGCTCGCGTGCTCAAAAACGGGGAACATTTTAATTTTAGCGATATTCTCGATCGCTTTGCCGCTTCGGATTCGTCTTCCAGCAAATTGGAAACTCTGGCGGAAGCCTCGGAAACGGATAGCGTTCAAACTCAAAAATCTCAAGGAGAAAAATCCCCTCAAGAGCAATCTTCATCGGATGCTGCGGGAAGTGCGCTGCCTTTGGGAATTTCGATTCGGCAAATCGCCGTTCTTTCTGGAAACGTCATCTTTGAAGACGGGGAAGTGCAGTCGCATTTGGAATTGAAGGATTTTTCGGTGCGCGTTCCCGAAGTTTATTTTTCGGATAAAAAAACTTCGGCGGGTTTAGAGCTTTCGTTTGCGAGCGGCGGCGCGTTGAAGGTTTTTGCCGATTACAATATGCAGCAAGGAAACTTTGGCGTTCGGGTAAAGTTGTCGGATTTTTCGATGGGTGCCGTGCAGCCTTATTTGAAAACGGCTTTGCAGTTTCAGGATTTGTCGGGCAAAGTAGGCGTGGATATTTCGGCGACGGGCAATGTAAAAGATGTTCTGTCGGCTTCGGTGAAAGGTACGGTTTCTGTGGATGACGTGGTTTTGACGGAAACTTCGGGAAAGACTTTGGAAGTTGCACATTTGGGCGTGGGGATTGGCGACGTGAACTTGGGCAAGAATCGTTTTGTTCTGGATTCGCTCACTTTGCGTGGAGCGTCTGCGCATTTCGACCTGTATAAAAATTCCAACAATATCCAGGTTCTTTTGACTCCGAAGAATAGTTCTGGAGAGTCTGGCGAGCAGGAATTTCGGGATTCCGTGCTTGCGGCTTCCGTGGATTCTACGGCTGCCAAAACGCTGGACACCAATTCGGAAAAATCCCCAAACGATTCGTTGAAAAATGAAATTTCCCAAACGCCATCTTTGCAGGCTTCGCTCGCGAAACTTTCCGTATCCGAAACGAAATTCACCTTTAACGACAATACGATTCCCGGCGGCTTCTCTTATACGGTTTCGGGGATAGCTCTGGATGCGTCGAATATCGCGCTTGATAAGCAGGTTTCCTTGCTTGTGCACGCGGCGCTTCCGCATGGCGGTTCAGTGAAGGTTTCCGCCAAAATGCAACCTTCGGACAGAACGTCCCTGCAAGCGAATATCGATGTGAAAAATGTGAATATGGCGGACTTTTCCAAGTATTCGGAACATTATACGGGCTATCCGCTGGAAGCCGGTTCTCTTGGATTCGCTTCGGACAACGTGATTCGCCATTATGAAATCGACAGCCGCAACAATATCGATATTTACAATTTGACTGTCGGGGACAAGCCTTCGGATGCCAAGCCCGAATATACGGTTCCGATGAAAATCGCCCTCTACATTCTTAAAGATAAGGATGGCAAAATTGCTTTTGACATTCCGGTGAAAGGCAATTTGCAGGATCCCGAATTTTCATACGGGAAAATCGTCTGGCAGACGCTGGTCAATTTGCTGGTAAAGGTTGCGCTTTCTCCGGCCAAGTTGATATTCGGAAATTCGACGCCGAGCGATTTTGCGTTTGATATTGCCGCCGACGACTTCACCAGCGAACAATATGGAATTGCACAGGAATGGACGAAGGTTCTTTCCCTGAAGCCGGGTTCCAAATTGACGGTTGTGCAGGTTTACAATCCCAAAAAACAGCAGGAATCTTTTCTCCGCAAAATGGAAAAACTCGAATTTTACAGGGCGCAGACGGGCAAAGCGAATTTGACGCCGGTAGAACGCAAGGCGGCATTAGAAGCCAAAGACGACGATGCGTTTAAACAATTTCAAGAGACGTGGAAACGCCCTTCGGATAAGGAGTTGCTGGAGATGTTGAATCGCCTCGCCCAACAGCGAAATGAAAAATTGCAGAAAATTCTGGCGACACAGGATGGAGTGTCCGCGCAAAATTTGAAGGTCCGTTTGGCGACTGCCGAAGAGCGTCGTTCCATCGGCAATAAATCCGTATTCCGGATGTCGGTGCAGTTGCCGTGATTCGGGGAGTCTTCATTCTTTTTGCTGCCGTCGCTGCTTTTGCCGCGGTTCCGGCGAAGTCTTTTTTTGTGCGTCCTTCGGCGGATTCGCTCGTCTTTTTCCGGGTGGATTCCATTGTGGTTCAAAACGGAGACGCTTTTGACGATTCCAAAGCGTATTCCTGGGCGGATAGTCTGGTTTATCGGATAGGAAATACGATTCATATTGAAACCCGTGAATCTGTTGTAAAAAAACTGGTTCTTTTTGATGTCGGCGATTCGGTGAATTTATATGAACTCATCGAAAGTGAAAAAAATTTGCGAAGCCAGGCGTATATCGCCGATGCGCATATTACACGGAAAATTTCCTCTGATGGAAAAAATATTTTGTATGTCAAAACCAGCGATACCTGGACGCTGACGATTCCGCTTTCCTTGGAGCGTCCGAGCGATGGACCGGTTTATTTTGGCATTGGGCTTTGGGAAAATAATTTCTTGGGATTCGGGCAGACTATCGGCGTGTACTATTCCCATGATGAATTCCGGGATCGCTATATGGCGCTTTATAACAACGCAAATTTCTTGTTCCGCCATAACCGATTTGAGCTTTCCATTTCGGAAAATACCGATGGCTATACAAATTATGCAACCATGTATAAGCCTTATCTTTCCCGCAGCAAAAATGAATGGGCTTATACGGCAGCGGGCTATATGGACAAGCGGGATGTCAAGTATTATTGGACGGGAAAGTTGCCTTCTTCGAAGGTTGCAATTCCCGTCGCCGATTCCGTCAAAAAGGATTTGCCTAGTTTCAATGACAGGCATGGCAATGTTCTTCTTCGGGTGAATGAACTGGAAGAAGATTCGGCGTCATTCCGCTTGGGACATTCTTTTGGCAATGAGGAGTTTAAAATTCATTTCTCGCTGGGTTATGATTATCACAGGCTGGGACGTTCCTATAAAAATGCTAAACGGCAGTTGTTTTTAGAAAACGATCGGGCTTATGCGTTGGATTCTTCGGAGGTTGAAAACTGGATTCCCGAAATGCTCGATTCCCGTCTGGGCTTCAGTTTGGACTTTTCCCGCATCCGCTATGATCGCCTGATCAATTTTAAACACGCCAAGTGGACGGAAGACGTGGAAAAGGGCTATACCGTTAAAATCGGCTATTCCAAAAATTTCGAAGCATTGGGGGCAATGGATAACGACAGCCGTCTGGATTACAAAATTTCGCTGGCTTTGGGATCGAAACAGCATCACCTGATGCTTTCCGCCTGGTCGTATTTTTATTTTAATTCGGAACGCCGTCGGGATGTTTATGAACGGATTTCGATGGAATATATTTGGAGAAGCAACGATTGGTTTTCCACGGAATTGCGTGGGCATATCGATACTTACAAGGATGCGCCTTACGGCAAACAGCTTTCCTTGGGCGGGCTTTCCAATCAGGAATTCTATGGCTTTCCGACCTACCTTTATACGGGGCAGGCGCGCTTCTTTGGGCAGTTGGAAGAGCGCTTCTTTCCCCATTTCGAAATAGGGACGGTTTCGCCTGTTTTTGCCGCCTTTTTCAAATTCGGAGAAACATCGTCGGCAATTCACAAATTTGAACCTCGGGATTTGACATACATCGCGGGTTTTGGCATTCGATTCGCCATGACCAAATCCGTCTCTAATTTAGTGAACCATTTGAATTTTAGTTGGCCTTTGAACGGTCCGCTCAAGTCGGCATCTCCTAAAATCAGCCTGATCGGATTGTTTTCCCTGTAGAGGATTTATGAACCGGAAACTTTATGTTGTGGAATTTATCATCGGCGTTATTGCCGTTGTTCTCGGGTGCTGGATTTCTATTCTGGTGTGGCGTGACGGCTATTTTCCCGGAGCGTTGATGCTGGTTGTCACGGGATTTTTAAGTACGCTTCTCGCTTTCAAGGAATTGAAAAAAATAAAAGGCCCTGCATGGCAGGAATCCTTTCTGAAAATACTTCGGCGAACAATGCTCTTTTTGAATTTTACGTTGTCGCTTGTCGTGCTGGGAACTTTGTTTTCAATGGTCCTTTAATTAGGGATTTGCCGGGGTCAGCGTCTGGAATAGCTTATGGTATGTTGCTGAATCGATTCGGGCGTATGTGGAAATGATTGTTCCGAACTGGTAAAATGCGGAATCGCCCCGAACTCGCATATAGAACGGCATTTCCAGAGAATTCTTTCCCGTGAGCAGGGAATCGCCTTCGACATGCGCTTGCAAATCGCCGTTGATGTTGCGGATAGTGTAGTTGTTTTGGGAAGGATCCGGCTGAAAAACTTCAAAAATCATGTTTTCATCGCCTTGCCAATAACCGGTAAAAACGGGTTTTTCCTGTTTGCCGCAAGAAGTCAAAATGGCGAGCGAGGCAAAAGTGGCAATCCAAAACAATTTTTTCATCTTGTTCTCCGAAGGAATGAGTGCCTCTTTAAAATAGTTATTTTTGAAATTGTATGCGTTCTTGTTCTGCCATGTTGCTTTTCTTTTGCGCAATCTGCTGCGCGGAGTGGGGACCCGCCGAAGTGCATAATCTGCTGATTAAAAGGGTTCAGCTAAAAACGGGAGTCTATACGGGAAAATTGGATGCCGCCATGGATTCCGCCGGTCTGGTCGTCGTTGCAGAATATCACAAAGTGATGGGGGATTCCTATCGCCCGACGATTACAAGCGCAAATGATTATGGAAAACACGCTCGCCGTTCCAAACATTATGAAAATAAGGCACTGGATTTTCGGATTTCCGACGTCCCGCGGAATAAAAGGTCGCTGCTGGTGGCGTCGATTCGCCAAGCTTTAGGCAAACGCTTCAACGTCTTTTGGGAAGAAAAGAACACGGCGAACGAGCATTTGCATATCGAGCTTAAAGAATAGCCGCTTTATTTGGCGTCTGCACAGCAGCGGAAGCCGACAAAGTTGTACTGGTTCTGCGGGTAAAAGCTGTATTTGGTGCTGGAACAGTGGCTTTCGTTTTGCGTGTCCCAGGCTCCTCCGGCGACAAGGAAGCGGTTGGGCGCATTGGCGGGGGTCGCCGTCCATTCCCACAGATTGCCGTTCATGTCGTACATGCCGAACCAGCTCCGGCATCCTTCTTTTCTGCCGGCGCGTTTTGCGGATTTTGAATTGGTATTGCAGACCGAGGGACGGTAACTGTTTCCATAGGAATAGCGGAATCCGTCTTTTCCCCGGCAAGCGGCGCTCCATTCATCAAAGCGGCAGAGGCGTTTTCCCGCCTGTTCGCAAAGGGCGACTGCTTGTTCATGGGAAACCATGTCTTTGGCGATTTCTCCGGGAATGTTGGGATATTCATAGGCATCTACGCACACGGTCTTGCCGTTTACAGGAACAGGGTAGGCGTTTTTGCCGCAAAGATTGTCGCTCGCCATATCGTAGCGGACTTTTTGCCAAGGCGTTCTATTGCCCGCGGAGTCTTCGGCCTGGTAATAGACGTCGCCGGTTTTGTTGTAAGTCACCGCTCCGGTCAATTCTTGCGCTTGATTTGTATCGCCGACGGCGTAAAATGTTTTGCAGCGGATTTCGTCGCATTTTACTTTGATTTGAATAGGATCGTAATATCTTCCTTCGGGCGGCAAGATGAAGGCTTGAGGCGGAATGGAATCCCGATTGTTGTAAGCTTCGATGCTGTCCGCGATTTCCTTTCTCCGCCGATTCAGGCTGTCTTCTTCGGCTTTTTTCGCTTGGGCGATGCTGTCTCTGACAAAACGCTTCCGAGCGGCTATGCTGTCCTGTCGGGCTTTTTCTTCGGGCGAAAGCGGCTTTGGCGTCGCCTTGACAATGCTGTCTTGGATGCGGGCTAGGCTATCCGCGCGGGCGATGCTGTCGGCGAGAAGTGCGGCTGCAAGGCTGTCTTTGTAGCGTTGCAGGCTGTCTTCCTGGAATTTCTTGTCTTTGGCTTTGTCGTCGATTTCGGTTTTCCGTTCGGCAAGCATATCCGCTTTCATGTGGGAAAGCTGGCATTGGACGACAAATAGGGCCGCGAGCAGCAGCAACATCAGGACGAGAATCGTCAAGTGGTATTTTCTTTTTCTTTGAAGCTGGCGTTCGGAAGAATTTTTTTGTGCAGGTTTCATAAGAAATTCCCAATGGCAAAGAGGAATGGATAAAGGCTATTTGGATGCGGAGTCGTCAAAAAGAGCGCGCCAGTGGCGCTTGATTTCTTCTTCGACTTCTTTGACGCTGAGCTTGCGCCGAAGGGTGGTGCGGTAGGCGATGGAAATATAACCGGTTTCTTCGGAAACGACGATGACCATGGCGTCGCTTTCTGCGGCGAGCGCTTTGGCGGCTCGATGGCGCATTCCGTAACTGGTGTCCTGTTCCGAAGTAATCGCTGGCAGCGGAAGAATGCAGCCCGCGGCGACGATGCAGCGGCTGTTCAAGATGACTGCTCCATCATGGAGAGCCGAATTGGGGAAGAAGAGGGCGCGCAACAGACGAGAGCTGATTCGGGCGTTCAGCGCTTCTCCAGTGTCGGCGTAGTTCCGGAGTCCCACGCGGTTTTCCAAAACAATCAATGCCCCGAATTGATTTTTTGCCAAGTCCTGAACGGCGGCTCCGATTTCTTCGGCAATTTTGTTCAGTCCGCTCTGGTGGAAAAAGAGATTTTTCAAATTCATTTTGGCGGCGGATTGGCCGATGCGGGTGAGCGCTCCCCGAATTTCCGGTTGGAAGAGGATGACGATGGCGATAATGCCGAGAGTCGCCAGATTGCTCAATAGCCAAACCAGGGTGTGCAGTTCCCACCATTGCGCCAGAATCCACCCGATAAGCAGAAGGCCGCCTCCGACAAACATCTGGACGGCGCGCGTTCCGCGAAAGAGCAGAAAGACGTAATAAGCGATAATCGATATCAGAAAGATGTCGAGAATATCCGCAAAGCGGACATCGATAACGCCAAATAATTTAAACAGGTGCATGGCGGAAAGCCTTTAGTAGTTGAAAGGATTCGACGGCTTCGCGGACATCGTGCACTCGGATGACGGTTGCTCCGCCCAATGCTGCCAAAATCCCCGAAACGACCGTGGGAATGAGGCGGTCGCTGTTTTCAAGTCCGGGCGTTTTTCCGATAAAGGATTTGCGGGACATTCCATAAAGAACGGGAAAGCGGGTATCGACAAATTTTTCGGCATAGGCGATCAAATCCAGATTGTTTTGCAAGTCTTTGCCAAAGCCTATGCCCGGATCCAGACAAATCGTTTTTTCGTCCACCCCTAAATCGATGAGTTTTTGCGCTGCCTGGAGAAGGCTTTCCCGAACTTCGCGGACGACATCTTGATAGGGGGCGAAGTCTTGTTGCATCGTGCCGAAATTTCCGCGCATGTGATTCAAAACGCAAGACGCTTTGGTTTCGGCGATGGTCTGCGCCATGTTCGGGTCGAATTGCAGCGCGCTGATGTCGTTGATAATATGCGCGCCCGCTTTGACGCTTTCCAAGGCGACTTCGGATTTTACGGTATCGACGGAAATGGTGAAATTTCTGGTCGAAAGCAGGGGCGCGAGTTTGCGGATAAGGGGAACGACTCGCTCGATTTCTTCTTGGGCGGAAACGTGTGCGGCTCCGGGGCGAGAACTTTCTCCGCCGATGTCGATGATGCTTGCGCCTTCGTCTAAGAGTTTTTGGGCGTGTTCGAATGCGGCATCGAGAGTGTTGTGCTTTCCCCCGTCAAAAAAACTGTCCGGCGTGACATTCACGATTCCCATGACCGCGGGAACCGGTTTTCCCGAAATGACGTTGCCGCAGACGGTCCACGGATTTGCCGAAGAATTTTTGATATAACTGGAAAAAGGCATGTTAAGCGTGTTCTCCCTTGATTTCGGCGTCTTGTGCGGATTCCGGTTCAGTGGGGAGCGGAGCCGGACGACCCGGATCGGGCGGCGGTTCTTCATTTTGCTTTTCCTCTTCCTGTTTTTTTCGCATTTCTTCTTGGAAGAGATAGGTGCGGCTCTTTTTGGAGTCTTCCAGTTTTTCACCGGCAAGAACCCGCTCCACTTCGTCCCTGTCCAGAACTTCGTATTCAAAGAGCGCATTGCCCAGGGTGTCGAGTTTTTCCCGATTTTCTGTCAGCAGTTTTTGGGCTTTTTCCGTCAGGCGTTTTACAAGTCCGTTCACCGCATCGTCAATGGTTTCCGCCATTTTTTCGGACATTTCTTTCGGCTTGCTGATTTCCCGACCCAGGAAAATTTCGCCATCGTTGCGGCTGTAGCAGAGCGGCCCGATGTTGTCGTCAAAGCCCCATTCCGTTACCATTTTCCGGGCGAGATCCGTTGCGCGCGCGATGTCGTTGGATGCTCCGGTGCTCTGATGGTTGAATACGATCAATTCCGCGAGGCGTCCAGACATGAGAATCATGATGTTCTCTTCGGCGCTTTCCTTGGAAAGGGATACGCGGTCGTTTTCCGGAAGCGACATGGTGACGCCGAGGGCGCGTCCGCGCGGAATGATGGTTATTTTGTGCAGAGGATCGGAATGCGGGCAAAGAAGGGTCATAAGGGCGTGTCCGGCTTCATGGAATGCCGTGTGCCGTTTTTCTTCGTCGGACATCAAAAGCGTGCGATGTTCGGCTCCCATCGCGAGTTTGTCCCGCGCTTCTTCAAAGTCCTGTCGGGTTACTTTTTTGTTGTTGAATCGGGCAGCCAGGAGAGCCGCTTCGTTAATCAGATTTTCCAAATCCGCGCCTGCAAGTCCGGGGGTGCCCTTGGCGATTTCCTTCACGTTCACGTCGTCTGCCAGCGGAACTTTCCGTTTTTTCAAGTGGACGTTCAGGATGGCTTCACGACCGATCAAATCGGGAAGGCCGACGGTAATCTGGCGATCAAAACGTCCGGGGCGCAGCAGTGCTTTGTCCAGCACGTCGGGGCGGTTTGTTGCAGCTATCAGAATGACGCCGGCATTGGCGGCAAATCCGTCCATTTCCACGAGGAGCTGGTTCAAAGTCTGTTCCCGTTCATCATGCCCTCCGCCGAGACCTGCGCCGCGTTGGCGTCCCACCGCGTCGATTTCGTCAATAAAGAGGATACAGGGGGCGTTCTTTTTTCCCATATCAAAAAGGTCGCGGACGCGTGCGGCACCGACGCCCACAAACATCTCTACAAAATCCGAACCGGACATGCTGAAGAAAGGAACTCCGGCTTCTCCAGCGACTGCGCGGGCCAGCAAGGTTTTTCCCGTTCCCGGAGGGCCGACAAGCAAGGCTCCTTTGGGAATTCTTCCGCCCAGAGCGTCGTATTTTTTTGGGTCTTTCAAAAAATGAACGATTTCCACCAAATCGGCTTTGGCTTCATCGCATCCGGCGACATCTTTAAATGTCGTTTTGCTCTTTCCGTTTTCGTTGAGCTGTTTCGCTTTGCTCTTGCCAAAGGAGAACATTCCGACTCCGCCTTTTCCTCCGGTTTGACGAACCATCATATACCAGAAGAAAGCGATGAGAAGAATGGCGGGAAGGAACGCGAAAATGCGGTCTATCCAGCTTCGCGTTTCATGAAGGACGCGGACTTTCAGATTTTTCGTCTTTTCCCACGTGTCGATTTGCTCGCTGGTC
Source organism: Fibrobacter intestinalis (assembly GCF_900167415.1). GTDB lineage: Bacteria > Fibrobacterota > Fibrobacteria > Fibrobacterales > Fibrobacteraceae > Hallerella > Hallerella intestinalis. The sequence continues at coordinate 41,684 of NZ_FUWU01000007.1, read as the reverse complement.
AGATTGAGTACATGGCTTGTGAACGCCTGCGTGTTGTTGGGAGTGGAATTGCTGCGGACAAAACGGGAGAGAAATCCGTTTTGCTTCTTTTCTCCGGCGATTTCTTCGGAGGTCATCGCCCGTGTTCCTTCGATGGTGATGCCGTCGAGGGTGCGCTGCAATTTCAGGCTCTTGATTTCTGACGTGGAATCGTTCATCATGGCGAAGAATTCGGTTCGGGTCAGGTCTTTGGTTTCTTCGCCGTCGTAGAGGCGCATAAAGAACAAAACCATCAAAAGCATGGTTGCAATCAGGAAAAAATTCCGATTTTGAAATGCAGAAGGCGTCTTAGGCTTTTTAGTCATTTTAATCCTTTAAAAATGCGATGTAAAAATACAAATTGCAAAAAGAAATGGTTGGGGATAGCCTTTTGATAAAGGCGTTATTTTCAAATAATCAAGCCGGATTCAGCGATTGTCGCCGAGATGGATTTTGCCGATTTGAAAAATGCGGTTTTCTTCGGCATAGAGAGGGATAAAGTCCCGGACAAATGCGGGAATGCCTTCTTCTTCCATCCATTTTCCCAATTTTTTGGGTGGGCGTCCGGCAGGAATGCAAAAGTCTCCGTTTTTTCGTTTGCGAAAACCGGCAGGCGTTGCGGGCTCTTCCTTTTTTTTGTTTTGGCAAAACCAAAGTATCGATTTGGATTTTTCAAAGATCAGTTCGGCGTCTCTGGAGGAAAAGGAAGAGAGGAACTGGATGCTTCTAGGAAATGCAAATCCATTTTCTTGCAACCAAAAGCGGAAAATTTCAGCACCGCCATTGAGACTTTTTAAAGACAAATTCACCAGTACTTGTTGGTGAATGGCAATGACCGTTTCGTATGGGGAAGATTCTTTGGGGAATGGCCACAGCTTGGGGGGGAGAACAAAAGGCCGGATGGCCGTCTCGGATTGGTGACGGATTTTTTGGCAAAGGCTTGTCGACAATTTTGCGATATTTGTCAAAGAAGAAATTTCGGCATTTAAAATGGGCAAAAGCCGGTGACGGATGGCATTTCGGGCGAAGGATTCGTCGGCATTGGTTTCGTCTTCGACATATTCAATGTGATTTTCTTCGGCGTATTCTTTCAAATCGGCTTTCGTGCATGGGAGCAAAGGACGAAAAACGCCGTCTTCCCGCACGGTTTGAATGCTGCAAAGTCCTTTCCAGGAAGAGCCGCGTAAAATCCGCATCAAAACGGTTTCCGCCTGGTCGTTGGCATGGTGTGCCGTAAGGATATAGTCCGCGCGAACTTCGGGAAGAGCTGCGATTTCTTTGAGGGCGGCGTAGCGGGCAAGGCGAGCGTTTTCTTCAATGGAACCTTTTTGTTTTAGAGCGGCTCCGTTTAGATATCGGATGTAGAAGGGCCGGCGGGATTGAAAAGCAAATCGGGCGACAAAATCGGCGTCTCGGTCGGCGGTGCTGCCACGAAGTCCGTGATGGACGTGTGCAATTCCCAACCATTCGATTCCCAAAGCGAGTTGGTTGTGTACAAAGTAATGCGCTAGGCACATGGAATCCAATCCGCCGGAAACCGCAAGAAGCAAACGTTTGAAGCGTTTGGAATCTGGCAAATCGGATATCTGCATCGCTTGGGGAAGGAGTCGTTTAGGGGCGTCCGCCGGATTTGACTCCGCGGATTAATTTTCGGCTTTTTTAAAAAAACAAGTGCGGGAGCCGGTATGGCAGGCGACTTGTGGACCTTTCATGCGGACGCGAAAAAGAAGCGCATCGCTGTCGCAGTCCAGAGCCCAATCGATCACGGTCATTACGTTGCCGCTGGTATCGCCCTTGTGCCAGTATTCTTTGCGGCTGCGGCTCCAGAAAACCATTTCTCCGCATTCGATGGTTCGGCGGAGCGCCTCTTTGTCCATCCAGGCCATCATGAGCACGTCGTGCTTGTCGGCGTCCTGAACGATGGCGGGAATCAAAAACTTGTCGCCGAATTGAACTTCGTATTTGACTTCTTTTAAAATTTCTTCGGTTTGCATATTTTGCCTAATTTCTCAATTGACCGTTACCGTTCAAAATCCATTTGTAAGTGCACAGGCTTTCGATTCCCATGGGGCCACGGGCGTGAATTTTATCCGTGGAAATGCCGACTTCTGCACCGAGTCCGTAAATTCCGCCGTCGGCAAGTCGCGTGCTGGCGTTGATCATCACGCTGGAAGAATCGACGTTGCGGAGAAAATAACGCTGTACTTCGGTATCTTCGGCAAGGAGTGCTTCCGTGTGGCGGCTCGAAAATTCTTCGATGTGTTTGCAGGCTTCTTTTACGCCATCGACAATGCGGACGCTGCACTGGAGCGCAAGATATTCATGATGGTAATTGGCGTTTTCGTCGATGTCTTTGATATCGGGAATGCGTTCTCGGGTTTTGGCGTCTCCGAACATTTCCACTTTTTTAGCGCGAAGCGGATCGAGAATCGCCTTCATATCGCTATCGGAAAGGCTGGAGTCCAGGAGCAACGTCTCCATGGCATTGCAGGTTCCGGGGCGTTGCGTTTTGGCGTTTTCGACAATTCTGGCGGCCATTTCCAGATTTGCAGATTTGTCCACATAGATGTGGCAAATGCCGTTGAAATGCTTGATGACAGGGATGGAACTCTGTTCGACGACGGCGCGAATCAACCGTTCGCCGCCTCGGGGAATCACCAAGTCCAGATATTCGGATTGTTTTAAAAGAGCCGAGACGACGGCATGGTCGGGCTCTTCGACGAGTTGGACGGCGTCGGAATCTATTCCGGTTTTGGTCAGCGCGTCTCGAAAAATCTGGGCGAGAATTTGGGAGGAATGCAGGGACTCTTTTCCTCCGCGCAAGACGACTGCATTTCCCGACTTGAAACAAAGTGCAGCACCGTCGATAGTCACATTCGGACGGCTTTCATAAATGAAAAAAATGCAGCCCAGAGGCACGGTAACTCGGGAAATATCCACTCCGTTCTGGAGCGTTCTTTTTTCCAAAACTTTGTCCAAAGGATCGGGGAGAGCGGCGATTTCCTCGACTCCGCGAGCCATGTTTTCAATGCGTTCGGGATTGAGAGTCAATCTGTCCAGCTTGGCGGGGGAGAGCTTGTCTTGGCTATTTTCCAGATCCCGCGCGTTGGCTTCAAGAATCTTTTTTTCGTTTTCGCGAAGAGCTTTGGCAACTTCGGAAAGTGCCTGATTTCGGAGAGTTGCTGGAATGGTGCGAATTTTTGCGGAAGCGCTTCTGGCTTTTTGGGCCAGGCTTTCCGCATATTTTTGAATTTCGTCTTGTGTCATATCCTAAAGCTAGAAAATCAAAAGATGAATTACAACGTAAATGGATGGAACGGCTGAACGAGAATGCTTCATGGACGAAGGAATGCTTTCCAAAGGAGTTCGATGATGCCGTTGTCTATTCGAGTTTTGCGAAAAATTTTCCAAGTTACCAAGTGATGCCTGCACTTCCGCTTAAACGATAGCCTTCATAGTCGCCCGTGTAAAAGCTCTGCGAAAGATGAAGCCACAGCCACTCGGTCGGTTTGCATTGCACGCCGACGCCGAATTCCCGGTAGTGAAGAGTACTCGCTTTCGCTAAAAATTCACGATCGGTTCTGTCGTAGGGCGTGTGGATATCGTAAAGGTTGCCACCAAAGGCGGAATCCTTGGCAACATTCGAGGCAAAAAAGGAAAGCTCCACCGCTTTGTATGCAGCTCGGATTTCGGTGTAAAATTCGCGGGAATTGGGACCAAGTTCGGAACCAAAACTTTGGCCGTAATGCGTATAGGAATATCCTGCTCCCTTGTGATGCGTATAGACCCAAGGTTCAATCCAAGTGAATTCGGAGTTGAACGAAAAGAGGACTGGCCCGATTTGACGGTTGTCTGTCGCGACGCCGATGCTGGCCGCCCATTTGTTTCCCCACCAGGAATCGTCGAACATGCTGGTCGGTTTTTTCATGTCGTCCCAGAGCATTTCCGCATAGATTTCCCAGTTCGGAATCGTCTTGACGCTCATGTCAAAACTGATGCCGGTATTTTCTAAGTCTCCCGTGTAGTGCTGTGCAAAAATATAGGGAACAAACGGTGCCGCATAAATCCATTCAAAACTGCGGTCCGTGCTGTCGGCATCTTCGTTTGCGTTCGAGCCGGCTCTTTCGACTGTAGAACCATAAAGAAGCGTCTCGCTAATCCCAAATTCAATGCGGGCGGGCAGATTCAAGCCGAGGCGGTGCGCATGGAAAAATTTGTCTTTATGCTTGTCGTGATAAAGTTTTCCGGCGTATTGCGTATAGGTTACAGGTCCGATGGTAAATTCATATCCCAAATACGGTGTTGGCGCGGGCTGCATAATGTGGTCTGTTGAATCCATCCACGGACGATAGTGAACGTTCTCGCCTTTGAGAGTCAGCTTATTACGACGAGCGGGTCCCCATGCCAAATAATCGACTCCGCCCATGAGCTTTACCCATGGGTTGAAACGGAATTGGCTGCTTGCCGTAAAATAGTCCCAGGTTCGGGAATTGTCGCTCTGAACGTTAAAGGGAATGCCGTTGTAGGGATTGTAGCCCGGATCCTGGTAGCTACGGGAGGTTTTGTCGTTGGATACGCGAGCCTTCGCTTGAAATGTAAATTTGTCTGTAATCGCACCGTTGATAAAGAGCTCCACGAATAGGCTGTTTTCCGTGTGCTTGTCGGTTTTCGGTGTGTTGTCAAAGCGGGAAACCGAAAGGGAGTCGCCGAGAGTTCCTCGAATGCGGAAATAAGCGGAGGAGTCGCCAAAGCCGATATGGCCGGGAAGAGTCGCCAAAACTGTTCCGACGAAAAAAAGCAAAAGGAAGTTCGCCAATTTCATGATGGCTTTAATTTTAGAATTTCAAGGGCGAAAAGAAGTCATGAAAAATGAAATCCGGTAATTTTAAGAGCCGATTTGAAAAAAGGGCGTTTCTTTTGCTTGAAGAGGCGACGGCCCCCCGAAGAATGAAGAAAGAATACGCAGAAGGGATTTGTAAAACCTATATTTTCTGCAATGCAAAAAATGGATACAAAAATTTGCTTTTATAGCGACGCCAGAGAATGGGGCGGCCAGGAAATGCTTTCGGCTAAAATGGCAAATTTTGTTCGTGACATTTTTCCAGAAGTCATTTTTTTTCATTCTTCTGCAAAATTTTTAGAGAATCTTTCGCCAAAAATTCACAGCGTTCCGCTTCCTTTTTTTGCCAGTACGCCGTTCCCGATTTTTCGAGACCGTTCCCATCAAAAACAAAAAATTCTGCGTGAACTTTTTAAAAAATTTCAAGTGAAAGTTCTGGTGATTTGTCCGGGGAATATCGAACGTTGTTTGCCAGCCGTTCTGGTTGCGAAAAAAATGGGAATCCGATTGATATCCTATTTCCCTATGGCTTTTACGCAGCGGGAATCCGGTGCTCCCTTGGGACTTATTCGTGATTTTCTGGCACGTTTCATTTATCCAAAAATTTTCAAGTGGATTGTGATTTCAAAAACCCAAGAAAAACTTTTGCGCCGTTTTATTGGTCCGAAAAAACAAGTCTGGATTCTTCCCAATCCCGTTTCTTGGGAAGCCATTTTACCGCCTAAGATACCCATAAAGCCCCTTTCCATAGCGACTATCGGGCGGATTTATTTTAAGCAAAAAGGGCAAGATGTCATTCCGCCCCTTGCAAGGGAACTTTCCCGAATGGGTTTTCCCTGTTCTTTTCGCATTATAGGCGAAGGCCCGAATAAGAAGACCCTTGAAAAACGGATTCATCAATACGGTGTTGAAAATTCCGTACAAATTTATTCTTGGATGCCTCAAAGTGAATTGCACGAAATTCTGAAAAATCAAATCCACCTTGTTTTTATCCCATCCCATTTTGAAGGGACGCCCATGATTCTTTTTGAATCTTTCGCTTGTGGCGTTCCTGTTTTGGTTGCCGATTCTGAATACGTCAAAGAATTTGAATTGCCGGATTGGATGATTTATAATCCCCAAGACATTCAGGATGCCCTGCAAAAAATCAGGAACTTGCCCGAAAGTTTTCGTGAAGATGAATTTATGGTTTGCCGGGAACGCTTGTTTAAAAATCGTCGTCTAGATGAATTTGAAAAACGGACACAAGAAATTTTTCTCCAGATATTTCAAGAGTAATTATGAATCAGATTTGTATCGTTCTCTGTACTTATAATGGCGAAAAATTTCTTTCGTTTTTTTTGCAATCCCTTTGCAATCAAACGGAGAAAGCGAAATGGATTGTGGCTTATGACGACGCTTCTACAGATGCTTCGGTTTCCGTTTTGGAAAAATTTTCCGAAGTTTTGCCTATTAAAATTTTTCGCGGTGAAAAAAATCTGGGGCACCGAGGCGCGTTTCATCAGGCGTTAAGTTTTGCTTCGCAATATGTGGATGATTCCGATTTTATCGCCCTCGCTGATCAGGACGACGAATGGATTCCAAACAAATTAACTCTTTTGAAAAAAGCTCTTGTTGAAAATCCTTCCAGTGCTTTGGCTTTTGGCGATGCACAGGTAATAGACGCTTTCGGTAAACAAATCGCGCCTTCCTGGAGAATCTATGACGGAATTCCGGATAGGGTTTCCATCAAAGCGCAGATTGCGGGAATCAATCATGTCACCGGTTGCCTTTCTTTATTTAGAGCTTCTTTGCTGGCCAAAACTTTGCCCATTCCCGAAGGCGTTTCTGTGCATGATCGCTGGATTGCCATGCTTGCAGAACGTCATGGCGGCATTTACCGTCTTTCCGAAGCCGTTGTAAAATATCGCTTGCATGAATCCAATGCGGTGGGAGGAAAACCGGTTCCGCCCATGAGCCAGACTTTGAAAATTCAGGAAAACTGGGTCTTGTGCCTTTTGAAAAATGCCGAAAGGATTCCACTGACCGAAGGGGAAATCCGTTTTGCTCAAAAACTCCTGAAGCTTCACCAAGGGAGACAAACAAAGGGATTTCTGCCCCTTTTTCTGCCTTGGATTTTAAAAAATCAGAATGAACTTTTTTTACCCCGAAATTTAAAAACGCGAATCCGACAGATTTTATTTTCTTTAATCGGGCTTCCTTGGGCAAAAATTTTTTGGAAGAAATCATGATTCAAAAAACAGCCATCATTATCGTTACTTACGGACATTGGGAACAAACCAAAAATTGTCTGGATGACTTGCTAAAAAATCCCAAGGAATTGTTCCAGATTTTTGTGGTGGACAACGGAAGTCTAGATGGCACGCCGGAGCGTATTGCTCAGGATTATCCCGAAGTCCGCTTGCTTTGCGCCAAGGAAAATCGGGGATTTGGTGCCGCCAACAATGCAGGAATTGCCTTAGCTCAACCGGAAAATTTTTCATTTGATTCCATTTTATTTTTGAATAATGATACGCGGCTTTCGCCGAATGCAATTCCTTCTTTGCAAAAAGATTTGTCCCTTTTTCCAAATGATGTCGTGGTCCCTCGGCTTTTGAATGTGGATGGCAGTCTTCAAAAAAACTGGTTTTCCAAAATCCCGCCGGTGCAATTTTTTTTCAATGCCTTCCGTTCCGAGGAATCGGCGTCGCGTTACGTGAATGGAGAAATAAAACCCATATCCGGCACGTCCTTTTATGAAGCCCAGTGGACTAATGCGGCGGCTTGGATGATGACAAGGGAAACCTGGAATAAGGTGGGCGGTTTTGACGAAAATATTTTCATGTATTACGAAGATGTGGACTGGGCGTATCGGGCGCACCGTTTTCAAATCCGCTTTTTGATTGATTTTAAAACTTCCATCATCCATCTGGGCGGAGGCTCTGCGAAAAACGTTCTTTCGCGCAGTTTGCAACACGATTCCTCGCAACTGTATTTTTATCGCAAGCATTATGGCTTCAAAGGCGTCGTTCTTTCGCGAACATTTCGCGCGGTTCGCAGTTCGCTTCGTGTGCTATTTTCGCTTCCTCGAGTGCCGTTTTCAGCGGACGCAAGAAATCGCGTGAAGCTCCATTTTACCTTATTTCTTTTTGCCTTGGGACTTTTTCCTTTTTCCAAAAAGTAAAATTCTCTTTTGCCTGTCGGCTTAGGGAAAACGGAATGCCGGTGTGAAGAATCCGTTGGGCAAAAGCTTTTGAAAATAGTATAATTGCTTATATGGTGCAAAAAAAGAAAATCGTCATCGTATGCGATAAAAACACGAGAACCAGTTTTGGGCGTTTGGCTTTGGATTTGGAACGAACCCTCTTTGCCGACTTTGATGTTTTAATTTTATGGATTAAAACGCCCAAGTATTTTCCGGAAAACAACGGGATTTCTCCAGAAGAGCGCGGCATCAAAAGCGAATCGATTTGGGCGGACTCCCTTCTTTCTGGATTCTACAAATTTCGCGCGCCCTTTGCCGAGTTTCTTCAAAAGTCAAATCCGACGATTGTTTTTTTCATCCGCCCCGAGATCGGTTTTTTGGTTCCCGTCGCCAAAAGAACTTGCCCGAACGCCAAGACGGTGGTGCTCGTTCACGATACTTTTGCCGAAACTCTTTATCCTTTCAATCCCAAGTATAAATTGATTTCCTGGCTTTACGCCGCACCTTCTGCAAAGGCGGACGGCTTTGTTTACAACTCCAATTATTCCAAGGGCGAAGCGGAAAAATATTATAAAATCGCCGGTCGCCCGAACGCCGTGGTCGGGCTTCCGCTCAATTCTCTTTTTTACAATCTGCAGCCGGACCGAATGATATATCGCGCCAAGCGGGAATCTTTTTGCGCGGATTTGGGGATTCGGGGATTTCGTGCTCTGGTGCTGAATGTCAGCCTTCCCGAATCGAGGAAGAACATTGGAACTTTTTTGAAAATGGCGGAAAAACGTCCCAATGTGGCGTTTGTACGAATTGGAAAGATGACATCCCGAATCCGTCGGGAAATGGAAGTGCTTGATTTGCATAATGTTTTCCATTTTTCCAATCTGGCAGCACCGATGCTTCGGGAATTCTACCGCCATGCCGATTTATTTGTCATGCCTTCTTTCTTTGAAGGTTTTGGTTTGCCTCCTTTGGAAGCGATTGCTTGCGGAACGCCCGTCGTTTGCGCCGATACGACCGCATTAAAGGAAATTTTTGCAGGAGTTTGCCCGCTGGTCTCCCCGGCGGATAACGTGGATGGCTATTTGGCGGTTTTGGACGAAGTCTTTTCGGGCAAGTACGAATACGACCGGGAGAAAGTGGCGAAATTATTGGAAAAATACAGCCTTAAAACGGTTGCCGATAAATTAAGCGCTTTTCTCTATTCTATTCTGGACCGTTAAAATTTGGGATTTATATATAAAATTCCACCTCGATTTGCTTGGTTGGTGTGCTTCGACAGGCTCAGCAACCGGTTGTCGAACCATGGTTAGCGACTAGTGATCAGGAGGTAGTGGGGAGTTGGAAATATAGGAGAAACGGCTAGTCAGAATGCAAAACACCTCGCAGTCTGCGAGAAGAAATTTTCCTTGTGAAAAAGAAATTCCTGTATTGAAAAAAAACGTTCCACTTTGCGAAAAAGATGTTCACACTTTGAAAAAATTTTTAATTGAGAGTATTTGGTGGAAGATCGTATATAAATCCCTAAAATTTTCAACAAGTTTACGCAAACGGCAATTTTCCATAAAAGCTCCGCATCCAAGCCCAAATGGCTCGTTTTTATGTGAAAATTTGACCACAGCAAAAAGTTTCGGCTTGTATGCACGTGAAAACGGCTACAGTTGTTATGCCGAACGTTTTTCCGTCATTGCGAACCCCGGAGGGATGAAGTAATCCTTTTCAATTGTTTCGTCGCTCTGCTCCTCGCAATGACGAATGGACCGCATGGATTGCTTAGCTATTGTGCCTAGCGTTTTTTCCGATTGCCCACGAACTCGCTGGGGATTTTTTCGTCATTGCTAACCCCGCAGGGGTTATACGAACTTGTCAATTTATTGACTTAGTGGAGTTATAGTCGAAGTGTAGAAGCAATCCTTTTCACGCAGACAAGATTGCCACGTCGCTACGCTCCTCGCAATGACGAGGTGCCAGCAAGAATTGCCACGGCTTTGCATCCCTGAAACTAGGAATCTCCGATTCCGTAGTTGAAGTATCCCTGGAAGGGACAATTCGTCTAAGGGAACAAGTTCCCAAGACTCATGGGAAAGCGAGCATCTCGCAATGACGGGATGCCGGCAAGGATTGCTCCGCCATTGTGTTTTGGCGTTTTTCCGGTTTCCCACGACCTCGCTGACAATTTTTGGGCGTTTTTACGCTTGCCCACAAGCCCGCTGGAGATTTTCGGGCGTTTTTACGTTCGCCCACAAGCCCGCTGGAGATTTTCGGGCGTTTTTACGTTCGCCCACGAGCTGCCTAGAGATTTTTGGGCGTTTTTACGTTCGCCCACGAGCTGCCTAGAGATTTTTGAGCGTTTTTACGTTTGCCCACGAGCTGCCTAGAGATTTTTGGGCGTTTTTTCATTTGCCCAAACTCTCGCTGGGGATTTTACGTCATTGCGAACCCCGCAGGGGTGAAGCAATCCTTTTTTTTGTAGATAGGATTGCCACGGCGTTATCGCGCCTCGCAATGACGAGGTGCCAGCAAGAATTGCCACGGCTTTGCATCCCTGAAACTAGGAATCTCCGATTCCGTAGTTGAAGTATCCCTGAAAGGGACAATTCGTCTAAGGGAACAGTTCCCAAGACTCGTGGGAAAGCAAGCATCTCGCAACCTGCGAGAAGAAATTTTCCTTGTGAAAAAGAAATTCCTGTATTGAAAAAAAAGTTCCACTTTGCGAAAAAGATGTTCACACTTTGAAAAATTTTTAATTGATCGCATTTGGTGGAAGGTCGTATATAATTCCCTTAAAAATAGGGCTCGTTCAAAGTGGTTCTGCGGAAACGCTTTTCCATTTTTCGGACGAAAGTTTTGAAATCTCGGTCACTTTCAAAGATTTTTCGTCGAGTCCCTTTCTTTTTCCCCAGATGGCGTTCAATGTGGATGGGTGCCAAAAGGTGAACCGGAGAAAGCGCATTATGTCGGCATCTTTGTAGTAGATGCGGGCGAGTTCTTTGTTGTCGGTCGGCTCAGGATTGATGCGATGGGAAATTTCGACGGAAAGCTTTGGCATGGCGAATAGGTTTGCTCCTAGATGCAGCGCCCGCAGTCCAAGATCGAAAAATTTTAGATCTGTTTGGATATCGGTATCGAATCCGCCGAGAGCTTGGAGAAGGCGTGCCGAGTAGATGCCGCAAAACGGGGAAAGACTGGCCACTTGGCGAATTTCCGCCCGCGGATTTTGACGAAACTCTTCTTGAAGATTGAATTTCTTGTCGATGAGGAGACCCGACGAAAAAGGCTCCGGATTTCCGGCTGTGCAGATTCTAGGGGCGATGGCGTCGGCAAAGGGAAACTCGGCGCAGACATCCGCCGTCCGATTCAAAAATTCTCGTGTGATACAGGTGTCGGCATGACATAGGATAATCCATTCTGCATCAATGGCTGCAAGCGATTCCGAAAAATTTTCTGCAAAGAACCAGCCCAAGGCGTCGTCTTCGATGGGCGGCTGAAAATTTTCCTTAGAGAGGACGATGATGTCAAATTGCTTTTGCATTAAAATTTTAAACCGAGTCCGATTCGGTGTTCTGTTCCGAGGTCTTGGGCTAAATAGGAAAAGGCGTAGTCGAGGGAGAATCGGCTGCCGGTATAGCCAAGTCCGGCACTGAAAAGTCTGGCATCGTTGGTCTCGTCCGGGCGGTCGGACGAAGAAAAAATTTCTTTGACATCGCGGGAAATATCCAGCCAGGTGCGGGAAAATCCGAGCCGCACAAAAAGGCTTGAACCTAGAGCGTATTCGCCACCCAAGGAAAGTGCGGGTTCCGCATAGCGGGGAAATGTCGTTTTGGCGTGCAGTGAGAGACGGGGAAGCAGCCCTGGAATGTAAAAGGCTGAAAGGTCGAAAGATTCTTCAAGCCCGTAATCCGTATCGCCGCCATCTACATAGGCGCGAATCATCTTGCCGAAATTGCGGGCGGCCAGTCCGAAACCGAATTTTCGCGAGGACGACTGCCACAGGACGCCCCAGTCGAACGCAAAAGCCATCGCCGTTTGGTCGTTTCCTTCGTCGGATAAAAGGTCGGAGGCGAATTTTACGGTAGAACCGAACTGGAAGTGGGGAAGAGGAAGGGAGAGGGAAAGACTGGCGACGGAGCTTTGGGGCTTGTAGGACTTGTCTGTGGGATTGCCCATATTGTCGTAGCCATCGATTTCTCCGTAGCGGATCCAGCCGTAGCTGACGAGCGCCACCATTTTACCGATTTGGCGGGCGTAGGCGAGATATCCTTGATTGTCTGCAAATTCTCCGGTCTGCCAGGCAAAGCTCACGGCGTTTTTTTGATTCGGTGATAGCAGGATGAGTGCGGGATTTTGCAGAACGTCGCCGGGGTTGGAAGATGGCATCGCTGCGTTCGCATTTTCTAAAGCGGCACTTCTGGCGCTGCTAAAAGAACCCAAAAAGGAGAAAACTTCTTCGCCGGAATCATTTTTTTTGAAGTAGGCGGTGCTATTTGCTGCCAAAACGAGCAGAGAAAGAAAAAAAATCCAACTTTTTTTAAAAAAAAACATGGTTATAATTTACAAAATTCAAAATGTTTATTACATTTGGGTCGTTGGACTAATAGCTCAGTTGGTAGAGCAACGCCCTTTTAAGGCGTGGGTCGAAGGTTCGAGCCCTTCTTAGTTCACGAAACCGGTCGATTGAGCAATCTTCGATCGGTTTTTTTTATGGCTTATAGCTATTTGATGCTTTCCTTTGGCGTATCAAGGTGAACGCCCCCTCTCGCTATTCCCTGTAATTCCGGAATCACTGAATGACGTCGTAGAGGGCGTCGCGTTCCACAGGAACAAGCCCTTCTTCTCGAATCAGCGAGCGCATTCTTTCCGGACTCATGCCGATAGCGGTTTCCGCTCCCGCCGCATGGGTGATTTTTTCTTCCATAATGGTGCCGTCCAAATCCGAAGCGCCGGCGTGTAGCGCTTTCATCGCCGTCGAAATGCCGGTTTGAATCCAATACGCTTTGATATGGGGAAAATTGTCCAGATAGAGTCTCGAAACGGCAATCGTACGCAAAATATCTTCTTCGGAAGTTTTTTCTTTTACCCGAATGCCAAGTGCATTTTTTTCGGGATGATAGACCAGGGGGATGAACGCAAAAAATCCGGGGGCTTCGTCTTGCAGGTTTCGGAGCAATTCCAAGTGCTCCAGTCGGTCTTCAATGCTTTCAATATGCCCGAAAAGCATAGTCGCATTGGTCGGAATGCCCATTTTGTGCGCTTCCCGATGGACTTCTAGCCATTCTGCGCCGCTTTCCTTTTTTCCGCAAATCCGGTGCCGGATTTCTTCGCTCAAAAGTTCGGCACCGCCGCCGGGAAGGGCGTCCAGTCCGGCATTTTTCAAGTCGGCGAGAACCTCTCGGACATGCCGCCCGGAAAGTTTGGCGAAGTGGCAGATTTCAACGGCGGTAAAGGCTTTCAGGTTTACGCCGGGAAAATCCTTTCGCAGGGACGAGAGCATTTCGATGTAGTATTCAAAGGGATGGTCGGGATGGAGACCGCCTACGATATGCAGCTCTCGGGCACCTCCCCGCACGGCATCCCGCGCTTTTTCCGTGATTTCCTGAAGATTCCAGTCGTAGGCGTTTGCATCGCTTTTTTTGATTTTGGAAAAAGAGCAGAACGAACAATGGAGAACGCAGACGTTGGTGTAGTTGATTTGGCGGTTATTCACCCAGAATACGTTTTTCCCGTGGCGTTTCTCTTTTTCTTCATTCGCTTTTTGGCAAAGGAGGGGGAGCGGCGCGTTTTTGAACAAGTCCAATGCATCTTCTTTAGAAATTCTCATGACGGATACCTTTAAGGCGATAAGCCCATTTTCATTTGGCGGAATGGCGACAAACCGCTTGAAAAAATACAATTTCCGCAGAGGAATGTTTTTTATCTATATTATTTTTTCAGAAAACAGGACTTTTTGGGGCTTCTTGAAATGAACTCTATGGAAATGCTGACTCCGGATTTTTGCTTTTATATCTGCTCGATAGCGGTTCTTCTCTATTGTCTCGTCTATTACTATAGCAACAAGACTCCTCAAAGGGATCACAGTTGCGTATTCGAATGTCTGCTTTTCTGTCTGCTGTTCTCTTCCTTTTCGATTACTGCGGCGAGCGTCTTGAAACCGTTCAATTTGCCTGGGAAAAATTTTCCCCATCTCGTGCAGGAATTTTTTCAGACCAGTTACTTCGCTTTCCATTCCATTTTGGCTTCTCTTTTTGCTCTCTATGTTGTTTTAATCAATAATAGCGGCAAAATGCGGACGTTGAAAAAAATCGTCCTTTTCCTTTCTCCGGCGCTGCTCGTCGAACTTTTTATTTTAACAAATCCGCTGACGGGGCTCATTTTTTTCTACCAGGACGACATCCTTTACACCCGCGGCCCCTTGGAACTTCTCATCTATGCGCTGGAAATCGGCTATTTCATTTTTGCCATCCGGGAAATCTGGATTTATCGCTTTATTTTGGTCAAGAGCAATATGGTTGCGCTCAGCTTTGTCATCGCCTGCATTCTTGGCGGTTCCTTCGTGCAGCTTCTTTTCCCATGGCTTCAGGTGGAACTTTTCGGCGAATCGCTAGCCCTGTTGGGTATTATGCTGTTGATAGAAATGGAGGGTTCACGGACGGACGTGATTACGGGGGGCTATAACAGCCACATATTTATTGTGGACAATGAACGCCTCATCCGGACGCAGCGCCAATATAGGGTCATGGTCATTACGCTGCGGAATTACAAGATGCTCTTGCGCATGATCGGGCATGAAGAAATGGAAAAAGCGACCAGGTCGATTGTCCTTTGGCTCAATAAAAATATCCAGGGGACGGTTTATAGTATTGGGCAGGATAAAATTGGGATTATTACCATGGAGAGCCGAGAGGCGTGTGCTGCTTTTGCTGATTGTTTCAAAGAAATCGTCCAGTCTTCCGCTTTTTTAGAAACCAGTTCCGTGCCCATGTCCACGAGTGTCGATATCGTGAGCGTTCCCGATGAAATGCAGAGTTCGGAATTGCTGGCGGAACTTGGCGATGATGATTGCAATTCCTTCCAATCGGGTTTTGCTTTGCATCATGCGGAAGATGTGGAAAAATTCAAGCGACAAACGGAAATCGAGCGCATCTTGCACTGGGCGATTCGCCAAAAAGCTTTTGAAGTTTACTATCAGCCGATATGGAATGCCAAAACAGAAATGTTTGATAGCGCCGAGGCACTTCTTCGCTTGTCCAATCCGAATTACGGCAGCATTTCTCCGACGGAGTTCATTCCCGTTGCAGAGCGGAACGGCATGATTCATGAAATGGGATGTATAGTTCTGGATCAAGTGTGTCGTTTATGGCGTTCGGCGCAACCCCAAAAATTCGGACTGCATAAAATAGACGTCAATTTGTGCATGTCCCAGTTTTATGCGGACGATATGGCGGAAAATTTTGAACGCATTTTGGAAAAAAATGAAGTTTCGGCGGAAAGGATCAATCTGGAAGTCCAATCGGCTTTTCTTTTCCGTGAAAAAGAAAAACTGCAAAGGCATTATGAAAGGCTTTGTCGGCAAGGTTTTTCGTTTTCTCTGGACGATTCCGGCGTAGGCGGCGTGAATATGGTTCAGATGCTTTATCAGGATTTTAAAACCTTCAAACTGGATGCCGCCATCTTAAAAAAAAAAACGCGCAAGGATATGAAAAATTTCTCAAGCGAATGGATGCAGCTGATGCGCAAATTCCAATTCGATGTGGTGCTAAAACGTGTCGAATCTCACGAGCAGCTGGAGCGGGCTTTGGAAGCTGGAGCAAATAAAATCCAGGGATTTTATTTTTCAAAGCCTTTGAACGAAGAAGCGTTCCTGGAATTTATTCGCAGCCAAAATAATATGGATGCGTTGCTGCCTTTGTAATTCTGGCCGTTGGAGGAAATTTTTAGATGGAAGAACAAGAAATCCCGCTAATCACATAGCAGCGATTTTGAAAGTGTACATATTTTGCCAAGAATTCCCTAGGGATTTGAAAACGATGATCCGATGCGCAAACGCAATTTGTTGCTCCATAGATTTTGTCATAGGAAATGGTTAGAGAATCTCCGTCTATTTTATAAAGCACATCGGCGGTGACATCGCAATCATCATAGACTTGCGGAAGAGTGATCGTACAGGACGTTTTTTCATTGCATTTGCCGCAAAAGGCCTCAACGGACACGCAACGGGTAGCCGATTGAGTATTTTCTGTGAGGAAACTTTTTTCTGCAACAGGGGTCTCTTGGCATTCTCCGATTGAAATTTTCAGATTCTTTTGGATAAACTGGACGGATTCTTCCGAATTGACGGGATCCGAACAGGAGATAAAAAAATATGTTGGAAAAATCAGACAGGACAATAAGAAGGAAAGGAACATTATTTGGAGCTTATACATAAAATTTCACTCGATTTGCTTGGTTGGTGTGCTTTCGATCCATTAGTGATTAGCGGCTAGCGGCGAGTGCCCTTCGACAGGCTCACCAACTCCATATTCCCTTAAAAAAAGACCCACCTTGTCTAAGGCAGGTCTTTTCTTTAAAGAGCGAAGATTAGAGCTGGTTGTTCGAACCGAGCACATCCACAATCTTGTGCATGTACATCTTCTTCATGTTTTCGCGAGCCGGCTTCAGGTACTGACGCGGATCGAAGTGTTCCGGATGTTCGTCGAAGTACTTGCGGATGGCGGCGGTCATGGCAAGGCGGCTGTCCGAGTCGATGTTGATTTTGCAAACAGCGGACTTGGAAGCTTCGCGGAGCTGTTCTTCGGGAATGCCGACGGCATCGGGGAGCTTACCGCCGTGAGCGTTGATGGTGTCCACTTCGTCCTGCGGAACGGAAGAAGAACCGTGGAGAACGATCGGGAAGCCCGGAAGCTTCTTTTCAATAGCGTGGAGCACGTCGAAAGCCAGAGGTGGCGGAACCAGCTTACCCTGAGCGTTGCGGGTGCACTGTTCCGGCTTGAACTTGTAAGCACCGTGAGAAGTTCCGATAGAGATAGCGAGAGAGTCGCAGCCTGTACGGGTTGCAAAGTCAATCACTTCTTCGGGCTTGGTGTAGTGGGAAACTTCGGAAGCGACTTCGTCTTCCACACCGGCGAGAACGCCGAGTTCCGCTTCGACGGTTACGTCATGAGCGTGAGCGTATTCCACAACCTTCTTGGTGAGGGCGATGTTTTCTTCGTACGGAAGAGCGGAACCGTCGATCATGACAGAGGAGAAACCGTTGTCGATGCAGTCCTTGCAGAGTTCGAAAGAATCACCGTGGTCGAGGTGAAGAACGATTTGCGGATTGGCGCAGCCCAGTTCCTTGGCGTATTCGACAGCACCCTGAGCCATATAGCGGAGAATGGTGCCGTTGGCGTAGTTGCGTGCGCCTTTGGAAACCTGCATAATCACGGGAGACTTCGTTTCGACTGCGGCCTGAACGATAGCCTGCATCTGTTCCATCGTGTTGAAGTTGAATGCCGGAATGGCGTAGCCGCCCTTGACGGCTTTCGCAAACATTTCCTTCGTATTGACAAGACCAAGTTCCTTGTAAGAAACAGCCATTGTTTTACCTCGTTTTAGTTGTGGCGTTTTTATCCGCCGTTAGTTAGACGGCTTCAATTTAGAAAATTTCCTCTGGCTGCAATGTCTTTTTGCCATAAAAAGTGCTTGCGTTTCGATGAAAGTCGCAAGAGAAGAAAAGAAATGTTTCAGAATGAAACGTTGGAATCGTCGGACTCCGGATTTTCGCATTTTCGTGCGGATTTCAAAGTGGCACGGCTTTTGCATAATGGCGGCAGAAAATAGAATGGATCCGCAAGGATCCGGGAGGTTTATATGGAAGAATTTACAAGCGATGCGAAAAAGATTCTGGCGAAAGCGCAGGAACTGATGGACAAGAAATCGCATTCGTATTTGGGAACGGTCCATTTGGCGTTCGGCCTTTTGGAGTCCCCCGATGCCCGGCTGAAAAATCTTTTTCGAGCGAAAAAAGCGGACACCAAGGAAATGCGGGGAAAGCTCGCTTCTTTTTTGGATGCCGTACCGAAATTGGTGGAAGTCAATCCGGATGCGGGAACGCCGGATGCCGATCTTTCTCGGGTGCTTCGTGCCGCCATTCAGGAAGGTCGCAAGAACTCGCAGCCCGCAAGCCCCAGCGATATGCTGATCGCCTTGATGCGTTTTGCGCAAGATCGCCGCATGGTGAAAATTTTTGAAGATGCGCTGGGCAGTGCGGAAGTGGTGGAAACCTGGCTTTCGGATCCGATGAGTGCCGCCGCCGTCGCCGAAGAGGAATCGCCGCTCAAATTGTACGGCAGGGAGCTGGTCGCCCTCGCCGAAGAGGGCAAGCTCGATCCGGTGATTGGTCGTGAAGAAGAAATCCGTCGGGTCATTTTGATTCTTTCTCGAAAGACGAAAAATAATCCGGTGCTTGTCGGAGAACCTGGCGTCGGCAAAACGGCGATTGTCGAAGGATTGGCGATGCGTATCCACAAGGGCGACGTTCCCGATGCGCTCAAGGGCAAAAAGCTCTTTTCTTTGGACTTGTCTGCGTTGATGGCAGGCGCCAAATACCGTGGCGATTTTGAAGAACGCCTGAAAAGCGTGTTGAACGCCTTGGACGAAGATGGCAATACGCTGCTCTTTATCGACGAATTGCACACGATTGTGGGGGCGGGAAAAACCGAGGGCAGCATGGATTTGGGAAATATGCTCAAGCCCAAATTGGCTCGTGGGGAACTGCATTGCATTGGAGCGACGACGACGCAGGAATATCGGCGTTACATTGAAAAGGATGCAGCTCTGGAACGGCGTTTCCAGCCGGTGTCCGTTTTCGAGCCGACTCAGGATGAAGCGATTTCGATTTTGCGCGGTGTCAAGGAAAGCTTTGAATCGCATCACGGCGTGCGAATCCATGACGACGCTTTGGTTGCTGCGGTAAAACTTTCGGGACGCTATATTGCCGACCGATTTTTGCCGGACAAGGCCATCGACTTGATAGACGAAGCCGCGAGTATGCTGAAAACGCAGCTGGATACGGTGCCGGAAGATTTGGACAACCTGCAACGCAAGGAATTGCAGCTGAAAATCGAAGAACAGGCTCTGGCCAAGGAAAGCGACGAAAAAAGCAAAAAGCGTCTGGCCGAGTTGAGGGAGGAATTGAAAACGACCTCAGCCGCAGTTTCGGCGATGCAGGCGAGATGGCAGGAACGCCGCTCCAAGTTCAACGAACTGAAAGATGCCAAGGAAGCATTGCACAAGGCGCGCGAAGAAATGGAACAGGCGGAATCCCGCTACGATCTGGCGCGTGCTGCGGAACTCAAATACAATACGATTGTGAATTTGGAAAAGCGCGTCGGCGAATTGGAAAAGTTGGCACGTCAGGATTCCGAAAATGGTGAATTGACGCAGGAAGTGACGGAAGAAACGGTTTCGCAGGTGGTCAGCCGTTGGACGGGAATCCCTGTGACGCGTCTGCGCGAAACGGAAAGGGCGAAGCTCCTCCACTTGGAAAAACGACTGCATGAACGAGTCATCGGGCAGGATTCTGCTGTGTCTGCGGTGTCCGAAGCGATTTTGCGGAACCGTAGCGGACTTTCTCGGGAGAATGCACCGGTGGGCAGCTTCCTCTTTCTGGGACCTACGGGCGTCGGTAAAACGGAACTGGCGAAAGCTCTTGCCGAAGAACTTTTTGACAGCGAAAGCGCCGTTATCCGCATCGACATGAGCGAATACATGGAGAAGCATTCCGTTTCCCGCTTGATAGGCGCGCCTCCGGGATATGTCGGCTACGAAGAAGGTGGGCAGCTTACCGAAGCGGTTCGCACGAAACCGTATTCCGTGGTGCTTCTCGACGAAGTGGAAAAGGCGCATCCGGATGTATTCAACGCTTTGTTGCAGGTGCTAGATGATGGTCGCTTGACGGACGGCAAAGGTCGCACGGTGAATTTCAAAAATACGATAATCCTGATGACTTCCAATCTGGGTTCCGACTTGTTCGGCAAGAGCGGAGAGGTCTCCATGGACGACGTAATGCCTCGCCTGAAAGGATTCTTCCGCCCGGAATTTTTGAACCGTCTGGATGAAGTTCTGCTTTTCAAGGCGCTGAGCAAAGAGGAAATTCGCCGGATTGTCGCTCTCAAGTTCAAGAATCTTGCCGAACGGGCCGCTCGCGAAGGCTATATCGTGTCGGCGACAGATGCCGCGTTGCAGGAAATTGCCGACAAGTCGTATAGCCCGGAATTTGGAGCGCGTCCCATCCAGAGATTTTTGGACAGGGAAGTGGAACGGAAACTTTCCCACGCGATTCTCGCCGGTGACGTGCAACCGGAAAAGCCCTGTACGATGGATTTCAGCGACGGTGAATTCCAAATTATAGGATAGAGGGGAAAATGCATTTCCGATTCGGAGTTTTCCGGGTCGGATTTTTTGTGCTTTAAAATCCGAGAACGCTGTAAGTACCCAAACGGATTCGGTCGTTGTTCTTTTCCTGCAAGATCCCGATGGCCATTTCCAGCATGATGTGCATATTGGGAAGTATTCCCAGCTGGATTCTAGGGACGATATCCACCATAAAATCGTCTTTCATATTTCCCAGGCTTCCCGAAGTTTCGATTCCCATCATGGCAAGAACCGCTTCGGTAAATTTGAACTGGGGTGTTGCACCAAAGGCGAATTCGGCGATGCCGTCGTCGCTGACGATACGGTCAAAAAAGCCCAAGCGGACTTCGTAAAGCGTTGAAAAAATGCGGGATAGCGGTTGCAATTTGGCGTAGGAAAAAGCGAGTCCGGGACCGCGGCTGTTACCGATGCCAATCAGAAAATCCATTTCGATGGTTGAATATTCGAAAATGCGGTATTTGGCACCCACGTCCAAATAAGTCTGGACTGATTCAAAGTCGTCTTCGGTGTCAAACAGCAACTTGCCGCCAATCTCTATGTAATCGTTGATGGCGAGCTGCGCATTGAGCGGCAGATAGCCGTCTTCTTGATAATTGGTGTAAAATCCAGCACCCAAGGAAATGCGATCCTGGGTCATGAATTCCGGACCGAATGTGTAGCGGGTATCCCAAATGCGATCCAGTGCGGACGCCGAAACAGCGAACAGCAGAATCCATGGAATGTGTCGAAATATTTTGATCACGAAAGAAAAGTAGAAAATTACGGGCGAAATGCGGAAGCCCAAGAATCGGTCAGGGTGGAAAGAATTTGGGTTCTAACCCGATCGATGATTTCGGTTCGTTCTTCCGGCTGGATGATTTTCCTTTGATGGATGGAAAAAGAAATCGGGTCGCCGTCGGGAGATAGCGCAAAGGTCAGTTCGCCTTGGATTTTCAAAGTATCGGCGGTGAAAATCTTCAAAATGTTCTTGTCGATGGGCAAGCGGGAGTGCATTTGGATTTCGGAATCTCCCGGCGACAAGGCGATGGCGGAATCCGCATAATTCAAAGGCAGGGTTACTAGAGAGTCCAATTGTGCGGAACCCTGGGCTGCACGCAGCCATATCGTGTCGCTCGTGGGATTTTTCACGTTGGCTCTGAATGCAAAATGGAGAGTGCCCAGACTGTCGGGGATGTTTCCTTTGGCGATGTTTTGAATCAGAAGAATCTGTTTGGGATTGGGGAGGATGCCGCCGAGGGGCTTCTCGTCTTTGCCGATAATTTTTTCCAAATCCAAGTTGATGGAGTCCAGCGAAGCACCGATGATTTCCACTTTGCACTGTCGCAAAATATTGGCAGCCTGCATTTTTTGGGAAGCGGCGCAGCCAAACAGCAAAAGTGCAAGGAGCAGCGGGAAAATGGTGGCGGAAAATTTCTGAAAATTCATAGAACTTAAAAATAGCTTTTTTGGATTGCGGCTGCTAAAAAGACGGCGATTTCTCTGGAATCAAAACGTTGAAAAAGCGCTTGGTTCATTTCCAATTCGATGCCGATGTATTTTTCGGGAGGCAAGCACTTCCGCAGGGCGGTCGTGTGGCCGTCCGTTTTTCCGAGATAGGGATAGTTGAATCGGATGCGCCATTCGGCGCGATTTTCCCGCAGATGATTTTTCATGCTGGCGGCGAATGCGGATTCCGTTTTTCTGGACGGGTCATAAAGCAGCCCGAAATCCGCATTGCGTTCGACTCCATTCAAAACGGGCGTAAAGCTGTGGATGGAAAGATGGAGAATCTGGGTGTCGTTTTGTTTTTGCAATTCGCGGGAAGCGGCTTCCCAGAAAGCGTTTCGATAATTGTCGAAATAGTTTTCCAGAAAATTTTTGGCTTCAGGCGAAATCGAAGAGGTGAATGCGGAGTAGCGATGATTTTTATTGCTGTTGCGATTTAAATCGATGGCTAGTCGGGAATAGCTTCCTTCGGTGGCGTATGTCGGTTGGAGTATTTGGGCGAGTCTCCGAAAAACTTCCGCCGCTCCGATGTCGTAACCGCGATGCGTCGGCAAAAGTCTTTGCGCTTCGGGATTTTGAAAATAAAAAGACAAGTTGCGGGGAATCGCTCGGGATGCGTGCTCGCAACTCAGGAACAGGAGCCTATTCATAAAGTGTATTTGCCGAAAGGCAGTGGGCGAGTCTGGCGTATTCCGTTACAAAATCCTCGTGGCGCGGCGAATCGCCGAGTTTGCGCAAGATGGTGCTGGCAAGGGTTCCGCGGTTTAAAATTTTGCACAAAATTTTTTGCGAGTCCGCAGAAATTTCGGATTGCACTTTTTCAAAGAGTTCAGCTAGCAATGCCGATGCCCGGATGGATTCGGCTTGTACTCCAAAGAGGCGCAGATAGCGTGCATTGTCGATGTTGGCGTCCTCGGCTTCGCGAACTGTCGCTTCCAAGATTTTGGCTAATTCATCCGTGCCGATTTCGCGCTGTTCCATTTGACTTGCAAAAACGCCCTTGGCAAGCGATTTAAGAATCGCCATTTCAAATTCCGCAATGGCGACGTCCGCGGCGGGGCATTCCTGAATATCGACCAGGCGAATTTCAATGGCACCTCTGTCAAAGCGAGCGATGGCTCCGCGACTGTTCAAAAAGAAATGATTCAGCAATTTTTCTTTGTCGAACGGTGCGATGTCCTTTTTTATCCTTTCAAAGATTTGCCGATTGTAGTCCGCTTCGGTGAATACGGCTTCCGGGATGACTTTGCCTGTGATGCTCGGAATTTTTTCCTGGTTGTGCCGGTAGGTTTCAATGCGCGCATCCTTGTAACCCGTGAAGTGGGAGTCCAGATAGGGGCTGGATGCGGCAATGGCAGGAATCAAAGGCAGTAAAAGGCGGATGCCTGCGTGAAGAATGCCGAATTCCTCGTCGCCATGAAATGAAATATTCAGATGCGTGGATTGCAAATTCGCCCAGCCATGTCCCCGGCAGTCGAAAATCCGATTGTATGCTTCGTAAATATCGTTGCATTCATACGGCCAGATTTGGGTCTCGGTCAAGGGATCCATAAAAGGGTGCGCTGCCGTCGGAAGCAATTCGGCCCCGATGGATTCAAGCTTTTTGTTCGCTTCGAGAATTTCATGATGGAAGCATTCGCTCCAGCCCGAAAAGCAGCTGGCGGGTTCCGCGCATTTCATTTCCAGAACGTGGGAAACGAGTTCGTTGGAAAGCCCGACCTCTCCGTGTTCTACGTCGGAAAGATTTTCGCCTTTTTCATCTTTGCCTAGAACGGCGTCCGCACGGGGCATGACTTTTTGCGTTTCTCGGGAAACGATCATGTATTCCAGTTCCAAGCCGAACCGTTCGAAAATATGCCAAGGGGAATTGCTCATAAAGCCTCCTTACAGAATGTAGGAATCGATACCGTGGTGTTGCAGCAGTCGTTGCTGTGCCAGATTCAGCCGTTCTTCGATGCGGCGACGAAGAGAGTGCATCACGGTCAGGTAAAGCTTTTCGCCGCCGAGCTGGTCTTCGACGCCGTCGTCGATGCTCGGGTTGTCATTGACCTCGATAACCATAGGCTTACCGTTCACTTCTTTCAGGTCCACGCCGTAAAGCCCGTTCCCGATAAGCGCGGCAACTCGCAATGCCGCTTTGATGATGCCGTGAGGCACTTCGTCCAAGGGGACGCAGTCGTAAAGCCCGCACACGTCGTCTTTGTTCTGCGAATTCCAGTTGTAGATTTGCCAATGGTTTTTGGCCATATAATAGCGGCAAGCGTAAAAAGGACGTCCATCCAAAATGCCGATTCGCCAGTCGAAATCCGTGGGCGTAAATTCCTGGGCGATAATCAAATCGCTGCCTTCGAACATTTTATCCAGCTGTTCCTGCAATTCTTTTTCGTCTTTCACCTTGACGACTCCCATGGAGAAACTGGAGTCCGGCGCTTTTAAAATCATGGGGAAGCCGATTTCCTTGGAAAGTTCCTTGCGATTTTCGGAGTGGGCGATAAGGGTATGCGGCGCAGGGATTTTTCCGACGGTCATCAGTTCTTGCAAATAGACTTTGTTGGAGCAGCGAAGAATGCTGTCCGGATCGTCGATCACGGCGATGCCTTCGGATTGCGCGCGTCTGGCGAAAGCGTAAGTGTGGTGATTGACATTTGTCGTTTCCCGAATGAACAGCGCATCGAATTCCCCCACGCGGTGGTAGTCTTTTTTGGTGATGAGCTCCACTCGGAATCCCGTTTTTTCGGCCGCATTGATGAACTTTTGAATCGCTTTGGGATTGGACGGCGGTTCCTTTTCTTCGGGGTTCACCAGAATGGCCAGGTCATACAGATATTCATCCGTGTGCGCGGCTCCAAAGCGGCTTTTGTCAAAATATTCTTTGGCAAACTGGTCCACCATAGCCAAGTGGGAATCGGGAATTTCGTTTACGCAAATCGGGCGAATGCTCTGGATGAACCATTTTTGTTTAAAGACGAAGTGGGCGCGCAGCAGGGGAGCCTGGAACAATCGATACAGTTCCTGCGAAAGTTCCAGGTACTGCGGGCTGACATTTTGGCCAAAATAGATGGAGAGCGAGAATTCTGTGCCGGAAAGTTTCTTCAAGCTTTTTTGAATCAGGTCGTCGATTTCATCGGTGATATTTTTGACGACCGCCGGAGCCCGAAAATCCCGAATGCTTTTTACATTGGGAATCACTTTGTGCCCGCGGGCTTCCGCCAAAAGAGAAACGTAGTAGCCCTTGCTCTGGTAGCTGTAGTCTTTGCAAAGGTTGAACACGCGCAGGTTGCGCATTTTCGTGTAGTTGGTATTTGTCAAGTAATCCTTGGCGGAAACGATTTCCACTTCGGGAACGTGTAACTTCCAGTTTTTCGGATTATTGACGACGATAATTTTTTTCATATCTTCTTGGGTTGGATGGCTAGGATTAAACTGTCGTAAGTGAGAATGCCTAAAAGAATGCTGTGCACAAGGCGATTGCGTTCTACGGCGTAATAATTGTTGTGGGCTATGGGATTCGTGTGGTCGGGATCGGCGACAAGGAATTTTTTCTCTTCGTTTTCCCCGTAGATGACGATGAAGTGGCCCATCGGCTCTCCGTGAATGTCGTCGAAAACGGACATGTTTTCCGCATTCGTGTATTCACGCTTGCTCTGGTAGAGGAATGTCGTCGAAACGCCGGCGATGACCGGAATGTCTTTTTTGAAATAGCGGTCCAGAAGCCCGGGCTTCAAATCTTTAAGGGAAACGATGCCGCCCGCCTCGATAAAGCGCAAGTAGGCTTTGATGGCGATTCGCAGTTTGTTCTTTTTTTTGGCGGTAAATTCCAATTCCAATTTCTGATGCAGTTCGTCCATGGACAAATCGACCCAGGTCGGATCGAAAATCTGCAAATTCACCGAATGGATGGTCGCGTTGAAACCGCGACGCAAGGCGTCCAAGCCCAAAAATACGCCGAGGGTTCCGCCGCCTTCCAGCATTTCGATTTCGGAAATCAGTTTGGGGAGGGGAATATTGTAACCAAAATGATGATAAATGGCATGCAGACTAGTCGGTCCGCACGTAACATCATCGGGTTGAGGTAAAATTTTAACTTTCATAACGCCTTCACTGTTCTTTCGTCAAAAAGAAAGCCAATTGAAGCGGCTGAAAGAAAAGAAAAATATT
This sequence comes from Fibrobacter intestinalis, assembly GCF_900167415.1. Taxonomy (GTDB): domain Bacteria; phylum Fibrobacterota; class Fibrobacteria; order Fibrobacterales; family Fibrobacteraceae; genus Hallerella; species Hallerella intestinalis. Next base: position 15,594 of record NZ_FUWU01000007.1, on the reverse strand, counting down.
ACGAGAAGAGTCCTTTCACCTTTTCGAGCAGGGAATCGTCTTTGGCGGTGTCCTTGTCCTTGCGGATTTCAGAAAGCTGCTTGTAAAGATCTTTTTCTTTCGACGAAAGGTCTGTTGGAATAAATGCTTTTGCCTCGACAAAAAGATTGCCGCGACTGTTGCTGCCTCCATTTAATTGAGGAAGTCCTTGCCCTTTCAGGCGGAAAATGGCTCCGGGCTGAGTTCCGGCGGCGATTTTGATGGAAACCTCGCTGCCGTCTAGGGTCGGAATCCGTTGGGTCCCACCTAGCGCAAGCTTATAGACGGGAATGTCTATAGAGCAATGCAGATCGTCCCCTTCGCGGGTGTAAAAATCGTCTGTTTTTTCTGCAATGATGACGAGCAAATCCCCCGAAGCTCCACCGCGCGGACCGCAGTGTCCTTCGCCGCGAAGTTTCAGATACTGCCCTTCGGAAATGCCTAGAGGAATTTTAATCGAAATGGTCTCTTCTTCGAGAATACGCCCTTCTCCGTGGCAATGCACGCAAGGTTTGGCGATGACTTCACCGGTGCCGCCGCAATCGGAACAGGTCGTTTCGCTTACCATCTGGAAAAAGGAGCGTGTGACATGGCGAATAGTACCTGTACCATGACAGGTGGGGCAGGTTTTTACCCCTTCTCCACCTTTCCCCGCGCATTCCGTACAAGGGGCGTATCTTTTTAGGCGAACCTTTTTAGTGGCTCCGGAAAGAATTTCTTTGTAAGAGAGCGCAATTTTGATTTGCAAATCCTGACCGCGTGGAGGACCTTGCCTGCCGCCGCTTCGAGAGGAACGGAATCCGCCGAATCCGCCACCAAAAATATCGCCGAACTGACTGAAGATGTCTTCAAAGCCGCCGAAACCGCCGAATCCTCCAGCGCCGCCGGCACCTGGCATGGCGTGTCCGAACTGATCGTATTGGGCGCGTTTTTTTGAATCGGAAAGAACTTCGTAGGCTTCGGCAGCCTCTTTGAATTTTTCTTCCGCTTCTTTATCTCCCGGATTTTTGTCCGGATGGTATTTGATGGCGAGTTTTTTGTATGCGTGCTTGATTTCGTCAGCACTGGCGTTCTTAGCAACGCCTAGGACTTCGTAGTAATCTCGTTTCTCGGCCATATTGGAACTCTCTTCTTTTTTGCCTTTGGAATATGAATATTTTGAAAATCACATTAATAATGTGATATAAACAAATGGAAATGAGTAAAAAAGGATTTTCCCTCCCGAAGAAGGAAAAATCCTCTAGTTTTTTACGTCATGAAAAACATTAGTTCTTCTTGTCGTCATCGACAACGGTGTAGTCGGCGTCAATAGGACCGTCGTCTTTTTTACCCGCCTGAGCGCCGCTGTTCGGAGCGGAAGATGCACTGGCTCCCGCATTCGGAGCTCCTTGTGCTGCTCCCGCCATGGAACCGAGCATGTTTTGCAGCTTTTCGACTGCGGCATCGATTTCGGCCTTGGAACCGTTGTCCTTTTTGTCCTTGATTTCTTGAATCGCGGCTTCAAGCTGGCTCTTGGTGTCGGCAGGAATTTTATCGCCGACTTCCTTGAGCTGTTTTTCCGCCTGATAGACGATCTGTTCGGCCTTGTTCTTGGCGTCTTCTTTTTCGCGGTCGGCCTTGTCCTTTTCGGCATTGGCTTCGGCGTCTTTCTTCATGCGTTCAATATCTTCTTCGGAAAGTCCGCTGGAAGAGGTAATCTTGATGGATTGTTCCTTTCCGGTTTCCTTATCCTTTGCAGAAACGTGGACAATGCCGTTCGCATCGATATCGAATGTGACTTCGATTTGGGGCACTCCACGCGGCTTGGGGCTGATGCCTGTCAAGTCGAAGTGTCCGAGGGTGCGGTTGTCGCGGGCATAGGTACGTTCGCCTTGAAGCACGTGAATGGTTACAGCGGACTGGTTGTCTTCTGCCGTCGAAAAAACCTGGCTCTTTTTGGTCGGAATCGTGGTGTTGCGTTCGATGAGTTTGGTCATCACGCCGCCGAGGGTTTCAATGCCCAGGGAAAGCGGGGTGACGTCAAGGAGCAAAACGTCTTTGACCGAAGAATCGCCCGAAAGGACGGCTCCCTGAACGGCTGCGCCGATGGCGACGACTTCGTCCGGGTTTACGGTCTTGTTCGGATCCTTGCCAAAGAATTCCTTGACTTTGGCCTGCACAGCCGGAATACGCGTCGATCCGCCGACCAGAATCACTTCGTCGATGTCGGAGAGCTTGAAACCGGAATCTTCAAGGCATTTCCGGCAGGGACCGATGGTGCGTTCTACAAGGTCAGCCGTAATCTGGTCGAATTTGGCGCGGGTAAGGGTCAAGTCCAAGTGCTTCGGGCCGGTTGCGTCCGCAGTGATAAACGGCAAGTTGATATTGGTCGAAGTCGTTGCGGACAGGTCGATCTTGGCTTTTTCCGCGGCGTCTTTCAAACGTTGCAGAGCCATCTTGTCTTTCTTTAAATCAATGCCAGGATTTTCCTTTTTGAACTCTTCGTTGATCCAGTCGATAATCACTTCGTCAAAGTTGTCGCCGCCGAGCATCGTGTCGCCGTTTGTCGCTTTCACGCTGAACATCCCGTCGTCGATTTCCAAGATGGAAATATCGAAAGTTCCGCCGCCCAAGTCATACACGGCGACCTTTTCGCTCTTTTTAGAATCCAGTCCATAGGCGAGCGCGGCAGCTGTCGGTTCGTTCACAATACGGAGAACGTCTAGGCCGGCAATTTTTCCGGCATCTTTCGTCGCTTGGCGCTGCGAATCGCTAAAGTAGGCGGGAACCGTGATAACCGCCTGCGTTACCGGCTGTCCCAAGTAGTCTTCGGCGGTTTTCTTCATCGCCTGAAGAACCATCGCGGAAATTTCTGGCGGAGCGAATTCCTTGTCGCCGATTTTCACGCGAACCAGATCGTTGCCCGAACCGACGAGTTTGTAGGGCATGTGTTTTTCGGCTTCGCTGCATTCGCCTGCATGGCGACCCATAAAGCGTTTGATGGAATAGACTGTGTTTTCCGGATTGGTGATAGCTTGGCGTTTTGCCACGTGGCCAACCAGGTGCTCGCCGTTTTTGCCGAAAGCGACAATGGACGGGGTGGTGCGGAATCCTTCCGCATTGGCGATGACGACCGGCTTGCCGCCTTCCATGACAGAAACGCAGCTGTTGGTCGTTCCGAGGTCAATACCGATAATCTTACTCATTGTAGATACTCCTTTAATTTTCTGCGCCTATTAAAGCAAAAATTGTGCCATTTTTTCAAAGTGTTGAAATTCATTCATTTTCGCCATACTCGTTTGAAAATGTTTCATTTTGAAACGGGGCCGGAAGAAACGATGACTTTGGCTGTTTTGAGCAGCTTGTTTTTCAGCCGGTAGCCTTTTTGAAAAACCTGCACGACATGGGATTCGGGCACGGTATCGGACGGCTGGTTCATCAGGGCTTCATGAATGTTCGGGTCAAAAGGCTCTCCAACAGGATCAAGCTGTTCTAGTCCTGCATCGGAAAGGATTTTTGCAAACTGGTCGTGAATCATCTGGATTCCTTTGGCAAAGGAATCGTAGTCTTTCTGCTTGTTGTTATCCGGATGGGACGCCCGTTCGAAATTGTCGAGGACTTCGGAGAGCTTTTCAAGGAGCTTGGCATTTGCCGTTTCAATGATGTCGAGCTGTTCTTTGGCCGTCCTGCGGCGATAATTGTCAAATTCCGCCATTAAACGCACATAACGATCTTTACTTTCGTTCAGCTGGGATTTTAGGCTTTCGATTTCGGCTTCCGCTTGAGATTCGGGAGCCTTTTCTTCCGCAGGTTGTTCTGGAGAAGTTTCTGCTGTGGATTCCGCAGCAGATGGTTCGGGCGTCGTTTGGGAAACTTCGTCTTGGGGTTCGGAAGAAAGAATTTCTTCGGCCTCTTTCATAATGTCGTCGTTTTGAGGGTCTTGTGTTTTGTTTTCTTCGGACATGATTTGCCTTTTTAATGGTGCGTTTTGTATGAATGTGTATAAGTAAAAGCAAAATGTATGCCAATGCTATTTGTGCTGAAAAAACGTCGTTTCCCGAAAAATTCGTTCTATTTTGAAACATTTAAAAACGACAAGGCGTCGCTTGAGCGACGCCTTGTCTAGAATCGGACAGAATCCGTAAGGATTACATCATGCCGCCCATTCCGCCACCCATGCCCTGCGGCATCGGAGCCGGTTTGTCTTCTTTCTTTTCGGCGATGACACAGTCGGTAGAAAGAAGCATCGAAGCGATGGAAGCTGCATTCTTGAGTGCGGTCTTCGTCACCTTTGTCGGATCGATGACGCCGGCCTGAATCAGGTCTTCGTAAGCGTCGGTCTTGGCGTTATAGCCAAAGCCATCCTTGCCTTCCTTCACCTTGTTCACAATCACGGAATCTTCGAGACCCGCGTTCTTGACAATCTGGCGGAGCGGTTCTTCAATCGCCCGACGGATGATCTTCGCACCGGTCTGTTCGTCCGCATTGTCGAACTTGAGTGCGTCAATAGCATTGGCCGCACGGATGAGAGCCACGCCACCGCCCGGAACAATGCCTTCTTCCACAGCGGCACGGGTCGCGTGCATGGCGTCATCGACACGGTCTTTCTTTTCTTTCATTTCGACTTCGGTAGCAGCGCCGACCTTGATGACGGCTACGCCGCCAGCCAGTTTTGCCAAGCGTTCTTGCAGTTTTTCTCTGTCGTAATCGCTTGTGGTCGTCTCGATCTGCTTCTTAATCTGGTTTACGCGCGCCTTGATATTGGCGGCATCGCCTGCGCCTTCGACGATGGTCGTATTGTCCTTGGTAATCGTTACGGACTTGGCGCGACCGAGAACGGAAATCGGGGCGTCTTCCAGCTTGGCGCCGGTTTCTTCGGAAACGAGGGCACCGCCGGTGAGAATCGCGATATCCTGAAGCATGGACTTGCGGCGATCGCCAAAGCCCGGAGCCTTAACGGCGGCGACTTTTAGCGTTCCGCGAATCTTGTTCACGACGAGAGTGGCGAGAGCTTCGCCATCGACATCTTCGGCGACGATCAAAAGGGATTTGCCCTGCTTGGCGACCTGTTCCAGAATCGGGAGAAGGTCCTTCATCGAAGAAATTTTCTTGTCATAAAGAAGGATGAACGGGTTTTCCAGATTGACTTCCATCGTATCCGTGTTGGTCGCAAAATACGGGGAGAGGTAGCCGCGGTCAAACTGCATTCCTTCGACAACTTCGAGGGTCGTTTCGGCGGTCTTGGACTCTTCCAAAGTAATCACGCCGTCTTTGCCGACTTTTTCCATGGCGTCAGCGAGCAAGTCTCCGATTTCGGAATCGTTATTTGCCGAAATGGTCGCTACTTGAGCGATGTGTTCCTTGCCGTTGATTTTGACGGCCATCTTGTCGAGTTTTTCGATGACGGCGGCTACGGCCGCATCCATGCCGCGCTTGATGTCCATCGGATTGGCGCCGGCGGCAACATTCTTAAGCCCTTCGCGGGTAATTGCCTGGGCGAGAACCGTTGCGGTTGTCGTACCGTCGCCGGCGGTGTCGCTGGTCTTGCTCGCGACTTCTTTCGCCATCTGGGCTCCGAGATTTTCGTATGTGTCGGAAAGTTCGACTTCCTTGGCGACAGAAACGCCGTCCTTAGTGACGGTCGGTGCGCCGTAGGATTTGCCAATCATCACGTTGCGTCCTTTGGGACCGAGAGTGACCTTGACCGCATTGGCGAGCTGGTCAACGCCTTTCATCAAACTTTCGCGGGCTGCGACATCAAATTTCAGTTGCTTTGCCATTTTGTCTTCTCCTAAATAAACTTGTTACCTGTTAAAGAATCGCGAATACATCGCTTTCACGGACAATCAGATAATCCTTGCCTTCGACGGAAACTTCCGTTCCGCTGTATTTGCCGTAAAGAACTTGGTCGCCGACCTTGATTTCCATCGGAATGGATTTTCCGTTTTCGTCCTTTTTGCCGGGGCCAACCGCAATCACCTTGCCCTGCATGGGCTTTTCTTTGGCGTTGTCCGGAATATAGAGACCGCTGACGGTCTTTTCTTCGGCCGGGGCCGGTTCAATGAGAACTCTGTCTGCAAGTGGCTTAATCATAAAGTTGTTACCTCGTTGTTGAATTTTCAACCGCTCGGAAGTATGCAAGAATCGTGCCAATTTGATTTTCCATTAAAAACGGCGCAAAATGAAAGTAAAAAGGCGATTCGTTTCATCGAACGTTTCATTTTGAAACGGTTGAGCGGTGAAGAAAGTTGGAAAGCGTTTTTTATTTTCGTCCTTTTTCGAATTCTTGGAGCAAATTCGCTGCCGCTTTCTGTGGATCAGCCGCGCTCATGATTTCGGAAACGACGGCGATACCGTCGGCATAGGCTGCGCTGATGGCTGCGGCGTTTTCCAAGTGGATGCCTCCGATGGCAACTAGGGGATGTCGGGTCAGCTGTTTGGAACGGAGAACGCCTTCGGGACCAAGCGGGTGGTCGGCTTCGGCTTTTGTCTGGGTTCCGTAGGCCTGCACTGCCACATAGTCAAGATCTTCGTATTGATTGGCTTTCAAAAGCTGTTCGTCGTTGTCGCAGGAAAGTCCGATAATTTTATCCGGGCCCAGAATTCTACGGGCGACTTCGTAAGGGAGGTCGCTTTGCCCGATATGCAGGCCGTCGGCATCGACCGCCAAGAGGATATCCAGCCTGTCATTGATGATGAGGGGAATGCCCGTGCCTCGCAGAATTTCCTTGACCCGAAGCGCCGTGTTGTAAAAATCCCGAGAGGACGCTTCTTTTTCTCGCAGTTGGACTACGGTTACGCCTCCGCGCACCGCTTCATGGACGACGCTTTCGACGGATCTGCCGAGTGCCAGCCCGGAATCGGTCACCAGATATAATTTTAGATAGTTGGATTTTTTCATTTTAGCGTCTCCGTTTAAATGCGATTGTGGATTTGCAGAACTTTCTTTTCAAAGTCTTCCAAGGAGGAGCCGACCACAAGAATCAATTTTTCCAGATTGATCCGGTCGGGAATGGTGATGACGTCCGGCATTTTGTCGGTCTGGTTCAGAACGCTTTCTAGATCGCGGTCGTAGTCGTTTCCGCGTTGCCAGTAATCCTTTGGAGTGGGCATGGCGACGGTGTGGAATTTGCTGCTTTTGACGGCGGCCAGAATTTTTTCGTTGCTGCGGAAGTTGGCGACGCACTGGGCCTGGGGAAATTTTTTCCGAATGGCAAGAAGCGTGCCCGCCATGTATTGGCTGATTCCCATTTTGGCTTCGCGCACGGAACAGGTTTCGTTGTCCACCCGGAAAAGGCGACCGGGAATCGCGCAGACGTCTTCGTTGGTATTTCCGTGGACGGTGTAGCCGATATTGGTTCCAATTTCGGGAAGCATTTTGTAGATGTTCGCCGCTTTTAAAGATTCGATGGTGGCGTTCAAGTTTCTGCACAGCCTGTCGTTTTCGGAAAGTCCGTTCCGAAGGTCGCCTTGGGAAAGAATCTCATTGGTGTGGAAAAAAACGTCCCAGAAAAAATCCTTGGATGGGGGAACGAAGTCTTCGGATTTGCCGTTCCAAATGAATTTTCTCCCGCATTTTTTGGCGGTGAATTTGCCGATGCGGGCACTGGGGATGCCTTCTTTGGCGAGAGCCCTTTGCAATTTTGTCGTATCTTTGGGATCTGCGGCGATGACCAGGGTGCCTTCGCTGATGATTTCCCAAGGATTCAGGCCGAATATGGCGCAGATTTTTTGAATGTCCGCCGGGATTTTGTAATTGTCCGCATCGATGACGACTCCGAGTCCGCTGGCTTCGGCGACTTCCCAGATTCCGCGCTTGACTCCGCCTTCCGTCGCATCGTGCATGGCGTGGACGCCTTTGAATTTCGAGGAAATCTCCGCGTCTTTGACAACGGAAATTTCACGAATGCGCTTGGCGGCTTTCCGGATTTCGCGCTCGGCAAGTTTTCCCCGAAGCGCTTCGCCGAGTTCAAAACCGAGCAGGGCGGCGGCTTCGATGGCGATTCCTTTAGTGATAATCAAGTCGTCGCCTTTTTTGGCACCGCGCGGCGAGACGAATTTTTTACCGATTCCCCAGACGGTGATTCCGCCGATGGTGGGGCACGTTACCGCTCCGTAATATCCCGTGTGTCCGCCCACAATGGAAATGCCCAGTCGGGTGGCTTCCGCGCTGATTTCCGAAATCAATTCGGCGATGTACTTTTGGTCCGTATCCGGCGGCAGAAGTAGGGAATACGTCATCAGTTGCGGCTTGATTCCCATGACGGCGACGTCGCTTGCCCCGATGTGGACCGTGACGTAGGCGAAATCCTTGGGCGTCATCCGGAGCGACGGGAATATAGGGTCTTCCGCTATCGCCATATAGCCGTTTGGCACTTTAAGGATTGCCGAATCCACGCCCATGGCGGGGCCGATGAGCACTTTGGCGTTTTTGGCGCCGGTTTTGGAAAGAATGGATTGGGTGAAAAAATCGTCGTTTACTTTTCCGATCATGATGTCTCCTACGCTGGCATTATCCAGATCAGGTGTTTGGGTCGAAGGATGCTACCTTCCTCTCAGCCGGATGGTTCCAGCTCCCCGAGAACACAATTATAAAAAAAGTGTTGCCATTATGGATGAATTTTTATATATTAGCGGCATGCAAAATTGTAAAAGCAATCGACTTCAACTTTCTAGCCTTCTATTGGGACGCTCTAACTGAAGCGAGCTTTTTACATATCTGTTTACACGACAGCCTGCTTCTCATTGACGCGGGCTTTGTTATTTTTGAATAAAAATACGCCATGCTTTCGTCAATGCGAAGGGCAAGGAGAACAAAATGGAATCGAAACAAAATCAAAGAAAACCTTTTATTTATGACGTGACTCTGCGCGATGGCAACCAGGCCCTTCCGAATCCCTGGAACAACGCCCAGAAAAAGGACGTGTATTTGCAGCTTTTGAAACTCGGCGTCCAAGGTGCCGAAGTCGGATTTCCGGCATCTTCCGAAATGGACTTTGAATCGTGCAAGGAACTTGCGATGCTGACAGCGCAAATGGCGAAAGAAGGGAATGAAGAGGCGCAGAAAATTGTGGTTTCCGGCTTGGCACGTTGCATCCCCAGCGATATTCAGCGGTGCTGGGAAGCCATCCAATACGCTCCGCATCCCAGAATCCACATCTTTTTGGCGGGAAGCCCGCTTTCTATGGAATATGTGTTGCACATGACTCCGGAACAGGTGAAAGAGCGCGCGGTCTCTTGCGTGAAACTCGCCAAGTCTCTGGTGGGCGACAAGGGCGATGTCGAATTCAGCGTGGAGCATTTTGGGGATTGTCTTGAAAATATGGATTTTGTGATCGATGAATTGAAAGCCGTCGTGGACGCCGGGGCGACGACAATCAATTTGCCTAATACGGTGGAACGCTATCGTCCGTTTTTGTATGTCAATCAGGTCAAGCAAGTCTGCGAAGCCTTGCCGAAAGACGTGACGATTTCCGTACATTGTCATAATGATTTGGGCATGGCGACGGCGGCGACGGTCGAAAGCTTCTACGCGGGAGCGACCCAGCTGGAAGTCGCATTGAATGGACTGGGCGAGCGCTGTGGTAATACCAATTTTTATGAAGTGGCGGTCGCTCTGGCCAATTCGGGAACGCCTGTGGACATTCATCTCGAACGGATTTATGAAACGGCGATTCTCATTTCGCAATGGTCCGGAATCGGCATCTACAGTCGGGCTCCGTTGATTGGCGCGGAAGCTATAGTTCATCGTAGCGGTATCCATCAGGATGGCGCAAGCAAGACGAAAGGAATGAAGAAGGGTGCTTACCGTCCTATCGATTATTCCATGATCGGCAGAACGCAGAATGATTCGTTGAGCTTTACCAGTCAGAGCGGTCGGACTGCCGTGTACGAGATTATCACTAAATTCGGTTATAAACTTTCTCTCGCCGAGGCTGCGGCTTTGCAGCCAGTCTTGAAGGTCGTCAGCGAAAAGGAAGGCGAACTTCCGGCGGATCGCGTTCTTGACATTTTCCGCGAACGGATGGTCAATGTGAACGGTCGTCTGATTTTCAACAACATCGAAGTGATTCCGGACGAAAACCGCTTTATTTTCCGCCTCAAAAAAGATGGCGAAGCACTGGTCAAGTCCGTGATGGCGGAAGGTCCTATTGAGGCGGCCATGATGCTGATGCGGGAAATCGGAATGCCGGTGGAACTTGTCAAATATCGTCAGCTGGTCGTTCCTGAACAGGACAAGCTGTGGGCGGGTCGCGGGCTCAGCCGTATTGTGCTGAAAGTCGGGGACAGGGAAGTGGAAGGCCGCGGTGTTTCTAGCGATACTCTCAAGGCGAATATGCGCGCGATTTTTTGCGGCGTGAATTTGCTGTATAAATAATGGGAACGCGATGCGGTTGAAAACCTTGATTTCCTGCGAAGTCTTGCAGGCGCGAGTCACGGAACTGGCGCAGGAAATTTTCGAAAAGGAAAAGGTCGAAGTGCTTGTCGGCGTTTTGACCGGTTCCTTTATTTTTGTCGCGGATCTGGCTCGGGCGATGCGTCTTGCGAATTTGCGGATTCAGTTTGTGCGGGCGAGCAGTTATGGCAATGGGACGGAACACTCTTCTTTTTCGGTAAACGGATTGGAAGACTTGGACATTGCGGGCAAAAACGTTTTGCTGGTCGATGATATTTTCGACACGGGACATACCCTGAAAAATTTGGCGGAAGAAATTTCCCGCCGCGGAGCGGCTTCGGTGCGGACGTGCGCCCTGCTGGACAAGCCCAGCCGTCGAGAAGTCGGTTTCGCCGTGGACTACGCTGGTTTTACCATCGAAAACCGGTTTGTGGTCGGATACGGTCTGGATTACGCCGGAAAATATCGTGCGCTTCCGGAGATTGCCTGTTTGTGCGATGGTGAAAACTCAAAAAAGGAGAAGTAAATGCATAGTCGAATTAAAGAAACCCTGATTCTTGCGGTGGCGGTGATTTTTTCGGGAATCCTTGCCTATAACGGTTTTTGTCGAATGATAAATAAAGATCGTTCCGTGACGGTGCGCGGCTTGGCGGAGCGGGAAGTTCCTGCCGACAAGGTCTTCTGGTCGGTCAGTTTTTCGGAACTGGGCAATGAAATTGTCCCTCTTTACCACAAAGTACGGGAAAAGGATTCCATCATCGTCCAATTCTTTATGGAAAAGGGGCTTCCCCGGGAAGATATTACGGTTGACGCCCAAAGCATTGAAGATGCCTATGCGGACCGCTATCGGGATCAGAGCAAACGTCCCGAATTTCGCTACACCATGACCTCGACGATTACCGTCGCATCGTCAAAAGTGGAACTGGTGCGGAACCTTCAAATGGAAGTTGCCGTCCTTGCAGGGAAAGAGATTCTTGTCAATTCGGGATTTGCCCGTTATGAATTTACCGGTTTAAATGACATCAAGCCGGAAATGATAGGGGAGGCTACCCGGAACGCGCGCCAAGCGGCGGAGAATTTCGCCAAGGATTCGCAGAGCAAAATCGGCAACATCCGAGAAGCGTCTCAAGGCGTTTTTTCCATAGAGGATAGGGACGACAACACTCCTACGATAAAAAAAGTCCGTGTTGTAACGAGAATCGACTTCGCTTTAGATTGACGTTTGACAAGGAAGACTTGCGAGCGAAAACGATTTGTTGCAATTTTGTAAAGCTCTTGGACAATTTTTTAGAAACCGGGAGCTTTGTTTATCGAGCCAGCTTGGGGAATTTTGGAGAATTTCAAAAAGAACGCGACAGATTTGCTATATTCTATCTACAAAAAAGACAAAAAAGTGTGGTTTGTTTGCTTGTTTTTGTGAAATTTTTGAAATTTTGCCTATTTGATGAATTGGCATGGTTCTTGCAAAAGAACGGGCAAACAACCATAAGGAGTACACAGTGAGTATTCAAGATGAATTCGGCAGCCTCGTCTTCAGTGCGAAAACGATGGGGAAGTATCTTTCACACAAGACCTACGAAAGCCTTCTCGCCACGATGAAGAACGGTTCCGCCCTCGATCCGTCTATTGCGGATGAAGTGGCGGCAGGCATGAAGACCTGGGCGATGGATCATGGTGCTACGCATTTTACGCATTGGTTCCAGCCGCTGACCGGCACGACTGCGGAAAAGCACGATGCCTTTTTCAATCCCGATGGCGAGGGCGGCGTTGTCGCTTCCTTTTCGGGCAAGGAATTGACTCAGGGCGAACCGGATGCGTCCAGCTTCCCGTCGGGAGGACTTCGCGCCACATTTGAAGCTCGCGGCTATACGGCTTGGGATCCGACGTCTCCCGCTTTTATCAAGAAGAACAATGACGGCGTTGCCGTTCTCTGCATTCCCACCGTCTTTTATGGCTATCATGGCGAAGCGCTTGACAAGAAGACGCCCCTTCTTCGCTCGCAGACGGCTTTGGTCAAGCAGATTCATCGCGTGGCGAAGCTTTTTGGCATTGAAGGCTCGGAACGCCCGTTCGCCACTCTCGGACCGGAACAGGAATATTTTCTGGTCGATGCCGAAGTTTACAGCAAGCGTCCGGATTTGATTCAGACCGGTCGCACGCTTTTTGGCGTTCGCCCAGCTCGCCACCAGCAGTTGGAAGACCACTATTTTGGTAAAATCAAGAATCGCGTCCTTTCGTTTATGGCGGAAGTCGATCGCGAACTCTGGAAGCTCGGCGTTCCCGCCAAGACTCGCCACAATGAAGTCAGCCCGGCGCAGTTCGAATTGGCTCCGGTTTTTGAAGAGCAGAATTTGTCCTCGGACCACAATATGCTGACGATGGAAGTGCTGCAGAATGTGGCGGAACGCTATGGCATGGTCTGCCTGACTCACGAAAAGCCTTTCGATGGCGTGAATGGTTCCGGCAAGCACAACAACTGGTCCATTACGGGGCCCGACGGCAAGAACTGGCTTTCTCCGGGCAAGACTCCGCACGAAAACGCGAAGTTCCTTATGGTTCTCGTTTCGATCATCAAGGGCGTCGATACTTTCGCTCCGCTTCTCCGGGCCAGTGTGGCAAGCGCCGGCAACGATCACCGTCTCGGCGCGAACGAAGCGCCTCCGGCGATTATTTCCATCTTCCTCGGCGATCAGCTGACCGACATCATCAACCAGCTGGAAAAAGGTACGCCTTCGTCTTCTAAAAAGGGCGGGGAAATCGAAATCGGCGTTTCCACTCTCCCGAAACTGCCGCAGGACGCGACCGATCGCAACCGCACAAGTCCATTTGCTTTTACCGGCAACAAGTTTGAATTCCGCGCCGTTGGCAGTGAACAGAGCTGCTCCACGGCGAATACGGCATTGAACGCGATTGTCGCTTGGGCCTTGGACGATGTGATGAACCAGATTGAATCCCTGACGGCGAAGGGTACGGAATTTAATGCTGCCCTGCAATCCGTCTTGCAAAAGGAAATCAAGGAACACAAGCGGGTTCTCTTTGACGGAAACGGTTACAGTGAAGAATGGAAAGCCGAAGCGGCCCGCCGAGGCCTTCCGAACCTGAAGACGACGCTTGACGCGATTGAAGCGTATCGCGATCCGAAGGTGGTCAAGTTGTATAAGGACTACGGCGTTCTTTCCGAAGTGGAACTGGAAAGCCGTTACGTCATAGAAAAGGAAAAATACGAAGCCGTTGTCGCTCTCGAAGCGAATTGCGCTTGTCAGATGGCGAAGACGATGTTCCTTCCGGAAAGCATTTCCTACGCTGTGGAACTTGCGGAATCGGCGTCCTCTCTTTCGGAATTTGCGCACTCGGGAGTTTCCAAATTGGCAAAGAATGCTGCCGATGAAGTAGAAGCTCTCACGGCGGAAATCGAAAAGTTGGAAGCCGCTATTGACAATGCGGATACGGCGAAAGAACTGGAAGGGATGCTGAGCGTGCGCAAGCACGTGGATGCTCTGGAACGGATTGTTCCCGAATCCCAGTGGCCGGTTCCGGGCTACGGAGAAATGTTCTTTATTGGATAGCCTTTTCTAAAGAGCATAGGAACGCCCCGCGATCTGCGGGGCGTTTTTGTGTATCCAAGCGATAAGTATAGCGGCAAAAAAGGCCCCTGTAATCGACCGATGCATGCTGCGAATTGACGGCATAATGCACAAAGAATATATTTTACACGAATTCAAAATGCCATTGTATGGGTTTTAAATGAACATTCGGGAACAGTTTAATCTAATCGCCAAAGAATACGACGAAAACCGCAGAAAATTCATCCCGTGTTTTGACGATTATTACATCGCATCCACCGACTTCGTGGCGAAATCCTTGGATAAAAATCCTTCGTTGATTTTTGACTTGGGAAGCGGAACGGGAATTTTACCATCTTTTTGGATGTCGCATTTTCCCACATCGTCGTATGTCCTAGTTGATCTTGCCGAAGAGATGATGGATGTGGCGAAAAAACGTTTTGCCGGAATGCCGAATGTGAAATACGAAATTGCGGATTACTCGGAAAAATTGCCATCGGGTTCGCCCGACTTGGTCATTTCCGCTTTATCCATTCACCATTTGGAACACGCTCAAAAAAAGTCGCTTTTCAAAATGATTTTTGACTCCCTTCCATCGGGAGGCGTCTTTGTAAATTACGACCAGTTTTCCTCGGAAAACGATGCAATCCACAGAAAGACGGATAAATATTGGACGGAGCAAATCCGGGCTTCCGGCTTGTCCGAAAAAGAATTTTGCCGCTGGATGGAACGGAAAAAACTCGACAGGGAATGTTCCGTTTCGCAGGAAATCAACTGGATAAAAGAGAGTGGATTTCAAATCGTGGACTGCATTTATTTTCAAGGGAAATTCGGCGTCATCCGCGCGGAAAAAAGTTAGAGATTAGCACCCTTCGGCAGGCTCAGGGACCGGTTGATGAGCTTGTCGAACCATGGTTAGCGACTAGTGATTAGTGGTTAGAGGGAAGTGGAAAGTTGGGAGAAGAGCTTTCCAGCCGCTTTGCGTTCTTCTCGTCGTGACGAAGGCTGGTCATTTATTCTAGCGGGAATTTCTTTTTCACAAGGTGAACTCTTTTTCAGACGGGACTTTTTTTCACAAAGTAAACTCTTCTTTAAAACAAGAACTTCTTTTCACAAGGGGAATTTCTTCTCGCAGACTGCGAGGTGCTCGCTTACCCATGAGCCTTGGGAACTTGTTCCCTTAGGCGAATTGTGCAAGGCCCCATGAGCCTTGGAAGCTCTGCTTCCTTTAGGCGAATTGTCCCTTGCAGGGATACTTCAACTACGGAATCGGAGATTCCTAGTTTCAGGGATGCGCCGCCGTGGCAATTCTTGCTGGCACCTCGTCATTGCGAGGAGCGTAGCGACGTGGCAATCTTGTCAGCGGGAAAGGATTGCTTCTACACTTCGAGTATAACTCCACTAAGGTAACAAAGTTACCAAGTGTCGTATATCCACATAGAGGATAACTCCATTAAGTTAATAAATTGACAAGTGTCGTATAACCCCTCCGGGGTTCGGGGTGACGGTCGCTTTCAAATATGACTGATTTTCTCCTTGGTGGGTACGCAATGACGAATACTACTAGTCTCCTCGAAGATGATGCCTGCAAGCAAGCTTGTGGCGCAACATTCGCCTTGCACGCTTTTGCGAAGGCTC
>NZ_FUWU01000010.1 GCF_900167415.1 Fibrobacter intestinalis | reverse complement strand
CTTCATCACGGAAACATTTATATATTTGAAGGCGTTGATCCCCTCGGAGGAAAAGGAGGAACTCAAAATGGACTTCATCAAGACATCCGAAGCCTACGGCTACGAGACCATCGCCGAAGCCGAAGAGAAGGCACTCGCCGCCAAATACGAAGAAGGGCGTAGTGAAGGATGTGAAGAGGGAATCGGCATTGGTTTGGAAAGAGGTGATTTAAATGCCCGATGGCGCATTGCAAAAAAGCTTAAGCTCGCAGGCTCCCCTCTAAGTTTTATCGCAGAAGTTTCTGACCTTTCTAAAGAAGAAATCCAAAATTTGTAACTCATATTTTTAGGACTTAAGCCTCGCTTTATGCGGGGCTTTTTCGCAAGGATAGCCACGTTACATTCGCTCCTCGCAATAACGAAACTTTCCCGCCAACAACTGATAACTAATAACAGCCCACTTTGCTCGCAGATAAAATTTCCCCATAAAAGCCTTGTTGGGAAAAATTTTTTTTGAAAATATACAAAAAAGGTCTTGACTCGGTTGTTACTACCGGGAGTAAATTTGAAGTATCGAATTGGAAATATCCAAATGGAGAAAAGGATGAACATGATGAAATGGATGCTGACTTCGGCAATGGTGATGTCTGGAATTTCGGCGGGAACGGCGTGTACGCTTCCCAAAGAAAATTGTGCAAATCCTAAAGTGGAGAAGGCGTTTTTGGATAAGGTTTCTAACCCTTGGGGATTAGTGTATGAAGGCACTTTGAAGAAAAATGAAAAGGGAAAAGTGAATATTCATCCGGTGACATACGTGTTGCGGGGAATTGAAGTGGCTGCCAATGTTTATACGCCTGCAAATTACGATGGGAAATCCGGCAAGAAATATCCGGCGATTGTGGTGGCGCACCCCAATGGCGGCGTGAAGGAACAGGTGGCAGGGCTGATGGCGCAAAGCCTTGCAGAGGCGGGATTTATCGCGGTGACAGCGGATGCTTCTTATCAGGGGGCGAGCGGCGGAATGCCCCGTGGAACGGACATCCCCGAGAATCGGATAAACGATATTCGGGGAATGGTGGATTACATTTCTCAGTTTGCCGGAGTAGATTCTTCGAAAATTGGCGCACTGGGAATTTGCGGTGGCGGCGGTTACACTTTGGGCGCAGCCCAGAGCGATAAGCGCATTAAAGCGGTGGCGACTCTCAGCATGTTCAATTCGGGCAGAGTTCGCCGGAATGGTTTCCAAGATGCCGATATAAAATCGGTGGCGGAACGGTTGGCAAAAGCGGCGAAGGCTCGGGAGAAAAGGGCTGCGGGCGGTGAAGTGGTTTACATTGGCGATATGAGCGGCATGAGCGATGAAGCGGCGGCGAAACTTCCCTTCGCCCTTTATCGGGATGGATTTGTGTATTATCAGCGGACTCACGCTCACCCCAATTCCACTTTCCGATATACCGAAGAAAGCTTGATGTGCTTGATGATGTGGGACGTGGAAGACCGCATGGATTTGATTACGCAACCACTTTTGATGATTTGTGGAAGCACGGCGGACACTCGCTACATGACAGATGATGCTTTTGCCAAAGCGACGGGAACGAAGGATAAGGAATTGTTCCTGGTGGAAGGCGCGCAGCATATTGAAACCTACCACATTCAAAAATATGTGGATCAGGAAATGGCAAAGCTGTCTGCATTTTTCAAGGCAAAACTCTAGTTTTGAGAAGGTTTCCTATGAAAAGAATTTTTTGGAATTTAATGGTTATTTGTTTTTGTGTTTTTTGTTCCAGCGCTTGGGCAGCAGAAAAAATGTCTCTGGCGAATGATAAAATCCATTCTGTTGAAGAGCTTTCCATGACGCCCGGGGAAAAAGTGGATGCGAACCGATTTTTGGGAAATGTTTATTTGAAACCTATGATTCGAGAGGGCGAAGGGCTAGAATTTCCGGCGACGAATTTGGTTACTTTTGAACCGAAAGCCCGTTCGGCATGGCACCGTCACGGAGGAATGATTCTTTTGGTAACGGACGGCGTGGGCTATTATCAAGAAAAGGGAAAGCCTGCGCAAATTTTACGCCGGGGAGATGTGAAGGGGTTGAACACTGGCATGACGCAACAAAGGACAGCTGGTTTTCGCAAATGGTGGTTTACGATTCCCGCTGGAAAGGAACTCACGGTGGCGATGCTCCTGAATTTGTTTCGGATGAAGAATATTTCCATTTGCAGGAAGAAGAATGGACAGGTCGCCCCAAAAAGAAATTTGGAAACCAGATGTTTGGCCGTGCGGAAAAAAGCGTCAAGCTGCCGACATTTACGGGAAACGCTTTTGTGAACGACATTTTGGATTTTCCCAATTCGGCGAAAGCGCCGAATCTTCATTACGTTGTCTTTGAACCGGGCGTTATCAACAATTGGCATGTTCACGAAGGTGGACAAATTTTGATTGCGACGGCTGGCGTAGGCTTTCACCAGATGGAAGGCGAAGAGGTTCAGGTTTTGCGTCCCGGCGACGTGGCGATTTGCCCACCCGGAAAGAAGCATTGGCATGGTGGTAGCCGTTCTTCCCGATTTGCCCACATTGCGGCGAACGTTCTGTTGGAAAAAAATGGCGTGCAATGGTTGGATCCGGTTTTGGACAAAGTGCGGGAATCTGCTGAAAATCGAACTTTGAAACCGAAATCAGAGAGAAAGTGAATTTATGCGTGTCGCGTTAGGGATGGAAGTGGCGAAGCCATTCGGACACGGGCGAGATGGATTTATTCTTTGCGGTAAAAGCCCGTGGCTGAACGGACGGCGAGGGAAACGGGCCGATAACGCGACAGCCCGACCCGGAGCGAATGCGACGGGGAACGCCCAAAAAATCAAAAAGGAGATGATGATGATGAAAAAGACAAAATTCTTTTTTTCCTTGTTGGGAATTTTATTGCTGATGGGAATCGGTTGTGCGGAAGATTCCAAAAGTTCGCCCAGCGGATTGGCACCGGAAAGTCCGTTGTCTGTAGGAAATGCAAAGTCCAAATCTTTGGTGGTGTATTTCAGTTGGGGCGGAACGACGAAGCGACTTGCAGAAATGATTTCGGAAAGGACGGGGGCGGATTTGTTTCGGATTGAGCCGGCGGAAGCGTATCCCGAATCTTACACGCCTTGCACGGAAGTGGCGAAGGTGGAATTGGAACAGGGAATTTATCGGGGATTGAAAGCGCCGCTGCCTTCCATGGAAAATTATGATACGATTTTTGTGGGAACTCCGGTCTGGTGGCATACGGCGGCCATGATTGTGCAAGGTGCCATTAAGGATGTGGATTTTTCGGGAAAGACGGTGAGTCCATTTTGCACTTATGCAGCAACTTATCGGGACGAAACGCTCTCGAAAATCGTGGAGCTGACGTCTGGAGCGACGCATCTTGAAGGCTATGGGACGACCAGCCCGAATGAAGATGATGTGCGGGAATGGTTAAATTCACTTGGAATTTCAAAAAATCCATAGAAAATTTATATGGAGAAAAAAATGAAAAAATCTTTGACGTTTTTGGCGACGGCTTTGGCATTTTTGGCGTTTTTGTCAGCCTGCGATTCGTCTTCAAATGACGGCGTTATTTCTATTGCAAAGCAGGGCGTTTTTTCTTCGGGCGGAAGCGTGACGACTCCTGTTCCGGGAAAGTATGACGAAACAAAGAACTGGCTGGATGCGGCGCGTCCGGGAAATACGGCGCACGTGGATCATGCGAATACGTTCTTCCAGATTCCGGCGGAGGAAAAGGGCTTGCCCGTTGTGTTCTTGCACGGCTACGGTCAAAGTCGCATAGGCTGGCAGACAACTCCTGACGGACGCGAGGGGCGACGACGGAATGTCCTACAAGCCGGGCGACCAGGCGTGGTATACGCACTTTAGAATCGGGCGCGTTGCCCCCGACCGCTACGACGGCTCGCAGTTCCCCGCAGGCGACGAGGCGCAGAACCAGTTCTTCCGCCAGATGACAGTGAACACCGGAAACTTTGACGTGTTTTTGTTTGGACAGAGTCTCGGCGCAGTTCTCGCAGACGTAAAAAAGATGACCGGCAAAAAGGCAGTCTACATCACGCATTCACAGGGCGGAAGAGTCGGCTGGCAGACACCCGTTGAGAACATCGCGGCAATTGTCGCCGTTGAGCCGGGCGGAACTCCGGCGGTTGGCTCGGCGGAATACAAACGGCTGCTCGAAGCGGGCGTTCCCGTCCTCGTCATCATGGGTGATTACATCGACAACGGACCTGCCGACATTCAATCCACGGCGTTTTGGAAAAATGTTCGAGACGGAGCGGTTGCGTTTGCCGCGCAATATACGGCTGATGGCGGCAAAGCGGAAGTTTACGACCTTCCAAAAATGGGAATCACCGGCAACAGCCATTTTTTGTTTCAAGAAATGAACAACAAGGAAATTACGGTGCTTGTGGAACAGTGGATTGCAAAGAATGTGAAGTAGGAACACATAACGAGAGACGCAGATAATGAAAACACGGATTTTAGGAAAAGACTTGCAGGTTTCTACGGTGGGATTCGGCTGTATGGGAATCTCGTACGCATACGGCGAGCCGATGGAAAAATCGGACGCGGTTGCACTGCTGCGAAGCGCGGCGGAAAGCGGCTGCACGTTTTTCGACACGGCGGAATGTTACGTCGGCGAAGGCTCGAACAACGAGGAAATTGTCGGCGAGGTGCTTGCGCCGTTCCGCGGCAAAGTGCAGATTGCGACAAAGTTCGGCGTTCGGCACGAGGGAACTTCACTTTTGTGCGACAGCAGGGCGGAAACAATCCGTGCGTCGGTGGAAGGGAGTTTGCGCCGGCTCAACGTCGAGTGCCTTGACTTGTATTACCAGCACCGCATTGACCCAAAAATTCCTGCCGAAGAAGTCGCCTCCGTCATGGCTGCGCTTATCAAGGAAGAAAAAATCGCGCACTGGGGCATTTCCGAAGCGAACGAAGAATATCTGTGGAAGGCTCATGCGGTCTGCCCGGTGACGGCTGTTCAAAACAGATACTCGATGATGTTCCGCGAATACGAAACGCTGTTCCCTGTCCTTGAAAAACTGAACGTAGGCTTTGTGGCGTTCAGCCCGCTTGCTAACGGATTTTTGTCGGCACAATATACGGGCGAAACGAAGTTCGATAGCAGCGCGGATTACCGAGGAGCGATGCCGCAGTTTCAAAAAGACGCATTCAAGCAAAACGAAGAATTGACGGCACTTTTGAAGAAAACGGCGGCGGAAAAACACGCGACAACGGCGCAGATTGCGCTTGCTTGGATGATTGGAAAAAAGCCGTATATCGTTCCGATTCCGGGGACAACGAAGCCTGAACGCATGAAAGAAAACGCGCACTCGGCGGAAATCCGGCTGACCGAAAAAGAGATTCAAAACATAGACGCGGCCCTCGGCTCGATGAAAATGTCCGGCGTGTTCGGTGGACACACGTGCCTCGAAAAATAATGCCGGAATTTTTATCTTCAATCGTGTCCAAAAATGGATGGGAAATTGAAATTTATAAAATGATGAAATAATCTATTTTGATTTTAAAATTCATCAGAAAGGAGTTGAAAATGAAAATAGTTCCTTATGAATCGAAATACAAAAATGATTTTATCAAAATGAATCTCGCTTGGATTTCAGCGATGTTTAAAATAGAAAGCGAAGATGAAAGAGAATTGAACCGCATTGATTCTTATATGCAAAAAGGCGGCCAGATATTTTTTGCGCTGAATGATGATGAAAAAATTATGGCTTGCTGTATGATTGCGCCGAGAGAAGATGGCGATTGGGAAATTATGAAATTTGCTACAAAAGAACAATTTGCCGGGAAAGGCGCAGGAAGTGCGTGTTTCAAAGCGTGTATGGATTTCGCAAAAGCAAAAAACATTGAAAAAATACTTATTGTCACAAATCACAAATGCGTGGAGGCGATTCATATTTATAGAAAATTCGGATTTCAGGAAATTCCGTTGGACAGATAAAAGTTCGTCTTTGAAAGAGCGGACATGGTTTTTGAAAAAACGCTGTAGTTATATTTAGAATCAGAGATGATTCTATAAAAGATCCTTTTGCATTGCGCAATAGGATTTTCTATGAAAAATGAGGATTTGTATGTCAGATTGGAATTCTTTACAATACTTGAAATTTAAAAAGCAACGGACGCAACCGGCTACGGATTTGCTCATGCGATTAAAACATTCCTCGCCACGCACGATTGTGGATGTGGGATGTGGACCGGGAAACAGTACTTTGGAAATCGCGAACTGTTTCCCAGAAGCAAAAATCGTCGGAATCGATTCTTCTGCGAACATGATTGAAACGGCGAAAGGGGAATATCCGCAGCTGGATTTTAAACAGCAGGATGTTTTAGAATTGGAGGGAACTTTCGACTTGATTTTTTCCAACGCTTGTCTTCAGTGGGTCGCCAATCACCGGGAGTTGATTCCGTTTTTAATGAGCAAGCTAAACAATAAAGGTGTTCTGGCTGTCCAAATTCCCATGAATGGCGAAGAGCCATTATTTCAGATAATTAAGGAAGTAGCGAATGAATCGAAATGGGGTTTGCGCAACGTAAAACTTCAGCCGAACGAAACCCTTTCTCCACAGGAATATTTTGATATTCTTGCCGGATGTTCTTCATCCTTCGATATTTGGGAAATAAAATACTATCACAATCTTCCCAATCACCAGGCTTTAGTGGACTGGATCAAGGGAACGCGAATCCGGCCTTATCTTGATTGTCTTGCTGACCATCAAAGAATCCCTTTTGAAAATGAAATTCTTGAGCGGGCGAAGCGCCTTTATCCGGTACAAAAAAACGGAGAAGTTCTTCTCGGTTTTCGCCGATTTTTCTTTACGGCGGTGAGGTAAAGGATGATTATCAATACAGGAGGAAGAACGGATACCGTCCAGTATTATACCGATTGGTTGCTCTACCGATTTTCGGAAGGCTTCGTCCTTTCCCGCAACCCGCTTTTTCCAAACAAAGTAACTCGTTATGAATTGACGCCGGATGCGGTAGATTGCGTTGTCTTTTGCTCCAAAAATTATACGCCTATTTTATCGCGGTTACATGAAATTACGGAGCGTTTTCACACCTATTTTCATTATACGATTACCGCTTATGGAAAAGATATTGAACCCGGCGTTCCTAGCATAGACGAAAGCATAGAAACTCTGATCAAGCTTTCAGCATTGGTCGGAAAACAGCGCGTCGCTTGGAGATATGATCCCGTTCTTCTGACGAAGAAATATACCATTCAATGCCATTTGGAAACTTTTGAACGTATGGCAGAAAAACTTTCGCCTTATATCGACCGGTGCATTTTCAGTTTTGTGGAAGTGTACAAAAAGTTGGAAAGCAATATGCCGGAGTTGATACCTCTTTCCATACAGGATATGGATGCATTGGCGCGGGGATTCGGGGCGGTTGCGGAAAAGCTTGGAATTTATATGCAAACCTGCGGATCAAACGGTGATTTTTCACGATATCATATTCATCCTTCTGGCTGCATGACTCTTGATATTTTGGGAAATGCCAATGGAATCCGGTTCAAGAATTTAAAACATAAAGGCTTGAGGAAGGGGTGCCACTGTATTGAAAGTCGGGATATCGGAGCCTATGATACTTGTATGAATGGTTGCAAATACTGTTATGCTAATAAGACTCCGCGGAAGGCATTTGAAAATTATAAATACCACGACAAAAATTCTCCTCTATTGCTAGGCAATATTATGCCGGATGACGTCATCTTGCAAGGTTCTCAAAAATCGTTCTTAAAGGAAAAATAAAAGTGAACCGGATGGCTTGTATTTTAGCGTCTCTCTGTTTTTTGAACGGCGTTTCGGGATGCGGCTGGGCGAAAGGAGATGAGACTATGTCGGTAGAAGAAAATGTGGAGTTTTATACAGTAAAAACGAAGATTATGGATGTCGCTTCCGATTCCGTTTTTGGCAGTTGGGGACGGTTGATTTTTCCTGTCGATAGCGGTTATTACAGCGGAATGAGGCTGGGAAATTTGCGACTTGCTTGGTATAGTCATATCGATTCGGAAATGACCGTGGAAATTTGCAATTACTTGAAAAATCAGACGCTTCAGGGAAATCGGGTGTTTTATGATATTTACATGGAAGAAGAAAAAGCAGCGGATCCGGCAAAAGCAAATACCGGAATTTTTTTTCTTCAAAGGAAATGAAGACGCGCCTTTTGCTGTGTGCAATGCGGGGGGGCGGATTTGCTTATGTGGGAGCCATGCACGACAGTTTTCCCCATGCGTTGACTCTTTCAAAAAAGGATGGAATGCCTTTGCTTTAATATATCGTCCTGGAGCGCAGACCGCTTGCGAAGATTTGGCGCGTGCACTCACATTCATCTTTGAACATGCAAAAGAATTGGGCGTTTCAACGATTGATTATTCGCTGTGGGGCGGAAGTGCCGGCGGACGGATGGCGGCTTACCTCGGCACTTATGGTGCGGCGGCGTTCGGCGTAGAAAATATCCCAAAGCCGGCGGCGGTCATTATGCAGTATACGGGGCATTCTGAATATTCGAAAATGGATCCGCCTACATACGCTTGTGTTGGAGAGATGGATGGGATTGTAAATTGGAAAATCATGCAATCTCGATTAGAAGGGATGAGCCGTCTTGGTATTGCGACGGAGTTTCACCATTATCCCGGTCTTCCTCACGGATTCGGGCTTGGGCGCGGAACAGTTGCAGAAGGCTGGATTGACGAAGCGATAGCGTTTTGGGAAAAGCAAATGAAATAGATGGAATTTGCCAGCAAGCTCTAATGAAAAAAATGCAATAGTATAGGAACCAATATCGTTGTAAAAACGCCGGTAACGCCGATGGCTAGTGAACTCATGGCTCCTTGGACTTCTCCCATTTCAATGGCTTTGGCGGTTCCAATCGCATGAGCAGCAGTTCCTATGGCGATTCCTTGCGCCACGGGATTTTTGATTTTCAAAATTCGACATACGACAGGAGCTACAACCCCTCCGGTAATTCCGGTGATTACAATGGATGCGATGGTGATTGCAGGAACGGCTCCGATTTGTTTAGAAAGTTCGATGCCCATAGGAATGGTGATGGATTTTGGCAGTAGAGAAAGTTGCAATAAGTGTTCTAAGCAAAAAAGTTTTGCACATAAAACGACGATGATAAAAGAGGTCAGCGAACCCGCGATAATGCCGATTAAAATAGGGAGTAAATTTTTCTTGAGATTGTTGATCTGCTTATAAAGAGGAATAGCGAGTACGGCTGTCGCCGGAGCTAAAAAAATAGAGATGTAATCGCCTCCAATGTTATATGTTTCTAGGCTGATTCCTGAAATCAAAAGAAACCCGATGATTAAAATGCTGGCGATGAGCATAGGATTGCAAATGGCTAATTTAAATCGGCGGCTGAAATAGACGCCGGTTTCATAAGCAATCATAGTGAGAACGGCTCCAAAGAAAGGCGTTTCTAAAACTTCATTCATGGTGTTTTCTCTTTTCTGAAAAAGCGACAAGTATATCGGTGACTTTTCCGGATACGGCAAGTGTGATAATTGTAGCGAGAATACACAAAAAAACGAGAATCAATATCTGGCCTTTTAAAATGTCGTACACGGCTAGAATGCCAACGGCGGGTGGCAAAAAGAAAAAGGGAAGTCGCTTCAAAAAGAAATCCGAAATTTCTGCGATTTGCTCCACTTTGACTATTTTTGTACAAAGTAACAAAAAGAGGATGAGCATCGCTAAGATGTTGCCGGGGAGAGGGACGCCGCAGACTCGATGTAGAAAATCGCCGATAAAGCACACGGCAAAAATTAACGCTAACTGAAGTAAAAGTCGCATGGTGAGCGCAAAATTAGAAATTATAATGAAATAGGGATTTCCAAAAGAAAATGACAAGGCTATTTTGCAAATGCTTTTCACAACGAAATTTCAATTTTTTAATTTTGCAAACATGAATATATTTGAAAAACTCGGTCAAGTTTTACCTTCTGTAGAGAGCCCGGCTCGTTATATGGGTGGAGAAGCAAATAGTGTTGTAAAGGATCCGTCTTCGCTTTTGGCGAGAATGGCTTTTGTCTTTCCGGACTTGTATGAAATAGGTCTTTCTAATAATGGCTTGCGCGTTTTGTATCATGTAGTCAATCGAGAACCCGATTTGTTGATGGAAGTGGCTTTCGCCCCTTGGGATGATATGGCGGAGCAGATGCGCAAACAGGGTATTCCTTTATACACCCATGCAACGTGGACTCCTGTACGTGATTTTGATATGGTTGGGATTACGTTGCAGACGGAATTGAATTTTACAAATGTACCTTATGTGTTGGAATTGGCGGGCATTCCTGCGTTTGCTAAAGATAGGAATGAAGAAGATCCTATTGTCATTGGCGGCGGCCCGGCAATGGCTAATCCGGAACCCGTTGCCGATTTTTTTGATGCTTTCAATATCGGGGATGGAGAAGAACTGTTGCCTCATGTTTTGCGAACAGTCGGGGAATGCGAAAAAAAAGGAATGTCTCGCGTGGAAATTCTGGAAGAGATTTCCAAAATAGACGGCGTGTATGTTCCGGCTTTTCGTCCAGTGGTTTCTGGTGAATTTGGAATGCTTGTTCCTGCAGAGCCGGCGACAGGTTCGTATGAACACACAAAAGGCGTTCGTCGGATTTTCATTCCCGAATTGAAAAAGGAAGATTATCCCATTCGGAATTTGATTGCGAATATGCGGTTGATTCACAATCGATTCAGCGTCGAAGTGATGCGGGGTTGTACTCAGGGCTGTCGCTTTTGCCAAGCGGGAATTTGGTATAGGCCTTGTCGGGAATTACCGCCTGATGACGTGATGGATCTGGCAAAGGAAGGTCTGAAGGCTACGGGAGAAAATGAACTCGGTCTGCTCAGCCTTTCGACGGCGGATTATAAACCTATCGAAGCTTTGACGGATTCCATTATTGATGACGCTTTTTTTGATAATGTGGACGTCTCGCTTCCCAGTATCCGAGTGAGCAGTTTTGGACAAACTTTAGCAGAAAAAGTGGCCGCGCTGAAGGGAGGACGTAGCGGAACTTTTGCTCCAGAAACCGGTTCGGAACGATTGCGCAAAATGATAAATAAAACAATTTCTGATGAGGATATGTATAACGCCGCCGAACACGCATTTTCTTCGGGGTTCAATAAAATTAAGTTGTACACAATGGTGGGGTTTCCAACGGAAAATGATGAAGATATGGAAGCGTTTTGCCAGTTGATTGAAAATCTGGTTAAAATAGGACGAAAATATCTGAAAGGGGCGCAGATTTCTGTCAGTATGGGAATTTTGATCCCTAAAGCGTTTACGGCGCTTCAATGGGCGGGATTTATGGACAAGGATTTGGCGTTGTCGCATATCCAGTTTGTTCGCCGACGTTTTTACAAAAATCCGAATGTAAAAGTGACTTGGGCGGATTGGGATACTTCTCGATTGGAAGCCTTTTACAGCCGCGGCGATCGCACTTTGGGAAAAATGATTTATGAAGCATACAAGCGGGGAATGATTTTTGAAAGCGATAATCGTCGAATTCATCCCAAAGATTGGGAAAAAATCTGGAATGATTTTGGCTATGATGAAAAATGGATTTATGAAACTCGTCAAAAAGAGAGCGTGTTTCCTTGGGATTTTATGCACGTTGGCGTCACCAAATCCTACCTTTGGAATGAATATCAGAAAGGCTTCAATCCAGAGGTCTTTCAGAATGCGAAACCCGTTCCGAATTGTAAATGGGGAGAATGCCAGCATTGCGGCATTCCAGGCAATGGAAAAGAGGTTCGTCTTGCAGAGAATCCCGAAAAATACAAGGCGCCAAGCCGGACGCCGGAAGAAATCCGAAAACTGGTTGCGGAAAGACGCCCTGTTTATGACGAACGATATACGTATAAATTAACATTCCAAAAAACGGGATTAAGCCGATTTTTACCTCACCAAAACATGTTGAGCGCTTTTGTTCGCTCGTTTGGAATAGCCGGGATTCCTTTGCGTTATAGCGAAGGTTTCAGCCCTAAACCACGTCTGGTCAATATGGGCGCTCTTCCGCTAGGATTGGAAACCGTTTGTGAAATTTTAGGTATAGAAACTCTTGTTCCCTTAAATCTTTCGAGCGAAAAGGACAAGTTGATAGAAAAGCTTAACGCTCCGTTCCCAAGAGGAATGAAAATTTTAAATATAGAACCTCTTTCGTATAAATTATCTTCGCGTTTTCCGAGTTCAATTGCGTATTCGTATATGCCAGAACATATTCCCGAAGGTTTATTGGAAAAATTTAAAGAAAAACAATTGCCGGTTGTGCGGAATCATCGGGGGCAAGAAATCAATTTGAATGAACATATTTTGGATCTCAAAACGGATTGTGGAAAAATATGGATTCGGGTTCGTTGTAATGATCAAGGTGGAACGGCAAGTCCGTATCCGTTGTTCGGAGGATTGATGGGGGTTGTAAATGCGGATTCTGCCGCCTCTTTGGACGACCTTTCTCGACGTTTTTTGATTCGAAAAGAATCTATGTATTGGAATAACAATTAAAAAGGATTTACAATGAAAATATCCAACTCGATTCATTATGTCGGCGTGAATGATCATCAAATTGATTTATTTGAAGGTCTTTTTAATGTTCCCAACGGAATGTCTTACAATTCCTATGTGATATTCGATGAAAAAATTGCTGTGATGGACAGTGTCGGAGAAAATTTTGGAGAGGAATGGTTGGACAATATTGAATCCGCCGTTGGGAATCGAACTCCGGATTATTTAATTGTACAGCACATGGAAATGGACCATTCGGCGAATATTCAAAAGTTTATTTCTAAATATCCGAATGTAAAAATCGTAGCGTCAAAGATGGCTTTTGGAATGCTGAACTCTTTATTTGGCGACTCTCTTGGAAAAATTTCAGAAAAGCAAATCGTCGTTTCCGATGGAGAATCTTTGGAATTGGGCGAACATATCCTGCATTTTGTTTCAGCGCCTAATGTGCATTGGCCCGAAGTGATTTTTACTTACGAGAGCTCTGAAAAGATTTTATTTAGTGCGGACGCTTTCGGCAAATTCGGTGCTTTGGATTATGAAGATCCTGAAGGTTGGGCTTGTGAAGCGCGCCGTTACTATTTTGGAATTGTTGGTAAATTCGGAACCAGTGTGCAGGCCGTTTTGAAAAAATTGGAAGGCTTGCAAATTGAAAAAATTTGCCCGTTGCATGGCCCCGTTTTGGATTCAGATATTGAAAGTTATTTGCAAAAATACCAGATTTGGTCGAGCTATGCTGTAGAATCAGAAGGTGTTTTTATCGCTTATACTTCGGTTTATGGCAATACGAAAAAAGCCGTAGAAAAGTTGGCGGAGATATTGAAGGAGAAGGGTTGTGCCAAAGTTGTTGTGGCGGATCTTGCTCGTGAAGATATATATGAATGCGTCGAGGATGCGTTTCGTTATGGCAAATTGGTTTTGGCGACGACGACGTACAATGCGGGAGTGTTTCCGACGATGCGAGAATTTATAGAGCATCTGGTCGCTAGAAATTATCAAAAACGAAAAATCGCTTTTGTGGAAAATGGAACTTGGGCACCGACTGCGAATAAAGCGATGGAAAGGCTTTTTGAAAATTCGCAGGAGATTACATTTGTTAAAAGTAAAGTGAGCATTAAAGTCGCTATGACTGCGGCAAATGTCGAACAGATGCATGCTCTTGCGGATGAATTGTTGGCTTGATTTGCTTTTTATAAGGGCAAATGGGATCAATACATCCAAGTGTTGTCGAAATCAAAGCCAATTGAAAATTCGATTTTTGTCGGGCGAATGGATTTGGGGAGGAATGATATGCCGATGGGCGTCATTTTTCGCCCGCCTTCTCCAAATTCGTTTTCGCCAATGCGATCCAATCCTCGGGCAAGATTCAGGGAGATGTTGAGTGGCAGAGAATTGAATAGTCGATTTGCCATGCGGAATTCCAATCCGACGCTTCGATCCCAAAAATCCCGTTTTTTGAATTTAGAAAAGGCAAAACCGTGCGCATTCCAAGCGGCTCCCACTTGGGCGTACAAATTCACAAACAAGTCCCGCGTTGAAAAAATCCAAAATGAATTTCGGAAGTCTTCAAAAATCGGAAAGAGATAATGGAGTTCTGCTTTAGCGGTTTTGAGTCCGCTGCGGTTGTAATCTTCGGTGCTTATCAAGTAGGGATAGCCTTCCAACAAAAGCGGTGTGTAATAATAGCTGTCTAAAGTGTCTTTGGCGTCTTTTGCGCTCCAAGCTCCGAGTCCGGCAACAGTTGCTCCAAAGGCAAATCGAGAACCTTGGAAAAGCGGCGAAGCGATGCTGCCGTGCATATTGAAATAGAAAGAATGGAGTGTGTAATTGCGATAAATCGGTTCGATTTTTCCTGAAGGGCTTATGGTAAAACTTTCTGAAAAGGTGCCTGGCCGATAAAGATCGGAATTGGCGAATTGATACACCGCAGAAATGCCATTTCCAATGCCTGCGGTATTGGTGCTTGTTGTGTTGTCGTCGCCTCCGTCTAATGAAACGCCAATCGATGCGGCGATGCGTTTTTGATAAGTCCATTCCAAATTGTCTTCGTATAAGTTGAAATTCGCCCAATCGTATCCGACAGAAGCGAACAAGCTGTCTCCTGCTTTAAAAACGCTGTATTTAGCCGAAGCCTCAAATGCGTTTAGAGGAACGGAATAATAAGAAGTGCCAATGGAATCTTCGTAGCTGCGGGGGTCTTCATAGCGCACGGTATCTTTAGATCGATAATTCATATTGGTATAGGAAAGTCCCAGAGTAATCGGTGTGGAATGATTTTCCAGTTCAATGCTGAACTCTCTTTCCATTTTGGGATTGATTCCGTCGCCGTTGATATAATCGAAACCAGTCCCCACTTCTAAAAGAAGCCCGGCAGAAAGAATGTTTTTCTTTAGCGGATCTGAAAGGCTCATGGCGATTCCGATTTTCGCTGCGGCTTGACCATCGCCTTTAACGGTGAAATCCGGAGAACGTTCTTGGATGATGAAGAGCGGCGCTAGTAGTAAAACAGTAGGAATGGGTTTGTAATTCTTCTCGGATCCGGCGTATTCAATGTCGGCAAATTCCAAATGAACATTGTTTTTGGAAGGAAGTTCTCCGGCGAGTACAAGGGGAGGATTTTTCATTTTTTGGATGATAGAATCCCGTTTTGTAATGATGGTATCTATTTTGCAAGGAAGCGGTTTTAAGGTAGAATCGGAAAGGGCGAAATTCAAACTGTCTTTAGAAACATTTAGAGAATCCGGCGTCGGCTGAAAATCGATGCCTTTGGAAGAATCCGCCTCGGTTAAGGAATCGGGAATAAGCGATGTCGTAGGAATTACCGTATCGGGGCACGATGTATAGGTGGTGTCGTAAAGGACGATGATGGAATCTTGGGTGGCATCATAGTCGGTAAGAGGAATGGAATACAGGGAAAAACCGTCTTGATCATAATTGATATAGTAAACGATGCTGGAATCGACGGCCGGACTAAATGCTCCGCCTAAAACATTTGTGATGGCGTGTTCTGTTCCGCCAGAAATTTTCTTTGTGTAGAGATTGAAAATTCCGGTTTGGTTGCTGGAATAGATGAGGGTTTCATTATCTATCCAATTCGGATCTCGTAAATCGACTCCGGGAATTTTTAAGTCGATTCGGTTGGAACCGTCGGCGTGAATAATCGCAATGCCTCGTTCTGCATCGTCAAAATAGCTGAAGGCGATTTTTTTCCCGTCGGGGCTGAATTTGGGCGTGTAGATGTTGTAGTAAAGAAAATTTTCGTCGGGGATAAAAATGTCTTGAATTTCTTCATTTTTTTGAACTCCAGAATCGGGGATGGCGGCTTTACTCAAGACGAATCGCGTTGAATGGGGTTCCCTTCTTGCGAAGACGATTTCTTTGCCGTCGGGCGAAATATCTGGATATACGGCATCGGCGAGAGTGGTCACGAGTTGATTATTTCCGTTGGTGTCGGCGATGGCTATGTCAAAATGGGCGTGCCCGTGGCGATCGCGTTTTTTGAAAGTCGTATAAGTAAGAATGGGTCCTCGTCCTTCGATTTGTCGGACGGAGATTCCTTTGTCAAACCAAGGCTTTTCAGGATGAAATCCATTGTCTGAAAATTGGGAAATGTCTAAAATGGAATCTTGCAAGGTAATGGAAATGCCGCTTGCGGAATCTGTTGCCGTTATGGAATCTTGGGCGTGAACGGGAATTTTAAAAACGTCTCCGTCAAACCAGGCTCCTCCAAAATTGGAAATGCCGTAAATATGTCCGCCCGATACGACAGGAAAGTCGTGGTAAAAAGCATCTTGAGTCCATTTTTTCCCGGAAATTAAAACTCCCAATTCTTCTTTTTGTTTGGTATAATGGCGGGTTATATCTTCTTTCCAATTTTTATAGAGGGAATCTTCGTCAATGCCTATCACTTTTTGGAGCGCAGCGGAAAGAGTTGCGCGGTAGGGTCTAGAAAGTTCAAACCAAATGTCGGGAACAGCTTTGGGACCGTATTTGGCATCGATGTAGCGAACCAGCGAAAAACCTTGAGTGTAGGGACCGAGTTCCGCTTTCAGGGAATTGTCTGCAAAATCATGCATGTAATTCAAATCGAGCAAGCTGTCGTTCAAAACAGCCGTGCGAAGAATCATGTCCCGGTGGGAATCCCAGCTGTCAAAACCCATACGCGCCGATTCAAATTGCGCAGTTCCTTCGGCAAACCAAAGAGGCTGTAATGTAAATGGAATGGTCAAAGATGCGTTTTCGGTACGGCGTTCATTGTAATAGTCGATATAAGAAAATTGCAGTCCGTAAAGAAAATGGGGAAGTTTGCTTCCGCTTTCGATGCTGACGAGATGCGAAAATTCATGAGTGATTACGTCTGTGACCCATGGGTGCGTGCTCCGCAATTTAAAATCCCAGTTAGACAAAAAAAGATTGACGGCGTTTTCGTTGGGAACTGCGGAACCATTCGCATACAAGGCGTTTTGAATGGAAACGTGAATGCGAAGCGGCATATCGATATGATAACGGGAAACGACGGAATCGTAAACGGCTTCTGCCGCCGAAGCGACGCGTCCTGCGTGAGTGCTGTATTCCGCTGGATAAATATAATGGAAGTGTTCAGACGTTGCAGTTTTCCATCGGATTTCGCTCTGATTGCCAGAAAAGGAAAGTTCGGCGGATGCGGCGAAACTGCAAAAGAGAAGAGAGGCGAAGATTGTCCGTATGATTTTCACAATAGATTTAAATATACAAACTCGGTGCTTTGTCAGCGCTTAAATCGTTTGTGAATTTCGGTCAGGGGAAGCCTCATTAAAGTCGGTCTGCCGCAAGGGGAACTCATGGGGTCTTGCGTCGCCAGAAGGGACGCCATCATCATGGTCATCTCCTCGACGCTCAATTTGTCTCCGGCATGAATGGCGTTGCTTTTTGCCCAAGCTTTGGCCCAAAGTTCTTGGGAAGGATTTTCGGGATTTTCGCCTTCAAAAACGTCTGCAAAAAGATTGTGCAAAGCCTCAACGGCTCGGGAAAAGGGAAGGTCTCGAGGAATTCCGCGAAGTTGGTATGTATTTTTTCCGAATAACTCTAGATGAAAGCCCAATTTATCTAAAATCGGCAACAAATGAGGAATAACGCTGGCTTCCGCTGCAGAGACGTCTATCATTTCTGGAAAAAGCAGTTCTTGGCTTTCTAAGGCGACTTCGGACTTTAAAGAGTCCAACGCTTGTTCATAAAGAATGCGTTGATGCGCCGCATTCTGATCGATAAGCAGCAGCCCTTCGCTGTCTTCACAGACCAGATAGGTATTTGCCAGTTGAAAAAATTGGGGCGGAGGCGTTTTATCTATCCGAGTGGGCGGTCGCAGGTTTTGCGGAGTTAGCGGAATAATGTTTCCGTTCTCCGGCAGGGAAAAGAGATCTTGAATGATGTCGTCGGGGTCAGGTGTCCGATATTTTTTAGGGGGCTCTTGAATGGTCTTGGGGGGAGTTTTTTGAACGGGAGCTGCAAAAGATGTCGGTTTGCTTTCATTAATCAGTTCAGACGTTGGCAAGGGAAAGTCGCGCTCGGTCTTGAAATTTTTGATTCCGACAACAGGAGCTTCAGGGGAAGTGCCCGTGTGAAACGGAACGGCGGGAATATCTTCTAACCGGATTATCGGATGCTCTTCGTCCGGTTTTTGAAAAGCGTCTCGAACGGCGTGGTGTACGGCCAAAAAAACATCGTTTTCGTTTGCGAAGCGGACTTCTCTTTTATTGGGATGGACGTTTACGTCGAAATCCAAGTCTGCCATTTCCAAGAAAAGTACGGCGATGGGGGAACTGGTCGTTCCGTAGGGTTCATAAGCTCGATTGACAGCCTTTGTCATAATCGGATTCCAAATCGGACGCTTTTGAACGTGGAAATACAACTTGCTCCGTTTGTTCTTTTGAATTCCTGGAGGCATAGCAAAGCCGGACACACGGATTCCCGCTTCTTCATAATCAACAGGAACCATGTCTTTGGCGATTCCTGCGCCAAGAGCTTCTGCGATCCGGCTGCGCAAGTCGTTTCCTTCTACGCCTGTAAAAACATCTCGCCCGTTTACTTTATAATCGAGCCTCACGTTGGGGTTGGCGATGGCGAGTCGGGTTACGGTGTCCAAAATGCGGGATGCTTCTAACGTATCGCTTCCTAAAAATGTCTTTCGGACTGGAGCGTTAAAAAAAAGATCTTCGATGAAAAAAGACGTTCCTCGAGGGGACGCGTCGGTGTAATGGGAGTCGGGAACGCCTCCGATTAAATGGACGGAATGCGCTTCGGCGCTATCTGCTGTACGACTTGTGATGGTCAGTTTGGAAACCGCGGCAATCGATGCGATAGCTTCGCCCCGAAACCCATTGGTTGCTAAATGAAAAAGGTCTTCTGCCGATTTCAGCTTGGATGTTGTATGGGGAAGATAGCAGATGTTCAGGTCGGCTTCATTCATTCCTTCGCCATTGTCTCGAACTAAAATGGACTTTTTTCCGCCGTCCGTAATTTGAATTTCGATTCGGGTTGCTTTGGCATCCAATGCGTTTTCGATGAGTTCTTTGATGGCGGATGCCGGGCGTTCGACAACTTCTCCGGCTGCAATTTGGTTTACAACTTCTTCGGGAAGGGGGTGAATTCGGGTTGTTTCCATGTATTGAAATATAGAAAACTTGCTAAAAAGCCCCAAAAAGAGGATGATTAGTCCTAGAAGGTGGCCAAAATTTAAATAAAAAATCTAAATTATGGCCATGTCGGAAAAAGAAAATAAAATCCCTAATGTTTTTTTGAAGTTGGCCTACAGCGAACTTCTTCTTTCCTTTAGTACCGAAGAACTTGTTCCTTTGGTACAGAGTTCAAACATTTCGAGCCGCAAGCTGATTGAAAACGCCTGGCGCGATGACGAATTGATCAGTGCAAGTGACAATGCGTTGATCTTGTCGGGATTTTCAAATTGGCTTCTCTCTAAAGGGCGGAATTTGGACGCCTTCGCCGATTCCATGTTTGGGAAGTTGAATCATTTGAATTCCGTTCCCAAGAGGGCGATCTTGCGTTCTTATTTGCCTTATATCCGTGATTTTTATGAAATGCAGGATCAGCGTCAAGGTATTTTGCGTTTGATAGAAAAACGGAATATGTTCCACGAAAATTTCGTATTTGTGGAAGGGGCTGCCGAAGGTAACGAACGTCACGATTTCTTGGTAAATCAAGGCCATAAGGCTGGCGGTCAGCCGTCGTCGATATATTCTTCGTGGCTTTTGCGTTTTATGCAGAACTCTCCGCGCTTGCTGGATCTCCCCGCGTTTGAAAAAATGCAGGTTTATGCCTGTGAATACCCTGCGGACGAAGCTTTGCTCGGACGTCTAGGCGGCGGCTTGGAAGGCGATATTTTCTATGTAAGCGGAATCGCTGTCGGCAAGTTGGTGAAGTTTTCGGAATGCTTGGAAAAGCATCCAATTAATAGGGACCTTTCGAAATATGCGGACTGCCTTTGTGTTCGTGCGGATACGGATGTCATTGACACGTTTACGGGAACGCATTTGCTCTATAAAGATCGCTATTATAGTGCGCCGGTTACTTTGGCTGAATTTGTTTATGCAAAAGATGCCCACGTTAAAGATCCTTTTGCCGGTCTGATTTCTGCACTGGTTCAAGATGAATACAATGCGTGGACTCCGGTACAAAAAGCGCATGATGAACTTTTGCATAAAATCAATCATGTCGCGGAAATCATCTATTATGAAGCGGACGATTCTATTTCGGTCAATGGCAAGCATTTGATGCGTAATGTTCCTGCTCGAATTTTGCGTAATATCTTGCGGGAATATAAAAGCACTGGTCGTGAAGAATTTGAAAACCGTGAATTCAAGCGCGATCCGGAAATTTGCATCGATTCGGTGAATCCGAACTTTGAAAGCCGCTTGAATCGAGTCGTTGATCATCTGGAAAAAATCGCTGACGTGATGGGTTTGAACCGTCATCGCCGCGGAGGCTTC
This sequence comes from Fibrobacter intestinalis, assembly GCF_900167415.1. Classification (GTDB taxonomy): domain Bacteria; phylum Fibrobacterota; class Fibrobacteria; order Fibrobacterales; family Fibrobacteraceae; genus Hallerella; species Hallerella intestinalis. Next base: position 51,420 of record NZ_FUWU01000010.1, on the reverse strand, counting down.
CGGTTTGAGCCGCATTGCCATATTGAGTTCCGCGAAGAACCTGCAATTGTTCGCAAATCGAAAAAATAAGCAATAAGTAATGGTTCTGCTTGAGGTTCCATTTCTATATTGGGAATAGAAATTTGGCGGAAAGGTAAATCCTCTAACAACTCTATCATTGCTCCCCTCCTGGTAAGTTCGGGGTTCAATCCGCCAGCTTTTAAGAGTTCCGTGTTCATCACGGAACTTTTTGTATAAGCTGAAAACGATTGACTCGCCGGTAGTTCTGTAAAAGTCTTTTGGCTGTCAAGAGAAAAAGAATAAGCGTCGATGCCATTTGGATTGCATTTATTGAAACCAAAAAGTGCCGAAAGAGTTTTTGTGGACGGATTTTATGTAAAATCCTATTCGCGTTTCTTAAAGTTTACGAACAAATGAAGCGGAACATTTTAGATTTGGGCTTGTATGGAGACGATTTTTTATTACGATAATTATCGGGATTTTTTGAGAGATTCGCATGATGTCAAAAATCGTGCTTGTTTTTCTTGGAGGGCGATTTCGCATCGCGCTAAAATCAACAATCCGAATTTTTTGCGGCAAGTTATGCTGGGCGGGAAAAATTTGAGTCTGAAAACGATAGAACCGGTGGGAAAGGCTCTTGGTCTTCGCGGTGAAGAATTAGCATACTGGTTTGAGTTGGTCAATTACTGTCAGTCTGAACCCGGTGAAAATCGAGAAAGGCTCCGTTTGGAACTCGCCAAAATGAAAGGTTCTATTCGTCCGGTACAAATTTCTTCGGGGTTGGCCGAGTATTATGGGCGTTGGTATATTCCCGTTATTCGAGAGTTGATTGCTTTGTACGATTTTCGGGATGATTTTGAATTGCTCGGACTATCGCTGGTTCCGCCGATTTTGGAAAGGGAAGCTCGTTATGCTGTTCAGGTCTTGGAAAAATTTCATTTTATTGTGAAAGATGAAAAAGGGAAATGGGTGCAGACGGAAAAGGCTCTTCGCAGTGGAACTTCTTGTGAAAGTTCGTGTTTATTGCGATACCATCAGTGGATGTTGGAAAAAGCGGCGCAATCTTTAACTCATTGCAATAAAGAAGAACGTCTGGTGTCGGGAATGACAATGGGAGTTTCTAAAGATTGTTATCAAATGATTTTAGCGGAATTTAAAAAGTTCAAGAATTGTGTTGCGGCACTTGTTCAAAATGATTCTCAAAGCGATAGGGTGATGAATTTGTCGATGCAGATATTTCCTGTTGGTATTGTTGGAGGGAAAGGAAAATGAAAAACTTGAATTCAGAAATAGGAGTGGAAATTTTTACGATTGCCGTTTGGGCGGAATATTTTGGAGGAACTAGCGAACATGAAAATGTTCTTCGGCGGAAATAGAGTTTTTCTTTGCTGGAGAATTTTAGAAGCCTGCTTTCAAAAAGAATAAAAATTATTTTTGAGACATGAGAAAAATATTTTTGTTCCTTTTACTTTTTACGGCGTCTCTTTTGGCTCAAGAAGATTCTACGGTGGAGATTTCTTCGGCTTCTAGCGATTCGGTTTCGCCGTTGAGTGTTGAACAAGAAATTTTGGCGGAACCGGTTCCTGCTACTGAAATGGTTCGCCGAGCTAGAACGTTGCTTTTGCGAGCTTTGCAGGAAAAGGACAAAGAACGAGCCACTCGTTTTGTGCATTTTTTAGACGGCCAGTATTCGGATAATGTTTGTTCTTTTTCGGGAATGGAAAAGGGACTCGTATTTTTGCATTTGGGCGTATATGATGCCGCTTTGACTTTGCTTGTTCAGGAACGCCGACTTTTGGGATCGGGTTCTAGACGGGCGGAATCGCGGGAAGAACGCTGTGTCGCAGAAGTTTTAAACGCTAATTGGAAAACGGCGAGTATCATTCAAGATGAACTGTTTTTGTATTTGAATCAATTTTATGCACGGCAATCGCAAAAGCAAGATAGCCTCGTGTCCGTTATTCAGGAATCTACTGTTGATGTGTTTTTTAAAGAAGCGGCTCCTGCTTTTTTGCCGGTGATTTTCACCATTTCATGGGGAAACGCCGAAGACCGTGCGATTCGCCATCTGCTGCATTCTGGAACGGCATTTGTGCAAAAATACCCGATGGATGAAAATGGACGCTGGTTGGAACGCTATTTTTTGGAACCATTTGAGAAGCGTTTTCAGAAAACGCCATCGACGACGCAAGACCCGATTCAAAATCATTTATATGGTAAAAGCGTAGGCTTTGAATTTTTATCCGGCATCGGCTTTTTGACGGGAGATTTGAAAGACGAGTTTCATCATCGATTTTGGGATTACGCTTTTGCGGTTCCCATTCAAATTTATCGTGTCGTATTTACGCCGTTTATTTCCTTTGGTTGGATAGAAACGCGAAATAACCGGAAATTTTCTGACGTACTGTGGGAAAAGGATAGTGAATTGCTGGTTTATGAAGGCGGAGTGTCTGTCGGTGTTGTGGCTTGGGATAGCCGTTATATCAAATTGGAACCGTTTGTTGGGATTGCTACGGCAAGCGCCTCTTTGCCGGAAAATAGTTATGATTACTATTACTACGCCAATAAGCCGAATAATAATTATCACTTGTTGCGGGATCATATTGAAACCAATAACTCGTTGGCTTTTTTAGCGGGCATTGCCGGAGAAGTTAGGCTGGTGACGATTTGTAGGCGCGACGTGGAAGCTCCGCTAAATTCCATTTCGCTTCGAGTCAAATATACCGCTAGTTTCTTGGAGCATGATTTCGGTTATCAAAAAATGGAAGGCCTGTCGCATAAAGTACAGGCCGGTGTCGGATTTTTCATCTGGTAGCGTTGAAAATTGTTATTCTTTCTCGCTTGTAAATTGATAGCTTATTTCGCCTTTTTTAGAAAGTCCGTAATTTTTTCGGGCGATGGATTCGATATAAAAAGAATCTTTAAGCAGCCGCTCTTCTTCGTGTTTGCGAATTTCCAGCTCCGTTTTTAACGAGTCGATTTCCGCTTCTAGCCGAATCACTTGATTTTTCATTTTTTGCTGCCGCCATAAACCGATTTTTCCAAAGGAAAATGTCCAGGCCAAAGACGCTGTTACCACAATGAGGCCGACGGCGATAAAAAGAAAAATTTTCTTTTGCAGGTTCAACGGTTTACTCCGGAATAGAAAAATGAAAAGCATCGCCGTCTTTGGAATGAACCAGTCCGGCGATTTCTAGTTCAGTCAATATAGCTAAAATCTGAGAAATCGGAAAAGAGCTGTTTGCGCATAAATCGTTTAACGAGTGGGTGAAGCCCGCATTTTGGTCGAATAATTTTTGGGCACTTTCCGAAAGGCGAATTCCCATGCCGGGTAGATTTTGGGGAGAAATGTCTGTCAAGCGTCGTGCGCCACAGAGGTCGGAAAAATCATTTGGATTCCATACGGGTTCTGCAATTTTTTGAGAGATCAGCCGATTAGGCCCTTGCGCCGTTTCAGAAAGAAGACTGCCAGGAACGGCTAGAATTTTTCGCTTCAGTTTTTGTGCGTATTCTACAGTCAGCATGCCGCCGCCGCGATCCTTGCTTTCGATGAGCGTAACGCTTTTGGAAAGTCCCGCAATGATCCGGTTCCTTTGCGGAAACATAAAAGCCAGCGGTGGAGTTCTTCCGGGATATTCCGAAATAATAGCGCCGCCGCTTTCCAGAATTTTTTCGGCGACGATTTTTCGGGAACCGCCGATTTCCAGTTCGATTCCTTGGGCGATGACAGCCACGGTTGGAATTTTGTAAAAAAGCGCGGATTGATGACAGTAGCTGTCAATGCCTTGCGCAAGACCGGAGAGAACGACGGCATCTGTGCCTTGGAGATTGCGAATCAGTTTTTGACAGATGGTTTCTGCATTTGGGCTTGGCCTTCGTGTGCCGACCATCGCTATCCACGAAAGATGAAAATCGGGTAGAGAACCTCGGTAGTATAAAACTTCGGGCAAGTGAGGGATTTGACGAAAGTCGTCGGGAAAATTTTTGCGCTCCAGCGTATGGACGGGGAAATAATTAATTTTGCTTGTCATGAAATACTCCTTTGATGATTTAGTTCGGATAATGAAACGTTTACGTTCTTCGGAGGGTTGTCCCTGGGATCGTGCGCAGACCACACAAACGCTTTTGCCTTATTTGGTGGAAGAAACTTCGGAATTTATCGACGCGGCTCAAGCTCATGACAAATCCCAAATGTGCGAAGAATTGGGCGACGTTTTGTTGCAGGTCGTGTTTCATGCGCAGGTGGCCGAAGAAAACGGGGATTTTAAAAGCGATGACGTGACGGATGCGATTTGCCGGAAAATGATTCGTCGGCACCCTCACGTATTTGGAAATGCCCATGCGGAAAATGCGAAAGAAGTTTCCGCTCGCTGGGAAGAAATCAAAGCGAAGGAAGTCATGGATGCGAGCAGGACGGAGATGTCGGCGATGGACAAGGTTTCCCGCAGCATGCCGACACTTTCCCGTGCGCAAGAGATGGGCCGCCGTGCCGCCAAGAATGGATTTGATTGGAAGGAAAATGCAGAAGTATTGGATAAAGTGCACGAGGAATGGAATGAGTTTTTGGCCGAATATCAAAAGGCTCCGGAAGAGTCTGGGCGTCTGGAACGCATGGAGGATGAATTCGGCGACTTGCTGTTCACTCTTTGCCATTTGGCGCGTCATTTGGGATTGAATGCGGAAATGGCGCTGCTTCGGGCGACTCGAAAATTTGACATTCGCTTTCGAATGCTGGAAAGCATCGCTCGGAAAAAACACCCGCAAAAATCCCTCAAGGAATATTCTCCCGGGGAGTTGCTCGCCCTGTGGAGCGAGGCCAAAACGGCGACTAGTCAAAAATCAGATTATTGACGGAAAGACCTACAAAGAAGACGAACAGATAGCCGTACCAGAGAATGGTGAGCGGGTAATCCAGCATCCGCTTGGTTTTGCTTTCGATGGCCTTGTTCTTTTCGGCGATACGAATCAGATTCCGTTTCAGGAAAAAGAAGGTTCCAGCGGTGCCGATAAGGCTTGCGAGAATGAGCAAAAAGATGGAAAGCATGAATTAAAGATAAAAATCGCCGCGGATTTTGGGAATCCGGTTGCCCGTTTTCATTATTTTTTCTCTATTTGATGTCGTTGACGGTTCGTTTATGGAAACGATCCTTTCTTTTAATGAGGTGTATTTGGATACACAAGAAAAATTGAATGCGCTGATTGCTGCGGCTTGCGATGCCGTCCAGGTGGAATTTGTCGAATGCGACAGATTTAAGGCGGGAAAGCGTGAAATTCTTCGGATTTACATTGATAAAGAGGGCGGAGTCGATGTGGAGGACTGCGCAAATGTCAGCCGTCGGCTTTCAGAAGCTCTCGATGAGGATGAAACGCTTATCGAAGGAGCGTTTACGCTGGAAGTCTCCTCTCCGGGGATCGACCGTCCCCTCAAGTCTATGCGGGATTTTGAACGCAATCTGAATAGCCTGCTGCGTATAACCCGGGAAACGGGCAAGCCGATTACGGGAATTCTGATTGCTGCAGATGAACAAAATTTAACCCTCTCGGTGAAAGGCGTGACGGATGCGGTCTTGGTTCCGCGGTCCGAGATCCTCTCCGCGAAAGTAGAAGTTCAATTCTAAAATAAAGGCTCTTATGACAACGAAGACTAAGGAACCCAAAATCAATCTGCTCGAGGCTTTAAAAACAGTCGTCGATACCAAAAACATTGACGATTCCATTGTAGAAGGAGCTCTCAAAGACGCTCTGATTACGGCGGCTCGCAAATATCTGAATATCGATAAACATTTTGATGTCAATATCGATGAAGAAACGAATGAAATTTCGATAGCGCTGGTTGTCGATATTGTGGATGATTATCCGGACTACGACCCGTCGCTTTCTGCAGAAGCCGTTCAGGAAATGGACGAGCATTATATGCTGATTGAACAAGCCCGTGATTTGAATCCGGATGTTCAGCCGGGAGACCATTTGGAAATGGAACTTCCCGTTTCTGCTTTTGGTCGCCAAGCGATTCAGACCGCCAAGCAGTACTTAATTCAGCGCATTCGCGATGCAGAACGCAGCAAAATTGTGGATACCTATCGCAATCGTATCGGCTCTATTGTGAATGGCGAAGTCTTGCGGATTGAATCCCGCAATGCGATCGTGTCCATCGGTCGTCAGACGGAAGCGGTGCTCCCTTACAGAGACCAGTTGCCCAAGGAGCGATTCCAGCAGGGCAGTTCTGTCAAGGCTGTGATCAAAGATGTCGCCGAGTCCGCCAAAAATGGTGCGCAGGTGATTCTTTCCCGTACAAGCGACATGTTCCTTTATGAACTGTTCCGTCAGGAAGTCCCCGAAATTTTTGATGGCACCGTGGAAGTTAAAGGCGTTGTCCGGGATCCGGGTTTCCGTGCAAAAATTTCTGTTTCGGCGCGCGATGCTCGGATTGATCCGGTCGGTGCGTGTGTCGGAATGCAGGGCGCCCGAGTAAAAGCGATTGTCCGTGAATTGGGCAATGAACGGATTGATATTGTACATTGGAATCCGGATTTGATCACGTTTATTCGCCACGCCCTTTCTCCGGCGAATATCGTCAAGTATTTTGAAGTGCCTGGAACTCGTCGCATTGTGATTGTGATTGCGGATGAAGATCTCGCTCAGGCGATAGGTCGCAATGGGCAGAATGTAACGCTGGCGACTAGGCTGGTGGAACATGATTTGGACGTGTTTGGCGAAAAAGAATGGTCCGAAAAAAGCGATGAAGAAAAACAGAAAATTTTGACGCCTCGCCAGAAAGAACTCGTGGAATCCGAGGACTTCCATTCTGCGGAAAATTCTCCGTTCAAGGAAAATTCCGAAAATGTTTCCGAATCGCCTGAAGAAACGCCTGAAACCGAAAAGAGTGAACCGGCACAGGTGGATGAGTCTCAAGAGGCAGACGAATCACAGGTTTAAGGAATAGCCTATTGGAGCAAAAGCATAGATGAGTAATGAAATCAAAATCACCCCGGGTGAATGGGCTAAAAAACGCGGCGTAGATCCCAGCCGAGTTGTTGCGTTGCTGCATGATAATGGCGTGCAGGTGTTGACTCCGTTCAGTCCGGTTCCCCAAATGGCTTTTGCTTCGATAGAAGCTCAAGTTCTGGAAGAAAAAGCGAAAGCGGAAGCGCGCAAGGCAAAGGCCAGCAGTTTACGCAAGAATGTGAAAAAGAACGCTCCGGACGAAAAAGAAGCTCCCGCAGCCACGCCGTCGCAACCTGCGGCTCCGTCTAGCGGTCGGAGAACTATCACCGGGAAATTTATGGGTGGTAGCATTCGTGTTACACGAGATGCTCGTTCTACAGTCAAACCTTCCAAGCCTGTTCCGTCTATTCCGAAGGCGGCTCCGATTTCGGCACCCAAGCCTGTCGTTGCTCCTGTGGTAAAACCGGCTGCGGTTAAAACGAATGAGGTTAAAACAGATCCTGTTAAACCGTCCGTTTCAGAACCGGCAAAATCGGCTCCGACTCCTGCTCCGGTGGCAAAACCGGCTGCAGCTCCGGCAGTCGCTCCCAAAGTCAATGCGGTTCCGGTGGGCGGTCTTCGCCAAGTCGGAATGAAAGCTCAGGTATTTAAACCAGATGCGGCAATTCTTGCTCGAATTGAAAAATCTCGTCAGCAGGCTGCGGCTCAACATCGCGGTCGTGGAAATAACGCTTCGGGCGGCTACAATGCGGGGCATTTTGGCCAAAACGGAAATAATCGCAATGGTCAGGGTGCTAATTCGCATTATCGGGGAAACGCCGGTCAGCAGGGAACGGGACGTTCTTTTGGCGGCGGGACTCGCGGGGGGCATTTCCCGGGCCAGAATATGCAGGATGTTTTTGCCAATGCGCAAAACAATCCCAATGCCGGTTCCAATCGTTTTGGTGGTTCTTCTGCGGGGCGTAATGATAAAAACAAGCGCGGTAAAAATGGCCGAGACAATAAAGACGGTCGTTTTGAACAGCGCGAACAGCAAGATTCCATTCGCCAGAATGTTTCCCGCGTGATGGCGTCTCTTTCGAAGAATCCTGTGAAAAAAGTCTATCACAAAGACAAGGCGGCTTCTTCGGACGGAGAACAGAAGAAAATTTTGAAGACGTCGGATTTCATCACTGTCGGCGAACTCGCTGGAATGATGGATCAGATGCCGGCGCGAGTCATTGCGAAGTGCATGGAAATGGGTATGATGGTGACCATCAACGCCCGCTTGGATTTTGAAACGATTCAAGTTCTTGCCGATGAATTTGGCTACGACGCCCAGTTGATGGAAGAATATGAAGAGGAAGTTCTTGGCGTTGACGACAGCCAGGCCGAGGATTTGGAACCGCGGCATCCTGTTGTGACGGTAATGGGACACGTGGACCATGGTAAGACTTCGCTCTTGGACTGGATTCGTAAGACTCATGTCGTTTCTGGAGAATCGGGCGGCATTACCCAGCACATTGGCGCTTATGAAGTAACGACTTCTGTTGGTAAGGTGACTTTCTTGGATACGCCGGGTCACGAAGCGTTTAGCGCGATGCGTGCTCGCGGTTCTCAAGTTACCGACGTAATCGTTCTGGTTGTTGCTGCAGACTCGATGGTGATGCCGCAGACGGTGGAATCCATTGAACTTGCCAAGCGTGAAAAAGTCCCGCTGGTTGTCGCGATTACCAAAATGGATTTGCCGACCGCCAACCCGGACAAAATCCGTGCGCAACTCGCGGAACGCGGTGTCGAAGTGGAACAGTGGGGCGGTAACGTCAGCTGTATTGAAGTTTCTGCTCGCACAGGCGAGGGAATGCCGCAGCTTTTGGAAACTCTGGCCCTGGAAGCGGAAGTGTTGGAACTGAAAGCGTCCAAATCCGCTCATGCCCGAGGTGCCGTTGTCGAATCCAAATTGGATGCGGGCAAAGGCTCTATGGCGACAATTCTTGTTCAGAATGGAACCCTCCATATTGGCGACCCGTTTGTTTGCGGTGTTTACGCTGGCCGTGTCCGTGCGATGTTTGACGATCGCGGCAAGCAGATGAAGAGCGCCGGGCCTTCGGCTCCGTGCCAGGTCTTGGGCTTTGATGGAACTCCGCAGGCTGGCGATGAGCTTACCGTGGTCGAAGACGAAAAGACCGCGCGTGAAATTGCATCGAAGCGTCGTATGGCGGCCCGTGAACGCGATTTGCGTGCTCGCAAGTCCATTTCTCTAGAATCCACTTATGAAGGCGTCAAGAACGGAACGATTTCCGAACTCAATTTGATTATTAAGGCGGACGTGGGCGGATCTTCCGAAGCGATTGCCGCTAGCCTGGAAAAACTGTCGAATAGCGAAGTCAAAGTCAATATCATTCGTAAGGGTGTCGGTGCCATTACGGATTCCGATATCCTGCTCGCTTCGACTTCTCAGGCGGTAATCATCGCGTTCCATCTGATGCCGTCCTTCTCCATTCGTGAAATGGCGCAGAAAGAAGGCGTTCAGATTAAGAACTACCGGATTATCTACGAAATTATTGACGACATCAAGAATACGGTCGAAGGCCTTTTGAAGCCGACGACTCGCGAAGAACTGACGGGCGAAGCCGAAATCCGCCAGCTGTTCAAGATTCCCAAAGTGGGAATTATTGCCGGCTGTATGGTTACGGACGGCGAAGTGGACCGCAACAGCCGTGTGCATGTCTATCGCGATGGCGTAGAACTTGGACAGACCGTGGTGCAGTCGCTGAAACGCCTCAAGGACGATGTCAAGTCGGTTTCTCGTGGCTTTGAATGCGGTATCGGATTGAAGGGCTATGACAACATGAAGGAAGGCGATACGCTGATGTTCTTCAAGGAAGTGACCGTGGCTCGAACTCTTGCGGATGTCGCTCGGGATGAAGCTGCTGCCAAAGCCGCTGCTGCCGAGAAGAAAGACGCGGAAAAGGATTCCGATGCGTAAATCACATAGCCATAGCAATCGGCGAGTACCTCGCACCACGCGCTTGGACGAACAATTTCGTGAAGAGATCGCGAAGCTCCTGATGAAGGGGCTGAAAGATCCGCGAATCGGTTTTGTTACGATCAATCGCGTGGAGATTACGAATGACTTGAGCTATGCAAAAGTTTTTGTCTCTGTCCTTGGTTCGGACAGGGAAAAAGCTTCCTCGTTAATCGCTCTCCGAAATTCTGCCGGATTCATTCGCACTTATCTGGGCAAGGCTCTTAAAATTCGCAAGATTCCGCAGCTTTCCTTTATTTTGGATGAAAGTCTGGATCATGCGATGCACATTGAAGAAATCCTTGCGGAATTGAAGGACTCAGGTGAACTCTGAAAATTCTGCTTCCGGCTTGATTTTGCTCGATAAAGCGGCGGGCGTTACTTCTTGTAACGCCCTTTTTCCGATTCGCAAAATTTTTCAAACGCGGCGCGTTGGCCATGCGGGATCGCTGGATATGCGGGCTTCTGGCTTGATTGTTGCAGCGGTGGGAAGGGCAACGCGTTTGCTGCCGTTTGTGGAAGCCGCCGAAAAGACTTATTCTTTTGTCGCCCATTTTGGCTATTCCACGCAAACGGATGAATGGGATGGCGCTTTAGTCCATCAAGATCCGGACACGTCGCCGATTTCAACGGAACAAGTGCAATGCATATTGCCTCAATTCATCGGCGAAATCGAACAGATTCCCCCGGATTACAGCGCGGTCAAACTGAACGGCCATCGGGCTTCGGATTTGAAACGCAAAGGGCGACAAGTTGAATTGAAAGCGCGGAAAATTTTCATTCGCCATTTGAATTTGGATGGAGTTGCCGAAGCGCCTGATGGTGTTTCCGGGCGGGTTCGTTCTTCGTATCGATTTACTTGCGATTGTTCAAAAGGCACCTATATCCGTTCGCTGGTGCGAGATATGGCGAACGCTCTGGGGACATTTGGCGCGGTTTCGGGCATTCGACGCTTGCGCATTGGGCACTTGTCCATCGAACAGGCGGTTCTGCCGGAAAATTTGAATGCGGGTTCCCTTTTAAAACCTCAGGACTGTATGAAATTTCCAGTCGTGGAATTGACGGACAGGCAAGTTGTCGCCTTGCGGAACGGGCGTTTAATCACTTGGAACGGTTCGGAGATCGTTTTAGAGAAAGATGCTCCCAATATGATTTTGGCTGTCGGTCGGGACGGCGAATTGAAAGCGGGCTGTTCCTTTGAAAACGGCAAGCTTGCCCCGAAGTTTTATTTGGGAAGTGACGATGCTTGATTTGGTTGCGCGTGCGGTAACGGTCGGCAATTTTGACGGCTGTCATTTGGGGCATCAGGAAGTGTTCCAGATTTTGCGAACCGAAGCAAAGGCTCGTGGTTTGGTGCCGACGGTCGTTTCCTTTGAACCGCATACGCGTCATGTTCTGGGCATTCCCGGGCATCCGGCTCTGCTGACGACGACCGAAGAAAAATCTTTTTTTGTGCGCTCTTTAGGATTGGATTTTGTGGCGTTGCCATTTTCCCGTCAAGTTGCTGAACAGCCATTTCAGCAATTTTTCCAAGAAAAAATTCTGGGCGAACTGAATACGAAATTTTTGGTGCTAGGACACGACCATCGTTTTGGTGCAGCGGGCAAAGGCACTTTTGACGCCATCATCGCCGCATTTCCCGATGTTTCTGCCATTCAGGTTTCGGCAAAATATAAAGACGGAGAAATTCTCAGTTCGTCTCGAATCCGGAATGCTCTGGAAAACGGGGCTGTTGAACGTGCGACGACTTTTCTCGGTCGGCCATATCGAATCCACGGGATTGTCGTAGATGGCAAGCATCTTGGCCGGACTATCGGCTTCCCTACGGCGAATGTGCAAACGGGCGCATTCAAATTGATTCCCAAATACGGCTCTTACGCCGCGGTCGTTCGCTTGCAAAATTCAACGGCGCATCGGGCGGTGGTCAATATCGGTCGCCAGCCGTCTATCGGGGATTTACCGCTCGCTATTGAAGCGCACATTTTGGATTTTAACCAAAATATCTATGGACAGTCGATGGATGTGGACTTGGTCGCATTTATCCGACCGGAGCAAAAGTTCGATTCCCTTGACGATTTAAAACGCCAGATTGGGATGGACGCGGATTTCGCTCGGAATATCTAGTTGCTGGGACTTTCAGATTTTATTATCTTACAGCGCACCACCAGATGTCGTATTTCTGGGGAACCGGGCGAGAACCGCCCACCAAAGGAAAATATTATGTCTCAAATCGAACTCACTTTCCCCGATGGCTCCGTACGTTCCGTAGCATCGGGCACCACCGGCCTTGAAATCGCGAAAGGCCTTTCCGAAGGACTCGCCCGTAAAGCTCTTGGCGTCAAATTGGGGAACAAGGTTCTGGACCTTTCCCGTCCGCTGACCGAAAGCGGCACCATCAAAATTATCACGCCGAACAATGACGACCCGGATGCCTTAATGCTCCTGCGCCACAGCTGCAGCCATGTGCTCGCCGAAGCCATCTGCGATTTGTTTCCGGGGACAAAGTTGGCGTATGGCCCCGCCATCGAAAAAGGTTTCTATTACGATTTGATGACGCCGACGCCGATTAAGGAAGAAGATTTCCCGAAAATCGAAAAGCGCATGAAGGAAATCATCAAGGAAGATCGCCCGTTTACTCGTATCGAAGTCAGCGGCGAAGAAGGCTTGAAGCGTACCGAAGGCGATAAATACAAGACAGACAATGCGGAGCGCGCCCTTGCCCGCGAAAATTCGGATGGCACGTTGAGTTTTTATGTTACAGGCGAACCGGGAAAAAATTGGGAAGACTTGTGTGCGGGTCCCCATGTGCCGAGTACGGGAAAACTCAAAAGTTTCAAAATTCTTTCCCTCTCCGGCGCTTACTGGCACGGCGATCAGAAAAGCGACCAGCTGACCCGCGTTTACGGAACCTGCTTTGCCGACAAGGAAGGCCTTGAAATCTATGTCAAGCAGCTGGAAGAAGCCGCCAAGCGCGACCATCGGAAAATCGGCAAGGAAATGGACCTTTACCACATCGAAGACCACTCTCCGGGAATGGTGTTCTGGCATCCGAAGGGAACCAAGATGGTCAATGCCCTCAAGGATTATATCCGTGGGAAAATCGACAATCGCGGCTACCAGGAAGTGATTACGCCGGAAATCGTGAACAAGGTTTTGTGGTTGAAATCCGGGCACGCCGACAAATACAACGAGAACATGTTCAAAACGATGGCGGGCGACGTGGAAATGGCGGTGAAGCCGATGAATTGCCCCTGCCACATTTTGATTTTCAATTCCCAGCTTCGCAGCTGGCGGGATTTGCCTATGCGCCTTGCGGAATTTGGCAAGTGCCATCGCTACGAACCCGCAGGAACCATGCATGGTTTGATGCGCGTCCGCGGATTTGTTCAGGATGACGCACACATTTTCTGCACCGAAGACCAGATTGCAAGCGAAGTCGCCAACTTCTGCGCCCTAGTCAAGGAAATCTACCACGACTTTGGGTTTGACGATGTCAAGGTCAAGTTCTCGACCCGTCCGGCAAAACGCGTGGGTTCGGACGAACTTTGGGACAAGGCGGAAGCCTCGCTGGAACAGGCGACAAAGCTGGCTGGACTCGACTATGAACTGAATCCGGGCGAAGGCGCTTTCTATGGCCCGAAACTGGAATTCACTTTGAAGGATTCTCTCGGTCGTGACTGGCAATGCGGAACGATTCAGGTGGACTTCAACTTGCCTATGCGTCTCGGTGCGGAATATGTCGGCAAGGACAACCAGAAACACGTTCCTGTGATGCTCCACCGTGCGGCAGTCGGTTCCATTGAACGTTTCCTCGGCATCCTCATCGAAGAGTTCATGGGCGATTTTCCGCTGTGGCTCGCTCCGGTGCAGGCCCGCGTGCTCCCGATTTCCGAGAAGTTTGTTGACTATGCCAAGCAGGTCGAGAAGGAACTCGTGAACGCCGGCGTCCGCGTGGAAGTCGACGAAAGCAACGAGAAACTCGGCTACAAGATCCGCCAGTGCGAATTGCAGAAGGTGCCGTACCTCCTCATCGTGGGTGAGAAGGAAGTTGCCGATGGTGTCGTGTCCGTGCGTAAGCGTAAGGACGGCGACAAGGGCAACATGAAGGTCGCAGACTTCCTCAAGATGACGGAAGACGACCGCAAGGTTGTTCGCTAAGTTCCCTGAGCCTGTCGAAGGGAACGCATCAGCGAGTCTTCCTGAGCGGAACGCCGTAAGGCGTGAAGTCGAAGGATCCAGAACATTAAAGACCGTAGCAATAAATGCTGCGGTCTTTTTTGTGTATGGAGGAGAAAGCCTGGTACTAAAGTCCCAACTGCTCGGCTCAATCATGCCAGCCCGCTAGCGGTCTGTCGCGATGCTCGCCTTATGCAGTTGTCCCCTGGTTCGCACTTCGTTGCACACCAGCCCTTCTAGCGGGTGATCAGACGCCGCCAGAGCCTGCCCCGGACTCGTTCCGGGGCAACACCCAGACTTACCCCGCCCATCCGCCCAAAACAGAAGACCATTGCTTTATCAACAATGGTCTTCTGAAAAATATGTCCAACGTTTAAATTTCAAACAGTTTCATTTCCTGCTCTGTAAGCGGACGTCCCAAACTGTTTGAATAGGCAATTGCTTCATGCAAACGGAAATGACGCTCGGTTGGAGACTGTTCGGTTAAACGACCGTCAGAAAACTCTTCTCCGAAGCGGTCAAAATTTTCTCGCAGCGTATTACTCTTGCGTGAAGCAACGACGGGTTCGAGTTCTGCTACAATCATATTATGCCTCCTCGGGGAAATAGGTTTTGATTAGTTTTAATGCTCCATAGCTGTCTATGTACATTTTTTGAGAATCGATGTTTCGCGCTCCTAAAGTTTCACGATAATGTTCTACAAGGTTCGTTTTCGCAGTAAACTGAACATAGCCCTCGTTACCGACATCCCAGCTTAGTTTGCAGGCTATTGCAAAGAGGTGCGCTCCTACACCTTTGTATTTCCCTAAATGTCCGATATTCTCTGGAGCTGCTTCTACGATATCTACATGCGTATAGAATTGATCGCGGATGTGTTTTAGGGCGATCATCCCCTGCACTTGTGGGTCGCCTTTTAACAGTAGCTCGTAAACCTCATAATTATGTTGATGGGGAATGCTCCAATCGAATTTCCATCCTTTTCGTTGTAGTGCTGCTGCATCCTTTTTTGAAATAGTTTTTAGGACAAGTCGAAATTCGGTATCGAGTTGCTCTCCAGTTTCTCGGCACACTAGGCAATTCGTTAGGGAATCTATTTGGATGTCAATTTCCATTGGGTTGCATTATCCTTATCATCTTAAATATACCTTTTTCGCCCCATAAAGGCAAGTTTTAGGGAGGTCCATTTCAAGTAGGAATAGCCCGTTTGCTTTACAAAATGGCACAAATTCGCCGTTTTCTACACAAAATTGCTCCTTTTTGTAGACTTTTTGGTCATTCCGCATAATTTTATGTTATTTTTAAAGAGTAAAGGAGTTTTTGCTCTTGTTCTCACCTTGAAATCAGCAAATTTCGAATGAACGGGAACAAGACGAACGCTCACGCAGGTATGCCGTTTTGCGGTATGCTTCAGTTTGTCATACCGACTTTTTAGTCGGTCTTTGGTCGTATGACCAAGGGCAACAGCCCGTTTGGGGCGTGGGTCGTTTGTATTTATCGTTCATTAGGCATGCTGAGCCTCAAGGTGGTAAATGCAACGATCTGCGCCTTTTTTTGTGCCCCCACAAAATTTGGTGTGATATCCTTGCAGAATGGGAGTAAACCTCTTGTAATGAAAGAGGCTTGGTTCTATGGGAATAGCTAGGTATGTGTTTCAAAATTGCATAAAGCAACTTTTGCTTTTTATGCTGACTATTTCGTGTGCTTGCGTTTATGCAGGCTCATTCGCTGATTCCAGAGATGGCGAACATTACACTACGGTTAAGATAGGTCGTAGCGAATGGATGGCGGAAAATTTGCGATATAAAGTTCGCGGGAGCCGTTGTATCAATGACATACAGAAATTGTGTGGATTAGGACGGTATTACAATTTTGATATGGCTGAACAGGCTTGTCCAAGAGGTTGGCACCTTCCCTCTAAAAAGGAATGGAACGATATTTTTGATAACGTTGATAGAAACTTTGGCATAGTTCTTCTAGGACATTGTTATGAAGAAGATCGCTGCTTTGATACGGATAAAACGGCTGTTTTTTGGACTTCTAGCGATGACAATAATTCTTGGACGAATGGAAGACGAAGCGATAGTTTTCTAAAAAGTATGGTTCCACGAAGGCAAAAGGCGTTTGCTGTTCGCTTTGAAGCCGTGCAGGGGATTTTTATCAATCCACCACACTCTTTTCTTAAGGACGGCTATTACTTCAATGTGCGGTGCATGAAAGATTAAAAGTTTAAACAATCAACAAGAGGTACAACATGAATTTTCTTGATTACATCACTTCTGCAGAAAAAACGCCGATTCGCGTCTTAACATCTTGGCAACGGAATACGGACGTTTCAAAATTGAAAATTGAGCCTGATTTAAAGCGCTTTTATTCAGTATGTGGAGAAATTCCTGTTGCGCCTGTTTTAATTGTACATACAAAAGCAGATGGTCTTATTGCACCTGATGTAAAACATAGAGATCGTGAAATTGCTCAAAATATCAATCTTTCGTGGATACAAATTATGCGAATTAATGAAGATAGCTCGCTAAATTGTGTAACATCAAATGAAAAATTATTCGAGATAGACGATTCGTTCAAGGAAGCTTTTGCCGAGGTTTTTGATTTCCTCACATGGGATGAGTTTCTTGATGAGAAAGGATGTATAAACCACGATTCTTTACAGTTGATTAACAATAGAATTTGAAGGAGGCTTTTAGTATGAAAAATCATTTTTTATTAATTCTATTGTCTTGTGTGTCTTTTGTATTATCCGCACAGGACGATTGTTTTAAAATTAATTCTGATAGTATTGTTGTAAATTCAGGAAGTTGGGGCGATTGTAAAAAAGCTTGCGGGGAACCTAGTTCTTATAATTCCTACGAAAAAATTCCTGCGTGTTTTTTTGGCTATCAAAAGATTCGTGGAGATTATTTTAAAGAATGGTATAATAAATTTGTTGAAAATAAATCAACCTATCCGATAAGAGATTATGAAAAGAACTATTGTATGTTTTTACAATCTAGTGTAGATTCAGCCTTTGAACAGGATGATTTTTCTATAGTGAAAAATGATTTGAATGAATTGTTTGCCGCATTGCTTTTTTGGGACAAGTATCGTGATTTTATTTTTTTCTGTGAGAGTAATGTAGATATAAGCACGTGGCAAGATGAGGCGATTAGATCATTTTTTGCAGCTCCCCGCAACAGAATGGTTATTGACGGTGAAAAAATAGGTCAGCCATCACTTGTTGCAGAAAATCTTTTTGGAATAAAGCAAAGTAAACAATTTGAGGGATGGTCAAAAAAAGAACTATTTTGGTCGTTTATGTTTTCAGAAAAAAGAAGCTACTTTGAAAAACTTGGGGAAAAAATAGATGCAGAATATAATCGAATAAACAAAGAACATAAAAAAATAGGAAAAGAATCCGACCTAAAATCAGATTGTTATACAGGATCTGTACGAAAGAAAAATTTCATTTTAACAACCAATGCTATAACTGATATTGGTTTGGATGAGTATATAAAGTACTTGAATAAACTAAAAGAGGATATGAAAATATTATCACCTAAATGGATTACAACGATAGATAAAGAAATTCAAATACATAAGCAAATTCATAACGATTGTAAAGGGATAATGCAAGGTTTCGTGAGTAGTGATGCAGTAAGAAAAGGATTAACATATTTAAAAGAGGTGTGTAATGAAAAAACTTTATTAGAAAAGGATTACTCGCTGTTCCAAGATTCTTTAGAAAATTCCTATTGGGAGACCGCAAGAATTTATGAACTTTACGGAAATTATCTAAAAGATTTCCCTGCAGGAAAACATAAAGTAGATGCAGAACGAAAATTGCAGGAACTTTTTTTGCCGATTCCCGATTTCATAAAAAAGATAGAAAGACAATATGAAAATGGGTATTCTCTTGTAGAGATAATTCGTAATATTAGGGAATATCAGGAGATTTATAAAAAAGAAGATGATGTTAAATTGAATGAGTGTGTTAAAAAATATCAATCCATAATGGACTCTGTTGCTGTTTTGTATAAGAATTGGACTTATAACTATCATCAAGGTCGTGATATTTTGCCGAATTGCTATTTCAAAACATCATCTAATAGTTATTCGGTTGAGATGAACGATTTAAGTAAACTTCCTGAAAAGAATGGATCCTTGTCATGTTATTATCCCTTATTCAGTTATACAGGAGAAAGAAAGCGTCCGTTATATGATGAAGACTATGATGTAGAAGAAATTTTTTCAGTTGTTAATCTGGAAGCGACGATAAAAAATAAAAAGATATCATCGGGAATTGAATACGGATTTGATCCGGTTGAATATAAACTTAATTATAATTCATCTTATGAAAATGGTAAGAAAAAGGGTTATTTTAAATTGAATAATCTAATCGAGATCAATTATAACAATGAAAACTATGTAATTGAATTTTTAGATGATGAAGATAAGGAAATGACATTGCTTGATGTTCAAAATATGTTTTATCTTTTAGGAAAAAATACGCGTAAATTAAAACATTTAAGTCCAAATTCTTTATTAGATGAAGAAGGAAAGGAAAAAATTTCCTTCACTAAAGGGAAAATAACAGCCGTTTCTTCTGTTTCTAAAAACAGAAAAATAACTCTTCCTTTAAACAATCAAGGCGAAATAAACGGTATTATTAAGTATTGGGATTCAAATGTAGGTGAAGTGGAAATGTCGGTACAAGCAAATAAACCGCGAGTTGATGATAAGGGAAATACAAAGGTTTCCAAAGTAAAAATAAGGGGATGTACATTTACACCGCCAAGGAAAATCATCGGTTATGAAAAGCATAAATGGGGCAAATCGGCAATTTATGAGAAGTTCTCTAAGCAATGTGAATCAGTTGCAGATGAGGTTGGAATGAATATTCTTCTTGAACCCATGATTTCCCATACATATACATATTCAGCGTTTATCCCGGTTTTTCTTGTTGACATTTTGGATTGGAATAATATTAAATGAGGAATTATGATTCCAACATTTATAATTGAGTGGAGCGGTCCCTATGAAGACCCTAATCAAACAAATCAAGCAAACATTCTTTATCTTATAACAGGATCTCGAATAGCAGGCAAGGAAAGTATAAAACTTCGTTATATTGGAAAAACAAGTAAGAACTGCAAGGGTAGATTTACTAGCACGCATAAATTTTATACGCATATTCGAGAAAAGAATCGCTTGTTTTGGATTGGAAAAATCAAATGGAGTAATAGCGCGAAAAAAGACGCCTCTGCAATTTCTAAAGCGGAAAAAATATTAGTTCATTATTTGAAAAAGTACGCTTCGAAATCAGAAATAGACCTTATGAACGTAAAGTCGATTAGTGAGCCGAAGAATGCCTGCGGAGTTATTAATTGTTGGTTTGATAAAAAAGGTAATAAGAGAGCGAGGCGATTGCATCCGTTGATTAATGTCCCTGATGTCATTTTGTGGGATGATGCCAGAAATTTATTGGTTTCAATAAAAAAATGCGAGGTGAAGAAATGTTTTTCTCAAATGACAAAGAAGTAGTTGTGTAATTTCGCGTTAGGGATAGCGAGCTTGCGAAGCGTGACCCCTTGGGGACAAGACTCGCAGAGCGAGGCTTGGTTGCATGAGCCGCGCAGGCGTGCCGCAGGTGCGCACGTGTGGCCTTGCAATATAGCCCGACCCACACGATAGTGCGGGGAACGCCCAAAGGACTAATATGCGAAGTGGCAGACTTCTGCGCCCTCGTGAAGGAAAAGCGTGCAAGCCGCGCGTCGCGACAAAATGCTTGCGCTTCGCTATTTTGGCATGACCGAGGCGCCGCCGCGGACGCCAAAGGCGTCAAATCTACCACGACTATCCAAGAGCCGAGCGTTGCGACAGGCTGCTTGCAGACTGTCATTACCGAGGCGAAAAGAGAGGCGCTTGCGCCCTTCGGTTTTGACGATATCGTGGTGAAGTTCTCCACCCGCCCGGAGTAGCGTACAAGCCGAATGCAGCGAAAACAAAAGTGAGCAAATTTATTCAGGCACAAGTCATTAATGAACTTGTATTTGATAAATGCAGCCACGGACGCAAAGCGTCCCACTCGTTTGTTTTCATTGCTGAGGCGTAGCGCAGACGCCGCAGGCGTCCAAAGCGCGTGGGTTCCAACGAAATCTGGGACAAGGCGGAAGCCGCCCTCGCCGAAGCGACGAAGCTCGCCGGCCTCGACTACATTCTGAACCCGGGTGAAGGCGCCTTCTATGGCCCGAAGCTCGAATTCACGCTGAAGGACAGCCTCGGTCGTGACTGGCAATGCGGAACGATTCAGGTGGACTTCAACTTGCCTATGCGTCTCGGTGCGGAATATGTCGGCAAGGACAACCAGTAATGCGCAAGGCGAATCCAGCAAAAATACGCTTGCGTATTTTTATTGGTGAGCCGCAGCCATAGACGCCTATACGAAACTCGCCACTTTAGTGGCCTAGTTGAGTTATCCCCTTTGGGGAAAAGGCGTCAAAAGCACGTTCCGGTGATGCTGCACCGCGCAGCCGTGGGTTCCATCGAACGCTTCCTCGGTATTCTTATCGAAGACAGATGACAAGTCGAGTGTCGCGGTCAAACTTGTTTGACCATGACCGAGACGCATCATCTGGGGCGAAGCCCAATTCATGGGCGATTTCCCGCTGTGGCTCGCTCCGGTTCAGGCCCGTGTGCTCCCGATTTCTGAAAAGTTCGCCGACTACGCCAAGCAGGTGGAAAAGGAACTCGTGAACGCCGGCGTCCGTGTGGAAGTGGATGAGTCCAATGAGAAGCTCGGCTACAAGATCCGCCAGTGCGAACTCCAGAGGGTGCCTTACAAGATTATTGTCGGTGAAAAGGAACAGGCTGAAGGCGTTATCGCTGTCAACAAGAGAAAGGAAGGCGACAAGGGTCAGATGACCGTTGCCCAGTTCCTCGAAATGACGGCCGAAGACCGCAAGGTTATTCGCTAATCGCCCAATATGTCATGCCGGACACCGTTTCGGCATCGCCTTTTAAATTTGAAACGCAGACTCTCCCCGAGCCTGCGTTTTATTTTCTATTTCTTTATATATCGCATCAGCTTTGCGATTAACACTTCATCAAAATTTCTTCGGCTGTCGATAATTGTATGGATGACGACATCTTTTTCTCGAATTTCATACACAATACGATACAAACCCTGAATGATTTCTCTATACCGTTCAATACCTTGTCTGTATAATTCGGGAACGATTCTTCCGCTTTCGGGAAAATGCGACAAGGAGAGGATGTTGTCTTCAAATTGAGTAATGACAGATTCAACATAAGATTTGTTTAACGACTCATAGTAAGCAATGATTTCGTTCAAATCTTCTTTTGCGAATTGTGAAACGACAACGTTGTAAAAATCATTTTCCGACATTGTACTTCCGCCTTAAATCCTGAAAAACCATCGTCGCCGGTTCTGTCCGTCCTGCCTGGACATCCTTTTCCGAAAGTTGAATGATTTTTAGAAGGCCGAAGGCTTTCTTCATGTCTTGGTATGTCTCGACATCAACAAGAACCGCCCGAGATTTTCCATCCTGGGTTATTACCATCGGTTCCCTGCGATCGTTCACAAAATTCATCACATCGTCGATGTTGGAACTGACGTAAGAATCGGGCTTTATGCATTCGCACACATCAAGCATGATTGACTCCTGTCGATAAACTTCCCTAAATATACCTTTTTCGCCTATCAAAGGCAAGTTTTAAGGGGGTTATAAAAACAATCTGGGCTTTTATACGACTTCCCGTATCGAACAGCGTTGACTTCAGCGGCGATTTCTTCGTCAGTCATCATCGGAGTCTTGGGGCAAGAATCGACAAATTTCTGGACAATGCTCCGTTTAGACCGCACAGTCCAGCCCATGCGAGCCGCCAAAGTTTCCATAATACCCAAATCCTGGGTCGGAATTGTTAGAACTAAATCTTCCATAGTAATCCTCATCTATAAATTATATTTCTCGTTCCAAGTTGGACGATCCGAGAATTCCTAAAAAAGTGACTTTTCAGCCTATTTTATCATTTCTTTTGTGGATTCAAGACTTTTCGTTGAATTGTAAGTTATTATTTTAAGAAATAAAAGAGTTTAGCTCTTGTTCTCAAAGCGAAATCTCGAAAATTTCTCATATTCGGGAACAAGGCGAACGCTCACGCAGGCAGGCCGTATTGCAGCATATCTCGGTTTGTCGTATCGGCTTTAAGCTGATTGGGCAACAGCCCTTTCGGGGCGTGGGTCGTTTGCGTTTATCGAATATGGGCATTCGAGAGCCTCGCTTTGGTAAATGCAACGACTCGCGCCTTTTTTCATTAGGAACAGTAAGCTTTTAAATGCAATCGGCATCGTGCCATTTGCCGTCCCGAGCAAAAAACGGGTCGCGGCATCGTGCCGTTCGCCGTCCCGAGCAAAAAACGGGTCGCGGCATCGTGCCATTTGCCGTCCCGAGCAAAAAACGGGTCGCGGCATCGTGCCATTTGCCGTCCCGAGCAAAAAATGGGTCGCGGCATCATGCCGAAGTCTTTCTTTCCATATCCCGCTACAACTGTTCCCTCATTTTTGACGACTTTGCCGGTCAAAACAAAAATTATATTTGACCCGATGAAGCTTTTATTCAATTTGGTTGCGGTGCAGCCGATTCACAGTGCCAAATTTCATGGCGGCGGCTCTTATGGAGAAGTCCTGTTCTGGGCGCTTGTTAAGCGTTTTCATACGACAATCCAAATTTTCTGCGCTTATGATTCCCAAAAGTATCTGGATTCAAAAATCCAGGAAGCTTGCAAGGAACTTGCCATTCCGCTGTGCGACATCCGGGAAAATTCTCCGCAATCGATCATTGATGCGAATGCGATTGACACTTTTTATACGCCGCTTTTTTCGCTGGAAAAAAAATGGGCGGTGCAGGTGAAGCGTTTTGTGTTCACATGGCACGGCGTTCGGGCGTTGGAAATGAATTACAGTCCGCAGGGCATTTCTTTTGCCAAGACGTTTTCGCAAAAAGCCGAAGCGCTTGTGCGTTACCGGAAAAATTGGAAGGAACTTTTTTACAAGCCCAAATACGACGATTTGGCGAATCGCATTGCTGCCGGAAACGTTCAGACGATGACGGTGAGCGAACACAGCAAGGCTTCTATCCAGACATTCTTTCCGCAGTTGATGCGCACGGATATTCCCGTCTTTTACAGCCCGATGCAAGAGGTGAATCCGCAAGGAGAACTTCCCGACGGCGTTTTGCCCCAGAACTATTTTTTGCTCACGAGTGGTGCGCGCTGGGAAAAGAATAATCTGCGGGCGGTTCGGGCTTTTGATTCCCTCGTCGATTCCATTCCCGAGACGCCGTATCGCGTCGTGGTGACGGGAGTGACGAACGAGAAGGTTTATCGCAGGCGTTTGAAGCATCCTGAAAAATTCATCTTTTTGGGTTATGTCGAAACGGAAACGCTGGAACTTTTGCACCAGAACGCCTACGCTTTTATTTTCCCCAGTTTGAATGAGGGATTTGGCTATCCGCCCATGCAGTCGATGCGCTACGGCGTTCCTGTGGCGGCAAGCGGAACGTCTTCGATTCCCGAAGTGTGCGGCGATGCGGCGATTTATTTTGATCCTTATTCCGAGAGCGAAATCCGGAATCGATTTGCGCAGCTTTTGAATCCGGCGATTTATAATCGTTACGCCGAACGCGCTCGCATTCGCTATGCGCAAGTTCACGAACGGCAAGTGGCGGATTTGGAAAAAGCGGTTGATTTTATTGTGGGGAATTAAATGCCTCTATTCAAAAATCCGTTTGTTCTTATCACGAGTTTCGCCTTTCTTTTGCAGACAGTTCTGTTTGTCCTTTTCTATGCGCTGCCTGATCCGCTCGGGCTTTCCATGCTGGAAATGTTTTCGGGGAAAATGCTTTGGCAATTTTCCATGACCTACGGCGCGATACTCGTCCTTTCCGCTCTTTTCGCTTTTGCCAAGGCTCCGCGCGCCCTGTCCGTTTTTTACGTTTTCTATTTCTTCTTTGCGATTGTGGATTATGAAGTGTTCCGCTGGACGCACCAGCGCCTTTCTTATTCTTACATTCGTACCTATTTTCATTTTTCGAACATTTCGGATTCCACGACGACATCGACTTTGGGAGGTGAACCGGGAACGGTTCTGTATTTGTCCGCTCTTTTTATAACGATAGCGGCGGCGACTGCCTTTTGCATTTTTTGGACGCTCCGGAATCGAAAAAAGAAGAAGGCTGGAATTTCCACACGCCTGGTTTTCAGCAAAAAGCTGCCGATAGCCATGCTGGTTTCGGGACTTGTGCTTTCGGTGATTCCGCTGGTTTTGTTTTTGGCGGGCACGCGGGGCGTGAAGACAATTCCCCTTGTCCAATTTCCTGTCGATATGCGATTCACGTTGGGAAAGCACACGATTACCGCTCCGATTTTGCATATTGCCGCCGAAGAGACTTTTGAATTTGTGCGGGACAATTATAAGGTGACGCCGGAGCGAATTGCGGATTTAGACGCGTTCTTGCCGCGGTCGTTTGCGGAAAATCGTGTGGATGCGGACTATCCGGGATTTCGCAAGGAATTTTCGGGAACTTTTAAAGCTACGCATCCCTACAACATCGTTTTTATTTTCGGCGAATCTTTTAAAGGCCGGATTTTCAACCAGATGCTCGAAGGCGATACGACTTTGGCTCCTCACATTTGGAAGCTGGCGAACGGCGGGTATTTTTCGCATGGCGGCACGCTTTGGTTTAAAAATGCGTTTAGCGGGAGCTATCCGACGGTGCGGGGAACCATGGCGACTTACCTCGGTTTTCCTTCGCATCCCAATCGAGATTTGCCGAGCTTTTATGCGTCCAATCATTTCAAGGGATTTCCGGAATATCTGACGGATTACACGCGGGCTTATGTGACGATTTCCAATCCGATTTTCGATCACACGTTGCCTTTTGTGGAAAGATTTTTTGATTCGTGGGAATCGCTTTCGGATCCGGAGATTGCAGGATCGATGGATAGTCTGGGTGCCGACAAGGCGATTCAAACTCTGGAAAAATTGCCGACAGACAAGAATTGGCTTTTGATATTCAATACGATTGCGACTCATATCCCATTTCGCAATTACCCCGAAGCTTTTGCCGAGAAATCGGACGATGCGATGAAACGCTATCGCACTGCGCTGCGCTATACAGATATCCAGCTCGGGCGTTTTTTGGATGCGCTTTCCAAACGGGAAGATTTAGAAAGAACGGTGGTCATTATCGTCGGCGATCACGATACGCCGGTGGATTCCGTGGATTATCGCGTTCCGCAACCGCTGGGAGTCGCCGCGTCGCAAATTTTTATCGGTATTTTTTCGGCGGATTCGCTTTTGGTGCAAGGTTTGAACATTCGTGAAGATGTCGCTTCCCAACTCGATTTGGGACCGACGATTCTGGATCTTTCGCAGGTTCGCGCTCCAAGCCATTTTTGGGGCTATGACTTGCTCGCCGAAGAACGCCCGGCAGAACAGCCTTCGCTTTTTTACACGCAGAACGCTTATTACTTGGGCTTTCGGGATTCTGTGATTACGGGCGGGTTGGATAATGACGATGTATTCGTAGGCAAGGACTACATTTTTTCTCGAACAAATGATTCCCTTTCTAGACTTTGGAGAAAGCGGGCGATAGGCGCAAGTCAGGTTCTGCGCTCGCTGCTTCGCAACGACAAGATGATGCCTGCGAAATAAGCCGATAGTCGCTGCCGTTTTTTTACCGCTTATCGGTCAAATCGGGTTTTAGGATGGGCAACCAATCACTCGTTCTCCTTGAAATTCTCCACCTGCTCCATCATTTGGCGGAAGACTTCCGGGCTGTATTTTGGCGGGTAGCCGTTTTTTACGAGGCAGATTTTGATGTCGAATTTGAGCTGGTCGCGGACGTTCTGGTTGTTGAGCCAGTCGGCGAACGAGGATTTTGCATCGATGATTTCCTTCACTTTTTTGGCGAGCGCGAGGCACTTTTTGTTCACGAGAATGCCGTCGCAAATCTCGTCTGTGCCGTATTCAAAGTCGTGCTCGTTGCGCAAATCAATCAGAATATCATAGAACGCCTTTTCCTCGAACGTCAGTCCCATCTTGCGGAAACTCTCGCGGTCTTCCTGCAATTCGCTTAGAATCCGTAGCGCCTGTTTTGTCGCGTTCCGAATGATTTCTTCGGAAGCCTCTTCCTGCGTTGTGCCGGCTTCTTCCTCGCTCAAATGCTTGCGCCGCTCGTGATACAGGGTGATTGTTTGCTCAAGCATTTCCTGGTATTTTTTTGCGGCGGCAAGATTCGTCTTTTTGTATTCGGCAA
The DNA here is from genome assembly GCF_900167415.1 of Fibrobacter intestinalis. GTDB lineage: Bacteria > Fibrobacterota > Fibrobacteria > Fibrobacterales > Fibrobacteraceae > Hallerella > Hallerella intestinalis. The sequence continues at coordinate 24,963 of NZ_FUWU01000010.1, read as the reverse complement.
TCTGGCGGCGCAGAAGTTTTACGAGCAGCTCCAGTTTTGTGGCGGGCATTTTTATGTCGGAAAGCCGCTCGATGAATTCCGGGCTGAACAAGTCTTCCGCTTCGCCGTTTTCAAGGACGCTTTCCACCTTGCTGTATTTGAGCGCCTCCTCCACCATTTTTGAAACAGCGCGGTTCATCACGTCGGTGTCGGGCGCATCGGTTCCGCTGCGCTTGCGCACAAATCCCGCGATTGCCATAAAGCACTGGGCAAGCGCATTTTCTTCTTCGCCCAAGCCGCCGGACGGCTGGCAGACATCGTAGGCAAGCCGCATCCGCTTCACCGTTTCCAAAAAATACGTTTTGAACGAAACTTTCGCGATGTCCTTTCCGCCGTTCCGCTTTGCGTTCAGCACGGAAATCGAATTGAATACGAATTCTGCCGCACTGCACAAAAGCGAATAGCGTTCCGCCGGGTCTGCGTCAGGATTCAAGAACGGCGCAAGGTCGAATCCTTCAAACAAGTCGATGAGAATCGAAAGCTCCTCGCGAAACACTTCCGTCGCCTGTGCCACGTCGTCTTCGGTGGGCGCAATCGAATTTCCGCCGCCGTAAATTTTCATCGCCTCGCGCATATTGTCGCGGATTCCGATGTAATCGATGATAAAGCCGTAGTCCTTTCCGAGAAACTTGCGGTTCACGCGGCTGATTGTCTGGATGAGCGTGTGCTTTTGAAGTGGCTTGTCGTTGTAAAGGAACGTGAGGCACGGCACATCGAATCCGGTAATCCACATATCCACGACAATGACGATTCGGAAGTTCGATTTTTCCATTTTGAACGCCGCCGCCAGTTTGTCGGAGCGCGAATCGTTCTTTACACCGCCCAGATATTCATACATTTCCGCCCGGTCGTTTTTGCCCACGCTTGCCACCATCGCGATTGCAGGCACGCGCGGAAGTTTTTTCAGCTCCTCGTCCGTTGCCTGAACGCCGTCGGGAATCTTTTTCTCCTCGAACCATTCAGGATATTTCTCACGGAAAATGCACAGAAGGTCGAACGCCGTCTCGCGCTTGGAAGAAACAACCATCGCTTTTTGGACGCGCTCCGGGTCGTTTTCACACGCGGCGGTGAAGTGGTCGTGGATGTCAACGGCGAGCCGCTCAAGGCGCGAGCGTTCGCCCAAAATCACTTCCATGGAACTCATCGCTTTTTTGCTTGCCTCAATGTCCTCTTTTGTGGAACCGTCCTCGGCGCACTTTCCGTAATACTGCTCAATGAGGCGGACTTTTTCCGTGTCGAGCAGGACTTTTGCAATGCGCGGATGATATTTGATGGGAACGGTCAGCCCGTCCGCAACCGCCTGGTCCATCGTGTAGCGGTCGATTTCCTCGCCGAACGTCTGGTAGGTTTCCGCAATCGGCGTGCCGGTAAAGCCGACGAATGTCGCGTGCGGAAGCGCGTCGCGCAAAACTGCGGCATAGGGCTTTGAAAGAAGCGCCTTCATGTTCTCGCTGTTGTCGCCTGAAAACTTGATGCGCTTTGCGTTTTCAAGCTGGGTGCGGTGCGCCTCGTCGGAAAAACAGATGATGTTCGCGCGGTCGTTGATAAGCCCGATGGGGTCGTCGGTGCGGTCGCAGAATTTTTGAATCGTGCAGATATAAAAACCGCCGCTTTGCCGTGCGCCCAGTTCCTCACGCAGAATGTTCCGCGTCGGCACCACGCGCACTTCTCCAAGACCTAAAAATTCCATGCTTTTGGTAAAAAGCTGTGCGCCCTGCTTCTGCAAGTCGTCGCGGTCCACAATCATGATGACCGTGGGCGAACCGATTTGCTCTGCGCAACGGAGCGAAAGCTGCCGCGCCAAAAATGCCATCGTGTATGTTTTTCCGCAGCCGGTCGCACCGAAATACGTTCCGCCCTTGCCGGACTTTTCATGCACCGATTTGATGATGCTCTTTTTCAAAAGACGCGCGGCAAAAAACTGCGGGTAGCGGCACACGATTTCAAACTCGTCGCGGTCGTATTCGGAGTCCTGAAAATAAATGTAGTCGCGGAAAATCTCAAGGAATCGCGCGGGCGCATACACGCCGTCCACCATCGTCTGCACTTCGTCAAAAGGCGAGGTGGAAATCTTGTCGCCGTCGTTTACGCGCCGCCATGCGTAAAAATGCTCGTAGGGCGTGCGCACCGTTCCAAGCCGCGTCTTTGCTCCGTCGGAAATGCAGGCGAGCGGGCAAAAATGCAGCAGGTGCGGAATGTCGCGCCAGTAACGGAAATAAATCTGCTCCCACGCGTCGTGGATTGTCGCGTTCGCATCGGCGGGATTTTTCAGTTCCAAAATGCACAGCGGAAGCCCGTTCACAAAAAGCAGAATGTCGGGACGGCGCGTTTTTGTCTGGCCGTTGTTCACATAGTCCACGGAAAACTGATTTGTCACGCAGAACGTGTTGTTTTCAGGCGTTTCAAAGTCGATGAGCGAAATCATTTTTGCACGTCCGTTTTTCGGCGTGAACTGGATGCCGTTCACCATCCAGCCATACACTTTGTGCAGCACCGCAAAGTCGCTTTCCGCGCCGGCAAGCCGCACCGTGTCGCACAGCGCGCCAATTTCCTCCGCCGAAAGATCCGGGCTCGTCCGCAAGAGAAAATCAGCCAAGTCGCCGAGCGCAAGCACGTCCCGCGGACTTTCACGCGCAATGTCGTTCCCGGCGCAATACGTCCAGCCCGCGCGTTCCAAAAAAGAAATGAATGCGGCCTCAAAATCGGACTCGCAAAAGCGACCGTGGTGGTTGTTCGGTTTCTGCATAGATTCCGTCCTTATCGTTTTTTTTCTTCAAGCATTTTCTTTACCGCCTTGTCAAAGTCGCTCGTGATTTTCTGGTGCTTGTTGAATTCGGCATATTCTTCCTCCGCCTTCTTGTCGGCGGCTTCCTTCGAGATTTTTCCCTTGCCGTCAAGAATCTTGAACCTGCGGAATTCCAGGAACGCATTCACGCTTTCGGCGAATTCCTCCATCGTGAACGCGGTCTCATTCTCAATCAAGTCTTCGATGTAGTCAAAAAATCCTGTCACCGCGCGTTCCAGTCGGCGGATTTGCTTTTCATCGAGGTAGTTTTTGGCGACCGTAACATCGGATTTCAAAATCCGTCCGTCCGGCGCGTTCTTCCACGTGGCAAGCCCCATGTGCTCCTTGTTCCTGTCAGCGGAGTTGTAGATGATTTCTGTGGCGGTGCTTCCGGTGATGGCATAGTGGAATTTGTTCTGGACCATCGCATAAAAGTCGTGGGTCGTCCGCGCGTTCTTGTCGTAGTCGATTGAGCATTCGGCAAAAATATCGGTAATCTGCTGCCAGATTCGCCGCTCGCTTGCGCGGATGGAACGGATGCGCTCCAAAAGCTCGCGGAAATAATCCTTGCCGAACGCACTCTGTCCCTGCTTGAGCCGCTCATCGTCCAGCACAAAACCTTTGGTGATGTATTCGCGCAGAACGCCCGTCGCCCAGATTCGGAATGCCGTCGCACGGCGGCTGTTCACGCGGTAGCCCACGGAAATGATTGCGTCGAGGTTGTACAAAGTAACATCGTTAATTTGAATTTTCCCCTCTATTGCGCCGTGTTGAGTGGGTAGTGCAATTTTTTCACATACCACTTTTTCATCCAGTTCGCCGCTTTCAAAAATGTTTTTCAAATGTTTTCCAATAGACGTTCTGTCTACGCCGAACAGCTGCGCCATTGCCTTTTGCGTAAGCCAGATGGTGTCGTCCTTGAGAAGCGCATTCACGCTCACTTCTTCCTGCGCGGATTTGTAGAGAAGAAAATTGAATTGCTTGAGCGGCGCTGCCTGTGGTTTGTCGTGCATGGCGTACCTCCTTATTAAACGAATTTTTCTTTAGTTGTATTCCTCACTTTCATATTCCAACTTAAAATCATCTTTTGGCTCAAATCCATTACAAAATTTAGGAGGAAGATTTTTTAAGAATTTATATTTTTCAACAAGGTGTTTTTTCCTCCACTTTGTTCCATAACGCGACATAATGTCGAAATACAAAAGGCAAAGTTCATTGTTTGATAATTGCGCCCGCAATGATTTTATATAATTGTATTTTTCTTTTTGCGATAAATCATTATTACCGTCAATCAAGGATATAGCATTATATAAATTTCTAAAATAGGTGCTTAATGCAGTTTGATTTGGTAAATTAAAATCTTTCTGGGCAAGTCTATACAGTTCATCTAATAGATGCGGATATTTTTTATATTTTGCCAAAAGTTCGTCAGAAAACGATTTCCATTTTAAATCAATTCCAAAGAAAAATATCATAAAACTCAAGTCCAATATTTCTTCTTTGGGCAGCCCTTGATTATCACTTTCTTGATTAGTTAGTTTTTGGTTTGCCTGCTTAACAAGATTTTGACATTTGAACAAATATAATTTGAAGTTGACAAAGGCTTTTTGCCCAGAAAAGGTTTCATTTTTTGTTGAAAATTCCATGTTTCTCAAATTTTCTCTATGATAATCGACCATTTTATAAAATGTATTTTCAATTTTGGAAACTCTAAATTGTTGATTTTGATACAAAAATACCAATACAACCAACAAAGAACCTGCTATCGTAGCAGAAGTGCCAACCAATCCAGAGAAAAATGCTCCAAATTTCTCCGCCAAATCAACATCAAGTTGAAAACTTGAATTGAAATAATTCCTATTAAATAGGAATACAAAGAAAAGCACTACACTAAGGATTAGAAATAAACAACTAACAATTAAAATCACTTTTTTCAGAATTTTTTCTATACTCATCTTTCTTATCTCCTATAAAAAATTATTCCCACTCCAAGCTGCCTTTGACGAGAACCGGGCAGGCGGCTTTGATTTGTGCTTTGAGCGCGGCGGCAATGCGCTGGCGTTCGATGTAGCATTTGTAGATGTTCACGATGTTTTGCTGAACGTCAAGCGGCGGCACGGGGATTTGCACATCGCACATCTCATTCCAGTCGAATGTTTCACGCGCCGAGCCCCACGAGCAGTAGCGCGCGTAGCGGTCGAATTCCGCGCGGTTGAAAAACAGCGAAAGATATTCCGAAAGAATCACATCAGGGCGGCTTACGCGGAATGTCGTGTAAATCGATGAAATCAACAGCGAATTGCCGCCGTCATTGTAAGCAAGGGCGATTTTATCACCGCGCCGGGAAGTGTCGGCAACATACGCAAATTCATCGGACTTTACGATTTTATAAGACTGCAATGAAACTCCGTTCATATCGGCTTTTGTTTCGATGAATTTTTTTTCTGTGGAAATTCCTTTCACGTCGGAAAGTGTGTATTTCCCGGCGGTGTTCTGTTCGTCCACTTCTTCCACAAGGTCGCCGAGGCAAAAGTGAGCAACGTCTTTGATTTCCGGGCTGCCGTTTTTTATCCGGTCGATGAATCCGTCGCAGACGAGTTTCAAGTCCTGCAAGCCGTGCTCGTAAGCGGCGAGGTTTTCTTTGAGCGCGCGGTATACAGCGACGGCGTTTTTCTGCGCGGCAAGCGGCGGAAGGGTAATCGGCGTGTCGCAAAAATCTTCCCATGAAAATGTTTCGCGCGCGCTTCCCCACGAATTGAAGCGGGCATAGCGGTCAAACTCCGGGCGGTTGAAGAACATGAAAAGATAGTCGGAATCGATTTCATTCGGGCGGCTCACGCGGAACACAGTATATATTGAGGAAACAAGCACGTTTTTTTCTTCGTCATTATAAGCGAGGGCAATTTTATCGCCACGCCGGGAAGTGTCAGCAACATACGCAAATTCATCTGGCTTTATAATTTTATATGAATTAAGAGGAACGCCGTCCATATTCGCTTTCGTGTCAATAAAAGTTTTTTCTGTGGAAATTCCCTTCACGTCGGCAAGCGTGTATTTTCCGGCGGTGTTGCGTTCGTCGCAGAGTTCTATCAATTCTCCCAAGCGGTATGTTTTATTTTCTTCTGTCATGATTTGTCTCCGTTTCTCCGTTTCTCCGCTTCACCGCATTTTCCTCTCGGTGTTCCAGTTCGCTTATGTTGCTCAAAAAATGCGTTTCCACGGCGGACAATGTTTCCGGCTGGATTGCCTTGTATTTTTCGTATTCGGAATGCGCCTTTTCGATTGCTTTCTCGTGGGAAATACGTCCGGCAGCCGTGAGGATTTCGCGGCGCGTCATTTTCAGATAATCGTCGATTGTTTCGAGCCAGTCTTTCATATACATCGGCTCATGGTTTAGGGCGCGGACTTCCGCAATGTCGAGGTAAGCGGCGACAATCTTGTTCAGCGCGTCAAGTTCCGTTTCGGAAACGGTAATTTTTTGCGATTTCCACGTCTGACTTTTTTATCTGCCTGCCGCTCCAGCTTGTAAGCCCCATGTTCTGTTTCTGCGCGTCCGCCCGGTCGTAGATGATTTCCGCAGCGGTGTGCTTATGCGCCGCCCAGTGCATTTTGTTCTGCACTTCCTTGAAAAATCTGACGGAACTTTCGGCGCACGGGTCGTAATCGATGCTTGTCGAATAAATCTCAAGGACTTTGCGCCAGAATACTTTTTCGCTTGAGCGAATGTCGCGGATTCGTGCCAGAAGCTCATCGAAATAATTTCCGCCGCCAAGTTCCTTTAAGCGTTCGTCGTCAAGGGCGAATCCTTTCTGCATATATTCTTTCAGAATATTCATCGCCCAGATTCTGAACTGTGTTCCGCGCAAAGATTTCACGCGGTAGCCTACGGAAATGATAACGTCGAGATTGTAATAATCAACCTGATAGTTTTTTCCGTCGGCGGCAGTTGTTGCAAAATTTGCAACAACTCGATTTTTCTCAAGTTCGCCCTCATCGAACACGTTTTTGATGTGCCGTGAAATCGTAGATTTGTCGCGCTGAAACAACTGCGCCATCTGGTCAAGGCTCAGCCAAACAGTGTCGTTGTCAAACGTCGCCTGAATTTTTGTAACGCCGTCCTGCGTTGTATACATGATGAGGTTCGTGTTGTTTTCTGTCATGATTCGCCTCCGTCTGTGCCGTCAATCCCGTAGCCGATTCCTGCGAACGCGTCTTTTAGAAGCGCGCGGCTTTTTTCCTCACGCGCAAGGAGTGCGGTCATTTCAGATTGAATGCGTTTCATTTCCGCCGGAAAATCAATCTCCAAGTCGTGGTCGATGAACTCGATGTATTTTGACGGGACGAGCGAAAAGTTTTTCTCTTCGATTTCAGAAAGTTTTACGCTGCGGTAAAGTTCCGGCACTTCGTAGTGCGCGCCGTCCGTGCCTTCGTTCTGCCACGTGTGGTAAATGTCCGCCGCCTTTTGAATCTGCTCCGGCGACAAAAGCACTTTCTTTTTGTTTTCGTTTTTGACTGGATTTTCCTGCCAAGTGCGCAAGTCCATAAAGAGAATCTCGCCGGTGCGGTTCCGAAGCGTGCGTTTGTGGTATGCGCCGCCTGTTTTGTTCGCGTTCAAAATCCAGAGCGTAACGCTGATGTCGGTGGTGATAAAAAGTTCGCGCGGCAAAACGATGATTGCTTCAATTTTGTCATTCTGAATGAGTTTCTTTCTGATTTCAAACGCGTCGCCGTCGCCGAGCGCGCCGTTCGCCAAAAGGAATCCCGCCACGCCCGACTGCTTTTTGAGGTGCGAAAGGATGTGCAGAATCCACGCGTAGTTTGCGTTGCTTTCCGGCGGCACAGGATAATCCGCCCAGCGCGGGTCGCTCCGCAAGTTTTCGTTCCACCAGCCTTTCAGGTTGAACGGCGGATTTGCCATAATGTAGTCAAAGTAGATTCCGCGGTGCTGGTCGTTCAAAAAAGTGGAGTCGCTTGTTTCACCCAAGTGATGGCTGATTCCCCGGAGCGCGAGATTCATCTTGGCAAGCCGCCACGTCGCCGCCTCCTTTTCCTGCCCGAACACGTTGACTGCGCTGATGTCGCCTTGCCGGGCTTTGACGAGCGCGGCGCTCTGGATGAACATTCCGCCGGAGCCGCAGCACGGGTCGTAGAGCGTTCCGTCGAACGGCTCAATCATTGCGGCAATCAGCTGGACGACATCATGCGGCGTGTAGAATTCGCCCTCTTCCTTTGTGGCGTTCACGGCGAATTCCTTCAGAAAATATTCATACACGCGCCCAATCAAATCCTTTTCCTGCCCGAACGTCTTGTGGCTAATTTTGTTCACTTCGTCCACGATTTTTTTGATGTCGTTCGCGCCGAGATTGCGCTGGGTGAACGTGCCTTCCACAAAGCAGCCTTTGAGCGCGGCGGAATGCGACGCGATGCTGTGGAGCGCGGTGTCGAGCGCGACGTTCAGTTTGGGCGCGGGCGTGTTGATGATTGTTGACCAGCACGCATCGCTCTCAAGATTGTAGGTTCCGTCCGTAAACGTTGCGTCCTCAAAGAACGCCCTTTGAATTTCCAGGTCGTCGGGATTCAAACCCTGCGCCGCAATGTCCGCGCGGAGTTTTTCGATTCCGTCCTCGTATTTTTCGCCGATAAAGCGCAGGAAGACGAGCGTGAGCATCATGTCGCGCTTTTCAAAGAACGAGCCGGAATTCCGCGCCTGCCGAAGAATGTCTCGGCACTTAAAAAGAAGCGAATCCAAGTTGAGCGTTTCGATTTCCGATTTTTTTGCCTTTGCCATGAGTCTTAAACAATTTTTAGTGATTGTTAAATATTTTGTTTTTAAAAATAGTTTTTTAAGATGTAAAAAATAATACTCTTAAATTTGTAGATTTGACTAATTGATTTTGTTTGTACATGGATAATCAGAATGTTGATTCCCTTTCTAGACTTTGGAGAAAGCGGGCGATAGGCGCAAGTCAGGTTCTGCGCTCGCTGCTTCGCAACGACAAGATGATGCCTGCGAAATAAGCCGATAGTCGCTGCCGTTTTTTTACCGCTTATCGGTCAAATCGGGTTTTAGGATGGGCTGAAAAAGGAATATTTATATATTTAGCGTATGGAAAAAAAATCGTTGATAGAAAGATTTTCTGCTTGGTACATTCCACTTATTTGCAAACATCAATACAAGGCTCTGCTTTTTTATATTCTTTTGGCGCTGGCCTTTGCTTTTCCGATTCTTGTTTATCCGGGGTTGAAGTTGGATGCCGACTTGGCGCACTTGCTTCCGGAAAAAACTCCCAGCGTTATCGCTTTGAACGAATCTTACGAGCGCTTTGGAAGTACGGACCGGTTTATGATTGCCATCCAGAGCGAAGACGTGGAATTGGTCGCGGCATTGCAGGATTCTATCGCCGATTACATTCATCGGAATTGGCAGGGTGATTACGTTTCGACGCAAATCGATAACGAAAATCAATTTTTCAAAGATAACGCGCTGCTCTACCTTCCGTTAAAACATCTGGAATCCCTTCGCGACAATCTGGAAGATGTCCAGCAGGAAATCGGCAGACAAAATGGTCCTCTCGTCGTGGACCTTTTGGGCGAAGACCTGGCAGAGAAAAAAGAAAGGGTTTGGTTCGACGCCAGCATTCCTCAAGAGCTGGGACTTCCCGAAGAAGCGTTGAGTGCATTCGATTCTTTTTTCAAAAAAGATTCCTCGAAAACGGAAAACGCTTCGGCGGAATGGAATCCCAAATCGACGATTCCTGCGCATTTGAGAACTCGTTTAATCGGCAGTCCGCAGCCCGATAGCACGGGAAAAATCCTTTATAATGGCGTGGTCAATGCGAAGCTTTTAAAACCTTCGACGGATTATGAATTTGTCACGCGCATTTTGGCCAAAACCGATACGCTGTTGCAGAATTTCAACAGCCGGACTTATGCTGTGCCCACTCGTTTTACAGTGGAAGGAACTTATGAAGGTTTGAAAGAAGTGGATGATGTGGCAAACGACAGTATCTTCTCGTTCGGAATCAGTCTGGTTCTTATTTTCTTGCTGACGATGTTCTTTTTCCGCAGCGTGAAAGGCCCGATTCTCGTGACGGGTTCGGTGCTGTATGCGTGCCTCCCGACGTTGGCGTTTACCGCTCTTTTTTACGGCAAGTTCAATCCGTTTACGGTTTTTGTCGCTTCTATCATTTTGGGAATTGGCATTGACTATTCCATTCATATTTTGGGAACGGCACAAAAATTAAAACACAAATATGCGACGCTGGAAGAGGTTTTGGAAGCCGCACAAAGCAAGATGATCAAACCGTTTATTTTGGCGAGCATCACGACGATCGCGGCCTTTTTGACCCTTCTTGCATCGAACTTCCGGGGATTTTATGAATTTGGCATTGTGGCTTCGACGGGCGTCCTGTTCAGTATGCTGACTTCGGTGCTGGTGCTTCCCGTTTTTGTCAAATGTCTCGGCGGCATTCCCGCAGCTCCGCAAAACAGCCTTTTGCCCAAATCCTGGAGCGAACAGAAAATCGCCCGATTCTTCAGAACGGCTTCGATTGTGGGATTTGCTTTAGGTGCGTTCGCTCTGTATTTCTGCCAGTATGTGGATTTTGAACACAATTTGAAAAATCTTCGTCGTGTTTCAACGGAAAAAACGCAGAAGAAAAATAAAATTTCGACGAAGGTCACGCGGGAATCGAACAAGGCGGTTTCTTCGACACCGGCTGCGGTTATGGGTTCCAAACCAGAACAGCTCGATCTGCTCTACGATACTTTGATGGTCCGCCTATTGGTGGAAAAGGACTCGATGCTCGGCAGCTTTTTAACACTGAAAAGCCTGGTTCCTCCACAGGATTCGCAGGAATTGCGCTTAGAAATCATCGAAGAAATTCGGGATTTGGCGAATGCCAGAGTTTTTGATCGGGCAATGGGCGAGGATTCGGCAAACATCGCCAGCCTCCGCAAACTTTCTCAAGTGGAAAATCCGTTCACCGCCGAAGACATTCCGTCGTGGACTTTGGATTTGCTGAGGGAAAAGGACGGATCCTATGGAAAGATTGGATTTATCTATGGGGATTTCCCCAGTTGGGACGCCAAAGCTTTGCATAAATTTCAGGAACGCTACGGCCATTGGAATTTTGACGGCGAAAATCTTCGCACGTTCTCTTCGCAGTTCATCCTTTCCGACGTGATAGAATCGGTCAAAGCGGACAGCTTTAAATTGGCGGGAGCAATTATTATTGTCATCATGGGGACACTCGCGATTTCTTTCCGCAAACCGAAACTGTTCCTTACCGGCGGCATTTCTTTTGGAATGGGATTTTTGATTACGATGGGCTTGCTCGGTTTTTTGACGCACTTTTTTGAATTTGGAAAAATCAGTATTTATAACGTGATAGTGATTCCGATGACTTTGGGAATTGGAATCGATGCGACGATTCACTTTATTTCGGCGTGGGTTTCCGATAAAAATCTGACGTTGCGCACCCTCTTGGACACGACGGGGCGCAATGTGATGGCGAGTTCGACAACGACGATCGCGGGTTTTGTCGGCTTTCTCTTTACGACGCATCGCGGTCTGCAGGGAATCGGGCATTTGGCGTGCATCGGCATTGCGGTATTTTTAGTGACGAGCGTTGTCTTTTCCATGAGTCTTTGCGGGAATTGGCTGAAGAAGCGTGATTAAATCTTTTGGGGCAAACGCTTTTCTCCGTTTAAGACTTGTTTGAACGAAAGAAAAAGGCAAAATAACTGGAACTTTTCTTAAAAGAGAGCCCCGAATGGGCGAAAACGACAGCTTCCGCCGCGGTACTCCTTGCTATGATGGTATGCGTTTTACCCATTTGAATGACGATTTTACGTTGCTTGTGGCTTGCTACGATGTGCGCTTCATCGTTTGAAAGGCCGGTTGCCTTGGGGGGACAAGCAGCCGCACAAAACCAAGGTTTGACTTAAAAGCCGCCCCTATCCCTGCAAGCAACATTTTACACAAATTGCGGTAGAAAAAAGGCCTGCAAAAACGTTTAAAGGAATTGGACTTTCAATAGGGAAATTCCGCATTCTAAAGAGGAAATCCATGAAAGAAAACAACGCTAACGCCCGCACTGGGCACGACTCCTATTTCCGCTCCGTCTTCAAGGCTCCCGACCGGGCCGCGGAACTTTTGCGCCTCGTCGCCCGAAACAACAGGAGCCTTTCCGAATTCCTGAAGACCGTGGACCTCTCGACCCTCACGGAAATCTCCGAATCCTTCAGCGACACGGAAAGCTTCGGCTACGCGGACCTGGCGTTCACCGTCAAGATCGCCGGGGACGGAGGCGAAAGCAACGATGTAAAAGATAGAGAGAATGCGAAGCGCTCCGCAGATCTCCTCGTCGGCATCCTCGAGGAACACAAGTCCTCGAAAGACCCGAACATCACTGCTCAGCTCGTCAAATATTGGTACCACATCATGGTCAAGAACCAAAGGAGCATCCCCACCGTCGCCATCGTCTTCTACAACGGCAGGGAAAGCTGGGACTTGGAAAACAAAACCATGTTCCCGGACTACCCGGAATACTACCACCGCATCGGCCTGCCGTTCGTCCTGGAGCTGGTGGACATCGGCGATAGTTTCAGCACAAACGAAATCCGGGACATCTCCCCGAAAATTGCACTGGCACTCGTGGCGATGAAATACGTGTTCCACGGCGAAAAGATGCAGAGGCACTTGCGCGCCGCCGTCAAAATGCTGAAGGAACTGCCCCGGGACGAAGCGGAGAATTTCCTCACGCAGACTTTTCTATATTTGAAGAAACTGCTCCCGAAGGAAGAGAAAGAGGAATTCAAAATGGACTTCATCAAGACATCCGAAGCCTACGGCTACGAGACCATCGCCGACGCCGAAGAGAAGGCCCTCGCTGCAAGATACGAGGAAGGGCGCGACGAAGGCATCGGAATCGGCATGGAAAGGGGCGACTTGAATGCCCGCAGGGAAATGGCGAAAGCTCTTAAAAACAATGGAGCATCTCTAGACCTTATCGCGAATGTTTCCGGTTTTTCCGAAGAAGAAATCCAAAATTTGTAATTTCTATTTCCAACTTAGGCCTCGCTTTATGCGGGGCTTTTTTGTAACATATCTCATTAATTGAGCCGATTTCCCCCGCGAAGAGGCGGAGAATTTCCTCATGGACTTTTCTATATTTGAAGAAACTGCTCCTGAAAGAAGAGATAGAGGATTTCAAAAACGGGGAGAGGTTGTCCATACAGAGGGCTTTGCTTTCTGCTGGTTTCTGTTTGCAGTCTTGGCCATAGACAAGAGAGCCTTCCGCTGGAATTATGTCCTCGCTTGGATTGCAAAATTTTATGGAAGAATGCATTCCCTATAAAATACTAGAGATTGCTGTACTTTTGAATTTTACTACACTCAAAATGCAAACTTTAAAGGATGAAAAAGCCTCTCCGGGGAGAGGCTTTTTTTTTGAAGTTCACGATGCTGGCACTAGCAGTTATCACCACCAGTTAGCACCACATTCAACATTGGATGTTGCTCCCGTCAATTCGAGAGTCATAGAACCGGCGCAGTCCGAAGTTTTCGTCGTTAGAGACGCGTGATAAGTTCCGGAAGTTGACGCACCTCCGTTAACAGAAGCACTCCAAGATTCACCAGTAGCACTCTTGCAGTAAATCTGGCAACCGCCAGGATTCGTCGCACCCATGGCAATTGTATAAGTTCCTGCACCCGGCAAGATTACCGTGTCATTGGCTTTCAAAATTTCATACTCTGGAGCACTGCTGTTCACCGCCTTGGCTGCGGCGCAAGTGAATTGCTCTTGGGTATTGTCGTCGTTCGAAACGGTTACAACTGGCGTAATTTCTTGACCCTTTTCCGTAAACGAAGCGGTTGCCGTTTCGCCTGTTCCCGTTGCATCGGTCCATGCGTATCCTGTAATGGTGGCTCCGGTTGTTTGACAGCCGGAAACCGTCCAGGTTACCGTGGCGGGACCGCTGGCGACATCTGGGTTGGCTACATCCGGCGTGCAGACGCAGCCCGTAATCGGAGCACCGTTGACTTGAAGCTCTGAACACTGAATGGTATTGCCGTCCACTTGGAGAGTTGCCCCGAAAGAACCCGAAGCCGTATAAGTTGCGGTAGCGGCATTGCCTCCATTTTTGCCAAGTTCGCTAAACGTCCCCTCCGTGGAGTTGGGCATTGTCCAGTCGAACAGCGCATTTTGCTGGGCAGTCATCCCCGCCATCCCAGGCGGCGTAACCCGTTTAAATGTCCACTTTGTGCTTGCTCCCTTTTCAATTTTAGCGGGAACGGGGTCGCAGGTCCCATTGACGGTTCCATCGTCTTTGATTTCAACCGAAGAACTGGATACGATGACGCTCGCACTTGACGTGATGACGCTGGCTGAAGAAAGGTTCACAATGGGAGAGGAGGAACTCAGCGGAGGCACGACTGATGCCGAGGACATGGATGCGGAAGAAACGGAAGCCGAACTCGGTTCGGTAATTTCGCTTGCCGAGCTTGAAGAGGGTTCTACGACAATGTTGCCGATATTCGCCGCGCACTTGGGGTCGTCGTTGCAGGCTGTCGTTGCGGATTCGATCAGTGTTTTATAATAATCCGGATCGTTTAAAAAGGCGCTGCTCTCGTCATCCGCAGAAGTGCTGGATACATCCCCATCGCCGCAAGCAATGAAAAGGCTACCTGCCAGCGCGGCTGCCGCAAAGCCAAAAACCAACTTCTTTTGCATAAGAAAGACCTCTTTCTTGTAAAGGACAAATACTCACAGTGAATTTAAACATTTTTGGCCGCATCGTAACATATTTATGGCATACCAAAGGGGAATTTGCGTGATATTTGATACGGAATTTCCTCTTTTGGCGTTGAAATGGGCTAATTTAGCAACTATTGGCCAGAAACGGGCCTGGTTTCTTCCGGGTTGATTTTCCGCTTGCCGGTGATGAACTGCTGCACAAAGGGGTTCGACGTGTTCTTGATTTCTTCTACCGTGCCGACTTCGATGATTCGCCCTTTATACAGCATGGCGATTCTGTCCGCCACTTTGAAGGCACTCACCATGTCATGCGTTACCACGACGGAGGTCACGCCGAGCTTGCTTTGCATATCCAAAATCAAATCGTTGATGACGTCGCTCGTAATGGGGTCAAGGCCTGTCGTCGGTTCGTCATAAAGGAGAATTTCGGGGTTTAAGGCAATGGCTCGCGCCAAGGCGACGCGTTTCCGCATACCGCCCGAAAGTTCGCTGGGCATTTTGGTGCGAAATTCCGGAACGAGATTGATCAGTTTTAATTTTTCCGTAACGATTTCTTGCACCCGCTTTTCCGAGAGTTCCGGGTGATGTTCCCGCAGCGCAAATGCGATGTTTTCGCCCGTGTCCATGCTATCGAAGAGGGCACCGCTTTGAAAGAGCATTCCCATTTTTTTGCGAATCGTACGCGTGTCGAAAAATTTTGGCGTGCTGATAGTGACCCCATCGACTACGACTTCGCCTTCGTCCGGTTGCAAAAGGCCTATCATGTGTTTGAGTATCACCGACTTGCCGCCGCCGGATTGTCCGATAATCACCATGGTTTCGCCTCGGCGAATATCCAGATTGACATCCGCTAAAACCGTCTGGGTTCCAAAGCTTTTTTTGAGTCCGCGAAGCTGGATCATGATGTCGTTGGAATCGATGTTCACATTGGGCATAGTCCGTTCCTATTGAAAAAGCATCGCATCTGTTGCCAGATCCAAAATTAAAATCATCAGGCAGCAGGAGACAACCGCGTCTTTTGTCGCCAGTCCCACGCCGCGCGCTCCCGGTGCTGCATTGATGCCGTGGAACCAGCCGAGCAGAAAAATGACAACGCCAAAAACAAAAGATTTAATGGCTCCGCCGAAAAGATCCATCGGATTGAACAGGTATTGCATACCCGTGTAAAATGTATAGGATGAAATATCCAGAGCCAGAACAGCGACTATCCAGCCGCCGATTAACGCCAGACAATTGGATATGATGGTTAGGCACGGCACCATCGTAAAGAAAGCGACAAAGCGGGGCATTGCCAGAAAGCGGTAAGGATCAAGCCCTAAAACTTCGTGGGCGTCCAGTTCTTCTTTTTCTCGCATAGAGGCGATTTCTGCGGCAAGGGCGCTGCCTACCCGTCCGGCTAAAACCAAGGCTGTAAGGAGCGGCCCGAGTTCTATCAGCACCATTTTACAGGCGGCGGTTCCCACCCATTTGTCGGCAACAAGCCCTCGAAATTGAAATGACGCTTGAACGGTGGCTACCATTCCCGTAAAAATGGACGTGACAAAAAGCAGCGGCATCGAAGATACGCCAATGGAAACCATCTGCTTTAAAACCAATCCCCAGGTTCGGAAAACGTAGGGAACTTGGCGAAGCGTCCAATACAGAATGCAACACAGCTCTCCGACGCTGGAAATTCCGTTTACAACGATTTTTCCCAAAAATTGAAATGGCGCCAAGAGAAATTTCATTGTCTGGCCTCAGAGACTATCGCCCAAAGAGCCGAATGAGTTCGCCAGCCCGGCGTCCGGATCTTCTTCGGCGATGTAATTGTCGAATTTGGTGAACTCTCCACGCCAGGTGAGATTTATATCCCGAGTGGAGCCGTTGCGGTGTTTGGCCACCAGAAGCTGCGCCTTGTTTTTGTCCTCTTCGCTTTGGGTGCGGTAAAAAGGGCGTTCAATAAACCAGACCATGTCGGCATCCTGTTCGATGGATCCGGATTCACGCAAGTCCGAAAGTTGTGGTCGGGTCTTTCCGTTTTTCATATCGGCGCGGTCTTCGGATTTACGGGAGAGCTGGGCCAGAGCGATAACGGGAATTTTCAAATCTTTTGCCAGAATTTTCAATCCGCGGGAAAGCGCTCCGACTTCAACGGCGCGGTTTTCTGCTTTTTGCGTTTTCATCAGCTGCAAGTAATCTACGATGACCAAATCCAGTCCGACTTGGCGTTTTAGACTCCGGCATTTGGAAAGCAGTTCCATAATTCCCAAATCCAAATTGTCATCGACATACAGGGAATTGGACTGGATGATGCGGCTGGCTACTCCGGGGAGCTTCGCCAATTCATCTCTGCTCAAATTTCCGTTTTGGACGGAGGAAAGTCGAACTTCGGCCAAAGAGCAGAGGATGCGCTTCATCAGTTCTTCGGCACTCATTTCCAAACTGAAAAAGGCGACTTTTTTACCGTAATTGATGCTG
The DNA here is from genome assembly GCF_900167415.1 of Fibrobacter intestinalis. GTDB lineage: Bacteria > Fibrobacterota > Fibrobacteria > Fibrobacterales > Fibrobacteraceae > Hallerella > Hallerella intestinalis. Next base: position 7,923 of record NZ_FUWU01000010.1, on the reverse strand, counting down.
GCGTTTGAAGCCAGGTTTAGGGCGAATGCCGATTTTCCCATGCCGGGGCGCGCCGCTAGAATAATCAAATTGGAAGGCTGCAAGCCGCTTGTCAGATTGTCCAGTTCCAAAAATCCCGTTGGGCATCCGGAGAGTCCTTGTTTTCTGTTGTCGATTCCTCGAAGGACTTCGTTTACTACATCGCTGGCGGAACGCAGAGAATTTTTGACTTGCTTTTCGGCAAGCGTCATGAAAGAACCTTCGGCGTCGGCGATGACTTTGTCTGGTTCCGCGGTCGGGTCTTCGGCATCCCGAATCGCTTTTGTGGATACGTTGATCACTCGGCGTAAAAGCGCTTTCTTTCGGATGATTTCGGCGTGATAGGCTGCGTTCGCACCACTGGCTACGGATTCAATCAGTTTGAGCAGGTAATCCACTCCGCCCACGGATTCCAGTTTGTTTTCTTGTTCCAAGGCTGCGCGAAGAGTGACGACATCGATTGGGGTATTGTTCTGCGAAAGTTTTTGTAATGTTTCCCAAATAATGCGGTGCCGTTCTTGATAAAAATCGTCCGGCGAAAGAAGGGAAATGACTTCCGATAGGACATTCACGTCCTGCATAACCCCGCCGAGCAAAAACACTTCGGCATCGGATGCCTGTGGAGCGGCTCTTCCGCTATAGGCGTAATTTTCTTGATCTTGAACCATAAGCGATGATAAAAATCCGTATTGATTATCCGACTTTTAATATAGACAAAATTCGGAGCGTATGGAAACGTCGATGGACAATTCTACAAGGAATGCGGAAAGGCGCTATTGCTGCTGGGCAAAACGGAAAAGGATGAGTTGGTAAATTGTTTCGATAATGCTTTTTATTTTGGATTTTTATGGAGAGTATATCACCCCGCAAAGAATCCGCATTTGGGAACGTGAATTTTCCATGTCAGTAATTTTAATTGTTTGTCTGTGAACATTTCTTCGGGTTCAATAAGCGCCGTCGCCTGTGTTTGGGCGAATTCCAAGGGCGTGCCACCAAAGTCGAACATCTTTGCCGAATTTTGGGAAAGCGCCTGTTTTAAAAGTTTGTCGCCAAAAAATACGACTGTTTTCGGGTGAATCAGCGATACTTCTTTTTCCAGCATTTTTTTCAAAACCTGGGCGACCTGCGGAAGTACTATTCTTGCGGTTTGTTTTTTGCAAAAATATGTGATGGCGATTTCTTCGGGAGGAATGTTCAAACTGCCAAACATTCGGGAGACCATTTGCCCTACATCCGAATGGAGATAGCCGTCTGCAAGATATTTTTCTTGGGGAGAATAGATGACCAGCAAAATTCTGGGAGATGCGAGATTTCCTTCACCTTTGGCGAAAGGTGTTTTAGCGTAGATTTTTTCCGTTGAAACGAGATGGTAAAATTCGTCAAGAGTCTGTGCGGATTCGTATGCCGAGGGAATTGTCGATTTTGCCGATTCGGGAATGACAATTTGAGTGGCTTTAGGCTGTAATGGCGCAATTTTTTTAGGCGGCTCGGATGGCGGTTTTGGTGTGTATGCCGCCGTTTTTACGGGAGGGTTTATTGGTGTTGCCGTTGAAGAAATCATCGGGCGCGGTTGTTTTGGGGGCGACCAAGGTTCATCTAAAAGAACAATGCTGTCGCCTAAGTCTATTTGTTCTGACAAATACTTTGCAAGTTCCGAAAAATCAGGCACCTAAATCCTCCAGCTTTTGACGAACTTTGTTTACAATTTCTGCGGCGAGTTCCCGCTTTGAACGCATTGTCAATTCTGGCACAGATTTTCCTTGTTCCAAAATGGTAAAAGGAACTTGATCGAAACCGAATCCCGCATTGGGCATGACAGGAGTGTTGAGTACCAAAAAATCGGCACCGCTTTTTTCCAATTTTTCTTTGCCATGCTTTTGCACATCGTCGGTCTCTAATCCGAATCCAACAATGACTTGTTTTTCCGTTTTATTTTTGACCGAATCCCGCAAGATATTGGGGTTGGGCTCCAGTTCCAAGACGAATTGGGAACGGCTGTCTTTGATTTTTGAAGTGGAGATATTTTTGGGTCGGTAATCCGCTACGGCTGCGCAGTGGACGATGGCGTTTACTTCTGCCTGTCGAGAAAGTACCGATTCGTACATTTCTTGTGCGCTTTGGACGGCGACTTCCAAAATGCCGTTGGGGATTTTTACATCCATCGGTCCGTGGACTAAAATGACTTGAAATCCCGCATTCCAAAAGGCTTCGGCTAGTGCGACGGCGGTTTTCCCACTGGAACGATTGGAAATGTAGCGGACGGGATCGATGGCTTCTTCGGTGCGGCCCGCTGTAATTAGAACGGATTTTGCGAAATCATTTTCTTTGGAACGGAATTGTTTCAGAGCTGCAACGATTTCGGCGGGTTCCATGAAGCGTCCCGGACCATTTTCGCCGCAAGCGAGTTTTCCCGACGGAGATTCCAGAACGGTCGTGTCGGCAAAGGAACGGAGAGTTTGCAAATTTTTTTGGACAGCGCAAGAAAGATACATGGTGGAATTCATCGCCGGAGCAATCCATTTTTCATGGCCGCTAGACATATAGCACAAAGAAACGGGATCGTCGGCGATGCCATTTGCCATTTTACCGATGGAATCCGCCGATGCGGGGGCGGCTAAAAAAATATCCGCCCAACGGGGAAAATCGATATGTTGAAAAGGCCGCCCTTCTGGATTGCCGTCCGAAGTATAAACCGGACATTTGGAAAGGGAGGCGAAGGTCAAAGGCGATACGAATTTTGTCGCTGCGTCCGTCATCGCGACTCGCACTTCTGCGCCTTCTTTTTGCAGCAGACGCAAGAGTTCGCAAGCTTTATATGCGGCGATGCTTCCCGTAACGCCCAGCAAAATTTTCTTTCCTTTTAAAAACATGGTTTATTCCTTTGCTTTGGATTTTCGGACAAATTCTACAGCACCGAGTCCTGCTTTTGCGCCTTCGCCTACTGCAACGGCGACCTGCAAAACACCGCCAAGGCAATCGCCGGCAGCGAAAAGGCCCGGAACCGTCGTCATCTGTTTTTCATCTATAATCAATTTGTTTTGTTGAACAGAGGCTCCTGTTTTGCGGGCCAGATCTGCCGCACTTGCTGTTCCGATGGCAACAAAAATGCCATCTACAGGGATTTCTTTGCCGCTTGCAAATCGAATTTTTTGGACTTTATCATTGCCCGCGATTTCAGCGATGTTTTCTTTTTCTACGGCGTAGGTTTCGGGAATTTCTACAGCGGGATCTTTACCAAGAGTGCACAGGGTGACTTTGGAGGCTAGCGGTAACAATTCTTTTGCTTCGGCGAGCGCGTATGCGCCATTGCCCAGGACGGCCACATTTTTTTTGCGGTAAAAAAATCCATCGCAAACGGCGCAGTAGCTAACGCCTTTACCTTCAAAAGAATCCAGTCCAGGAATAGGAACTTTGGAACGGACTGTTCCTGCAGCGATGATGACCGCTTTTGAAAAAAAAGTTTGTTCGGTCCCGTCGGATTTCTTAATGGTCGCATGAAATTTTTCTGCGAACATTAAATCGACGACTTCGCCCGTCACTACTTCCGCGCCGAGTTTTTTCGCTTGCTCTTCTCCTCGGTGTGCGAGTTCTTGCCCCGAAATGGTGCTTTCTAGTCCATAGTAATTGGCAATTTGGTGCGCACGGGAAAGTGCCCCAGCGTCTTTCGCCAAAAGTAAAACAGACAGGCCGGATCTCAATACATACAGGGCAGCTGAAATTCCCGCAGGTCCTTTGCCCACAATGATCACGTCAAATTCATTCCGCATAATGAACCTCCGAAGCTTCTAAAGGCAACTCCTTTCCTTCTGCCATGGCTGCGTCCAGTTTTTGTCTTTTTTCTGTGGATAGCCACCAGTAAACCGGAATGCTTTCGTCTTCGCGTCCGAATTTTGCATAGACATTTTTAGGCATGCCAAAGCGGTTCCAATAGAGAACCCGATGAAAATCGCATTGCCACATGAGCACATAGGGAACGATTTCGGTCAAGCGCGTATCAAGTGCGCGTAAAATTTCGTTGCGTTTTTTTAAATCGAATTCCGTTTTCTGTAAATGGATAAGGCTGTCGATTATCGGGTCTTGAACTCCTGTCAAATTATTCGTTCCCGGGTCATTTGCCGTTGCGCTAGACCAAGAGGCTTCGGGATCGTTCAAACGGGAACTTCCCCATGCGATCCAATACATGTCAAAATCGGCTTCGTCCAAACGTTTTCGAAGCGTACTTTGTGAAATTTGTTCTATAGAAATCTGAATGCCTGCTTTTTGTAGAGTCTCCTGATAAAAAGTCAAGTGCCGCATATCTTCGCTGGCGGTGATAAAAGAGATGGTGAATGGAATTCCGTCTTTTTCTAACATTCCTTTGTTGCCCGGAATATAACCTGCTTCGGTCAAGAGGGCGCGTGCCTTGTCCATGTCGAACGGATAGTTTTCTGCATGGGGATTATCGTGCGAAGGCCATTGATCCGGATAGTAACTATTCAGTAGAAAGTATTGGTTATACATGTATTTCTCATTCATCAGCTGGCGGTTCATTAAATAGGAAAGTGCTTTGCGAACTCGTACGTCTTTGAATTTATCCCGGCGCAAATTCATCGCCATACCTTGGAAACCGATGGGTTCGCGGTTAAAGATTTGTTGTTTTACTGCCCAGCCTTTTTGTACGGCGTCAAAATCGGTCTGCTTCATCCAAATGGAAGAGGTGTACACGGCGTAAACATCCAAGTCGCCTTTTTTGAAAGCTTCCAAAGCTTTGGTTCGGTCTTCCATAAAACGATAGCGGATTTTTTCAAAATTGTATTTTCCTCGATTCCAGTTTTTGTGAAAGCCCCACCAGTTTGCATTACGAGAAAGTTCCACATAGCGTTCTTCTCGAAAATCGGAAATTTGATATGGGCCTTCAACGACGGAAAAACGATAGCGGATTTGATTAAAGTCGGCGTCTTTCCATACGTGTTTGGGAAAGGCGACAAGTCCTGCCGCTTCCCAGAAATTTGCCCAATGCACATCTTTTGCCGTAATAGAAAGGGTGAGTGAATCAATGATTTTGGGGCGTTCAAAACGAGAAAGGCCAACTTTGAAAATCGGTGTCAAGTTCTGGGGATTCATAATGACATCGTAATAAAATTGAACGTCTTCCGCCGTGATTTGCACGCCATCGCTCCAGCGTGCCCGAGGGTCGATATGGAACGTAAATGTCATGCTGTCTGCAGAAATTTCCCAGCGATCCGCTAAAATGCCGATAGGACGGTCTTCTGTTGAATGCAAAGAGACCAGCGGCTCGAACATGAGGCTCATGAGGCCGGCACTAAAGCTGTTGTAATCTTCCCACATGTTAAAAGATTTGGGCATCGCCGAACCCCAGAGGCGAATCGTTCCGCAGGGAACCGCGGACAAGTCGGCCATCGGATCGAATTCTCCATCGGCATCTGCCGGGTAGGTGCTTGTTTCCGGGCACACTTCTGGATTTGCCGTTTTATGGCTTTGCTTTTCTGTTTTACAGCCGACGAGGGAAATCCCGATGACGAGCGACGACAGTATGAGTTTAAAGAACGACGACGCTACTTGAAAACGAGCAAAGCTTGATGCAATTTTTTTCATTTCTTTTTCCCTTTTACAATGTCTTGCGCGTCTTTTTCTGCGCGGGCAATAGAACGTTTTGTCACTTTGGGCGGTTTCACATTCAAAAACGCCGCATTCGTTTTTTCTTTTTCTTCTTTCTGAAATTCAGCGAGGGCAATTTTTGCGGCTTCCTGTTCCGCTTTCTTTTTAGACGCGCCTTTTCCTTTGCCGTATTCTTTTCCATCGAACATCACCGCTATTTCAAAAATTTTGCAGTGTTCCGGTCCGGTTTCCGAAATCACTTCGTAATCGGGCGAAGGCAATGAACGCGCTTGCATATATTCGAGCAGTGCGCTCTTGTAGTTTATAAAATCCGCTTCTGAAATGACTTCTTGCACATTCGGGAAAATGTGCTTTTCCAAAAATTTTCGGCATTGTTTAATATCGCTGTCCAGATACATTGCGCCAAGAATCGCTTCAAAAGCGTCTTCTAATAAGCTGTCTCTTTGTCGTCCACCGGTTTTTGCTTCGCCTTTGCCCACGCGAAGATAAGCACCCAAGTTCCAGCTTCGAGCGATTTTGGTGAGAGCCTGACCAGAAACAATAACGCTTTTCATTTTGGAAAGGTCGCCTTCCGGCAAATGCGGATAAGTCTTATACAGATATTCCGTGACCAGCATATTCAATACGGAATCGCCTAAAAATTCAAGGCGTTCATTATTTTCCCAATAGGGAATTTCTTTTCCGGAAAGCCAAGAACGATGCACCAAGGCGTGCGCCAGATACTCTGGATTTTTAAATTCATATCCCAAACTGTTTTCTAAATCATTTCCTGATTTTTTGCGGAACCACAAAAAAAGACGGCGGATTACATTTTTTTCTTTCTTTTCCATGGTGGAAAACATAGAAATTTGAATTTCATTTGAAGTTCGCCTTTAAAAATTCATTTTCAAAAAATCGGTTGCATTAGAGTGGTTCGTTGTCAGTTATCTGTTGTCAGTGGTTAGTGGTTGGTGAGCTTGCCGCCCTTTGATAAACTCAGGGACCGGTTGCTGAACCATGGTTGCTGAGCTTGTCGAAGCATTACCAAAGCTGTTTTGAGTCGCAGTCTAAAATGCGTTTGTACAAATTAAGAAATACGTCGAATATAAATTTTTATGGCGAGATCCATTTTTATAAATGAAGATGCCGGAGAAAATTATATTTTGAAAGGAGAATTGAAAATGACAAGCTGCCATTTTTCAAAATGAAAATTGAGGTTTGTATGCAAATAGAACATATCGCTATGTATGTAAATGATTTAGAAAAAGCAAAGGACTTTTTCATAAAATATTTCAACGCATCTTCGAATGCGCTATATCATAACGAACAAACAAATTTTCGATCGTACTTTTTATCTTTTGACGATGGCGCAAGGCTTGAAATAATGAACAGACCCAATATGATTGACGAAGAAAAGCCTTTGGCCAAAACGGGATATACGCATGTCGCTTTTCGTCTAGGGAGTCAAAAATCGGTAAACGAACTTACGGATAAATTAAAAAACGATGGCTATCAAGTTGTCAGCGGGCCAAGAATTACCGGCGATGGATATTATGAAAGTTGTATTGTCGGTTTTGAAGGAAATCAAATAGAAATTACGGAATGAGAAACGGATGGAAAAATAAGGGAATTGTTCACAATCTTCCTCCAAATTTCCTCAAATAATTTTTTTCCAAAGCGTGGATTTCTTTTTCACAAGGAAAATTTCTTCTCGCAGACTGCGAGGTGCTCGCTTACGCCCATGAGCCTTGGAAGCTCCGCTTCCTTTAGGCGAATTGTCCCTTCCAGGGATACTTCAACTATGGAATCGGAGATTCCAAGTTTCAGGGATGCAAAGCCATAGCAATTCATATGGGCTCCTCGTCATTGCGAGGAGCGTAGCGACGTGGCAATCCTGGCTGCGGGAAAGGATTGCTTCACCCCTCCGGGTTTCGCAATGACGTAAAAACAACCGCCCGCTCAAGGAACGCAAGCGAGCAGGCAGTCCCGTACACAATCCGTCCCAGCGAGGAACAAAGCGGCCCATGAGCCTTGGGAACTTGTTCCCTTAGATGAATTGTCCCTTTCAGGGATACTTCAACTATGGAATCAAAGATTCCAAGTTTCAGGGATGCAAAGCCGAAGCAATCTGTGCTGGCACCTCGTCATTGCGAGGAGCGTAGCGACGTGGCAATCTTGTCAGCGGGAAAGGATTGCTTCACCCCTCCGGGTTTCGCAATGACGGTCGCTTTCAAATATGACTGATTTTCTCCTTGGTGGGTACGCAATGACGAATACTACTAGTCTCCTCGAAGATAATGCCTGCAA